>PGZR01000160.1 GCA_002841405.1 Firmicutes bacterium HGW-Firmicutes-4 | reverse complement strand
ACGAGGCTTTTTTCGCGATTAAGGTTATCAGGTAAATAGACATTACGCTATTAAAAAGGAGAACACAATGAAAAAATTATTTACCTCAGAATCGGTTACTGAAGGCCATCCTGATAAGATTTCTGACCAGATTTCTGATGCCGTTCTGGATGCAATTTTTGAACAGGATCCAATGGCTCGGGTAGCCTGCGAAACCCTTGTTACGACCGGCCTGGTTTTGGTTGCCGGCGAGATTACCACATCTTGCTATGTCGATATTCCCAAAATCGTTCGGGCGACCGTTCGTGAAATTGGCTATGATCGCGCAAAATATGGTTTTGACTGCGATACCTGTTCAGTGATTACCGCCATTGATGAACAATCGGCCGATATTGCCATGGGTGTCGATGTAGGTCTGGAATCCCGAAAAGGCGAAGCGAGTGAAGCCGATCTGGCTACCGGTGCTGGCGATCAGGGGATGATGTTTGGTTTTGCCTGCAATGAAACCCCAGAATTAATGCCGTTACCGATTTCGCTGGCCCATCAGCTGGCTAAACGACTGACAGATATCCGCAAAGAAAAAATCGTTGATTATTTACGTCCGGATGGTAAAACACAGGTAACCGTAGAGTATGATGATGGGGTACCCACCCGTATTGATACGGTGGTAATCTCGACTCAGCATAGTGCCGATGTTTCGTCAGAAACGATTGAGAAAGATATGATTGAAAAAGTCGTCAAGGTAGTAATTGATCCTAACTTATTGGATGCCGACACCAAATACTTCATTAATCCCACCGGACGTTTTGTCATTGGCGGACCTCAGGGAGATTGCGGTTTAACTGGCCGTAAAATTATTGTCGACACCTATGGTGGTTATGGCCGTCATGGTGGTGGGGCATTTTCGGGAAAAGATCCCACAAAGGTGGATCGATCCGGAGCCTATGCAGCCCGACACGTGGCAAAAAACATCGTTGCCGCCGGTCTGGCAGATAAATGCGAAGTGGAATTAGCCTATGCCATCGGCGTGGCCAAACCCGTTTCAATTTATGTGGACACCTTTGGCACCGGAAAAATTGAAGATGACAAGATTATTGCTTTAATCGAAAAACATTTTGATCTCAGACCAGCCGCGATTATCAAGAACCTGGGCTTAAGAGCACCTATTTATAAACAAACAGCGGCGTATGGTCATTTTGGCCGGACCGATCTAGATCTGCCCTGGGAACGACTTGATATGGTGGAAAAACTGAAAAGCAGTTTATAGAATTTATTAAATCAAAAAATACATCCGCCTCATCAATTTTGTTTAGCTAAATGGGGTGCATCGTGGTAAAATAATCTTAAGTATAACTACGACGTATCCTTGTTATAACGCTAAAAAATATGTGGAGGAAAAGATGGAAAAATATGTTGAGATTTATAATGCTTTTGGAAAAGACAAACCAGTTGAAGAACAACCTCAGTATCATATGAACTGTGCCGAGGTACTGCTTCGTTCGGCCAACGAAAGATATGATTTGAATCTGCCGCCGGAAAGCTTTCGGATGCTACAGGGATTTGGAGCCGGATTTTATTCTGAGAAAACCTGTGGCGCCTTTTCGGGATCATTGGCGGCCCTGGGCGCTTTATACACTGAAGAAAGACCATCAGACCAGGCTAAAATGACGCGAGCAGCAAAGCTTTTAGTCGAAGAATTCGAGAAAGAGTTTGGCAGTCTGGATTGTGATTACATCAAAAAACATCATCGTGATGAAGTAACCGCCTGTAATCCGGTTAAACTGCGGGCCGGTCAGGTCTTTGATCGGGTTGTGGCAGCACTGGAAAAAGAATAATGATAAAAATAGCCACAAAGAAATGATGGAGGTTATCATATGAATCAAAGTGAAGCAAAATCCCTGGGCATTGATATGCTGGAACGGTCTTATGGCAAGTGGTGGCTGATGTTGTTGGATGGGTTGTGTTTTATTGCACTAAGCATATTTGCGATCTTTTTCAGCAATCAGGCCATAACCCTGCTGGTTTTTATTTTTGGAGTGTATCGGGGAATCATGGGCATCATTTATATTGTTTCGGCATTGGTAATGCGGTACAAATATGGTGCCGAGATGGGCTTCAGTTTAGGAAGAGGCATCTTTGATCTGATCATTTGCGCAATTTTCTTACTGGTACCCAATGTGATTGTGGCATTTTTTATCATCATCATCGGCATCTGGGCCATCATTACCGGAATCTTTCTGTTGATTATTTCGGCAAATTCCGGGAAGGTAGGCAGAATTGTTAAAATCGTCATGGGTGTAGCATTGATTGGGTTTGGTATTTATGCCTTTATCAATCCGATGGGCCCAGCAACCATTATCGTGATGCTTGTTGGTGCTGCTTTTGGTATATTTGGTTTATTTTTAGTGATCCAGTCGATTGGTATGAAACGAACCTATACCCAAATCAAAAAAGTCAAAAGAGGCTATGAGGATTATCATATTGAATAAACTGGCGAAATAATAGCGAATCATTGAGCAGCTCGGGTGAAGAACCGGAGCTGCTTTTTTCATGCCAACAGTTGATGCTCCCACTATCGCTGCTTCAATGGTTGTTTTTACGGCAATGGTTCTCGATAAAAGTAAGGGCGGTTTCAGTTCCATTGTCCTGATCGATAATGGCTTTCAGTTTATGAGCATTTGATTGGACAGCCTCTTCGTCAAACTGAAGGAAGCGTTGGATCAGCGCTTGTGTTGTGACCTGGGTTTCCTTCAGTGGTTTTAGGGCATACCCCTGTTGATAGAGGCGGTTGGCCCAGAAGGGTTGATCCACCGAAAAGGGGATAATCAGCTGCGGTTTACCGCTTTTGATGGCCGCCGCCATGGTTCCCACGCCGCCATGATGGACGATCCCTTTGCCATGGGGAAACAACAATGAATGGGGCGCGGCATTGATGGTCAGCAGATGCTTATTCTCATCAAAGTGAATGCCGCTGTTGCCAGATAAAAGGATGCCCCGCTGATGGGTAGCATGAAGGGCTTCCTGTAGATGGTTTTTAAATTGTTTTGGAGCTTTAAGGGGCATACTGCTAAACGAGATAATAATCGGTGCTGGTCCCGAGTTTAAAAAGGCAGTTAATGTCGAATCGAGGTGCTCTGTTTGGGAATCAAGATAAAAAAATCCAGGTGTCAGAACCCGACCCTCCCAGCTTGTGACTTCTGGAAATAAGGCCTTGCTGATCGGATAAATGATCGGGATGACTTGACCATTTAGGGAAAAGGTGTAGAGTCCGCTTTTACGTTTGGGCAGATGCAAGGTTTTTTGTCGGAAATCATTGACCTCATTGATACTCGAACGCTCGGCTTGGGCAATCACCGAATAGGTCCAGAGATTCAATCGCTTTCCGAGATTTTTGGTTGGCGAGATAGCCAGGTTGGGAAATTCATCAATCGGAAAGGTAATCGGCACCGGGGGAATACTGATACAGGGAATGTCGAGAACTTCGGCAATATCCGGAGCACCGAAAGCCTTGGGATGATAGAGGATCACATCAGATCCCTGGGCAGCATCATAGAACTGATCGAGGGTTTGTCTAAAGGCCGGATTGACCACTTCATCCAGATACTTTTTGGTGCGAAATGGATGGTGCAGAGCATGTTTGAAAACCATTTGTCCTTCCTCGGTTTCCAGCATCGCCATCAGATCACTGGCAGCTTCTTTAAATTCGATGCCAGCTTCTTCAATAAATGGCTTGAATGTTCTTCCGGTACAGATGACGGCCTGATGCCCTTTTTCCAGCGCTTTTTGTGCCAGGGCGACAAAAGGTTGAACATCGCCACGGGTTCCCAAGGTTAAGATTGAAATTTTCATTAATGACTCATCTCCTCTTTTCAGTTTGCAATTAAATCCATTAAGTTATAATACTTTTTTTACCCTGATTTTTCAAGATTAATAAGGCGATTGGTAATAAATGAATTAAAGGACGAAAAAGAATATCAAATCTTCTTTATTTTATCTACATATGTTATAATAATCAATTGCATAGAAGTTACGTGAAACATCGATTAATAAGAACATGAGGTAAGAATGAATAAAAAACCAGAACTGCTGGCACCGGCCGGAACAATGGAAGCGGTCGTTGCGGCCATCAACGGCGGGGCGGATGCAGTGTATTTTGGCGGCAAATCTTTTAATGCTCGTCGTAATGCTGAAAATATGACAGATGAAGAAATAAAAGCGGCGGTCACCCTTTGTCATCAGCATCGGGTGAAAGTCTACGTCACCTTAAATATATTAATAAAAAACTGTGAAATGAGCGAATTAGTCAGCACCCTTAATTTTCTGAAAACCCTTAATCTGGATGGTCTGATCGTTCAGGATATGGGATTAATCTATTTGATCCGCCATTATTTTCCCGAATTCAAACTCCAGACCAGCACCCAGGCTTCTGTTTATGGCGTAGAAGGAGTGTTGTTTTTTCAGGAACTTGGTTTTTCCCGGGTGGTTCTGCCCCGGGAAATGCCATTA
>PGZR01000159.1 GCA_002841405.1 Firmicutes bacterium HGW-Firmicutes-4 | reverse complement strand
CTTCCTGTAAAAATACTCATTTCAATCTCCTTTGATTGTGGTTTTGGGGTTTTGAGGTTTGTGTGAGATACCGTACCGACCAATTGTTAATCTGTTGTTCGCTGCGCCATGCGAAATTCGCTGCGCTCTTTTCGCATTGGTCGCGGGCAGTCGCCAACTATAAGCAAGCTTATGATTGGCTCGTTGCCTTCGCGCAGGATCGGACAGGTTTATCAACCTGTTCGCCCCGATGCGTACAACATGATGTAACAATTGTCGGTACTGGGTTAGTGTTCTAATATAATTGTTCTAAAGAGCATAACCTTGATTTACGAGTCTAGATCAAGCCGCGTTTAATCAGTTCGAAGGCGATCTGGACGGCGTTGGAGGCGGCGCCTTTGCGGATGTTGTCGGCGACGACCCAGAGGTTCAGGCCGTTGTCGACACTGAAATCCCGGCGCAACCGGCCGACGTAGACCTCATCGGTGTTTTCAGCGGTGCGGGCCAGCGGGTAGACGTTGTTGGCCGGATCATCCTGGAGGATAATCCCCGGGGCGTTGCTATAGATATAGCGGATCGAGTCCAGCTCAAACGGTTTTTTCAGTTCCACGTTAATGCTTTCACTGTGGCTGTAGAAAACCGGTACCCGGACGGTGGTGGCGGTGATCCGCAGGCGGTCGTCATGGAGGATTTTCTGGGTTTCGTTGATCATCTTCATTTCTTCTTTGGTGTAGCCGTTGTCCAGGAAGGAGTCGATGTGGGGCAGCACGTTATAGGCAATCGGGTGGGGATAGAAAGCATTGGCTTCGCCCTTGATCCCGCCTTCCAGATCGGCATAGCCCTTAACTCCGGAACCGGAAACGGCCTGGTAGGTGGAATAGACAATCCGGTCAATGCCGAAGGCATCATAGAGGGGTTTTAACGCCACGACCGCCTGAATGGTGGAGCAGTTGGGATTGGCAATGATGTTGCCGTGCCAGTCCAGATCTTCCGGGTTAACTTCAGGCACCACCAGTGGTACGAGTGGATCCATCCGGAAGGCACTGCTGTTGTCAATGACGATGACACCTTTGGCGGCAGCCACTGGTGAAAACCGTTCGCTGGTGTCGCCACCGGCTGAGAACAGGGCAATATCAATCTCCTGGTCAAAGGCTTCGTCACAAAGCTCCTGAACCACGTAGGGTTTTCCATTAAAAATGATTTCTTTACCAGCCGATCGTTTGGATGCCATCGGATACAGGTTATTGACCGGGAATTTAAGTTCCGCCAGGACCTGAAGCATTTTCTGTCCCACCATACCGGTGGCGCCAACGACTGCAACATTATAAGATTTCATAGTACCTCCAAAAATTGAAATTATAGTTAATTGCGAAATTCATAACAGCGAAGCTCACGGCCGTTTATCTGTTTCGCAATTTTCCATTTGAAATTAAAAAAAAGCCGGTAACGGGTACCGGCTAAAAAACAAAGAAAACACTCAAAAAGAGATTCCATTGGGTTTTAGATAGCACTCCATCATTAAAAATGATGACAGTCTCACTGCTCTTAACAGTAAGCCCAGGAAAAGGTTGGCAAAACTTTGTCCTTCGGCGAGCTTTCCTTTCACAACGTTTCAACCCATTAGCCATGGTCACCGCCGTTAATCTTAAAGTCCGCACCTCTATCGTAACTATTCGATTCAGATTATTGTAACAATTATCCCTGGTGATTTCAAGAGGGAATTGTTAAAAAAATAAATTAAATAAAAAAAGCAACGTATTGATTAAAATACGTTGCCTGTTTTGTATCGAAACTATTTTGTCAAATCAACCGCGTCTAATGCGTCATTAATTGATTTAATTAATACGTCTACATCAATCCCGTGGGCCAATGCACCTTCTTCAATACTTTCAAAACGAGCTGCCATACAACCAAAGCAATGCATTCCATAAGCCTGGAATACGTTGACAGAATCCGGATATGCGTTAACAGCATCTAAGATGCCCATATCTTTAGTAACTTTCATTCTTTTCACCTCCGCAAAGTGTTAATCTCATTTTACATATCATACATTATAAAACTTAAAAAAAGATTTGACAAGTTAAAAAGAAATAAAAGTCGTTTGCTTGCTAAAATAGCAGGGTGAGGTTATAATAGTACCATAGGGGAATTTTATAGTAAAGGGGTGGATTATAGTGATAGTTGATAAAGTAGTCGTTAATAACAAGGCCGGACTCCATGCAAAACCAGCCTCTCTGTTTGTGCAAAAAGCTAATAATTTCAAAAGCGAAATCTATATCAAAAAAGACGCAACCCGGGTTAATGCCAAAAGCATTATGGGTGTAATGATTTTAGCAGTCCAAAAGGGCGACGAGATACAAATAGAAGCTAATGGTGATGACGAGAAGAAAGCAGTTGAACAATTAAAACAACTGATTGAAAATCGTTTTGATTTTGTGGATGAAGTTTAAGTTAAGATAATGATATTCATTTAAAAAACGAAAATTCATAAACAATGGCCGCATAAAGTATGAATGCAAATTCATGCTTTTCTTTTTTCTGGGTTAAACCAACCTGGATCTATTTTTAATTTGGAGAACAGCATGCGAAAAATCTTAATAGCAATTTCTTTTTTTACCCGGATTCCGATCAAGCTTGCGGATGTCAGTGCCGAGGAATTTTATGAATCGATGATCTTAATCCCCCTGGTGGGGGTTTTTATTGGTTTCATCTTGTGGGGGGCCGCGGTTTTATTCTCATTGATCCACTTTGTCCAGCTCCAGGCGCTGCTGATGGTGATTGTCTATATCTGGCTCACCGGTGGTCTCCATCTGGACGGCTTTGCCGATACCACCGACGCCCTGTTCTCAGCCCGGGACCGGGAAAAGATGATGGAAATCATGAAAGACAGCCGGCTGGGAGCCTTTGGCGCCATCGGTCTGATCTTGATCATTTTAACCAATTGGATGAGTTATACCATTATCCTGCCTGAATACAGCACTGCCCTGCTGGTGATGCCGGTGTTCGGCCGGACGATGGCGATCATGTCCACCTGTTTTTCCAGCTACGCCCCGGGTGGCGGCGGTTTGGGCAAACGCTTTGTGGAAATGACCCAGCTCCACCATTTTATTATTTATCTGGTCTTATTACTGGGGTATGCCACCCTGATCCTGGGCCTGCCCGGCCTGCTGACCGCTGTGATCAGCCTGCTGCCGGCGCTGCTGTTGATGAAAAATCTGCAGCACAAAATCGGCGGCATGACCGGCGACACCATCGGCATGACCATCGAACTCAACCAGACCTTTTTTATGGTTGTTTTTGCCATCATCCTGATCAACTTTCCGGTTTATTTTAAACTTTTTTAGGAAGATCTTTTTAGCGGTTTGTGATAAATAGATGTGAAAAATTATTAAGAAAGGGTATGAATGAATAAGTCAATTAACGATGCCGGCAAAAAAGCCCGCGTCGATACCTCGCCCAAAGAAAATAAGGGTTTTCTGCCGATGTCCAAAAAAGAGATGCGCGCCCAGGGCATTGACCAATGCGATTTTATTCTCGTGACTGGCGATGCCTATGTCGATCACCCCTCGTTTGGGGCGGCCATCGTCGGCCGGGTGCTCCAGGCCCGGGGTTTTTCGGTGGGCATCATCGCCCAACCCAACTGGCAGGAAAACGCCGATTTTAACCAGCTGGGCGCCCCCCGGCTGGGCTTTCTGGTCACCGCTGGCAACCTCGATTCAATGGTGAACCACTTCACGGTGAACAAAAAGCGCCGTCGCGAGGACGTCTACGCCCCCGGCGGCCAGGCCGGACTGCGACCGGACCGGGCGACCATTGTTTATTGTGGTAAGATCCGTGAAAATTTCGGGGAAATCCCGCTGATCATCGGCGGCATCGAGGCCAGTCTGCGCCGCTTTGCCCACTATGATTACTGGCAGGAAAAGGTCCGACGGCCGATTCTCTTTGATTCCCGGGCCGATCTGCTGGTTTACGGCATGGGCGAACTGGCAATGATTGAGATTGCGGAAGGCTTAAGTGCCGGCATCCCGGTGGACCAGCTGACCCATATTAAAGGCACCGCGGTCATCAGCCGGGAGGCCGAAGCCGGTGATGCAGTCCTGCTGCCGACCACCGAGGAAGTGATGGCAGATACCCAGGCCTATGCCCGGGCCACGGCGCTGATTTACCAGAGTAACAATGCGCATGATCCGCGGATTTATCGGCAGCCCACCGGCAACCGTTACCTGCAACAGAACCCGCCTCAGCCGCCGCTTTCGCAGGCTGAGTTTGATGCCCTTTATGATCTGCCCTTTACCTACCGCTGGCATCCCGCCTACGATCAGGTCGGCGGTGTGCCGGGGCTGGAAGAAGTGAAGTTCAGCATCACCGCCAACCGCGGCTGCTACGGTAATTGTACTTTTTGCGCGCTGGCTATTCACCAGGGTAAATATGTCCAGATGCGGAGCCGCGATTCGATTGTCCGGGAAGCTGGACGGATGGCCAAAGATCCGGATTTCAAGGGCTATATTCATGATAT
>PGZR01000158.1 GCA_002841405.1 Firmicutes bacterium HGW-Firmicutes-4 | reverse complement strand
TTGCTATGTTTTTAATCTACTCATCATGATCTATATTTTATACTCTTTTGAAAATAGTGTCAAGAAACAAAGGTCACTCAAAGGGGTTATTTTTAAGAAATCAAAAAAAGAACCCTGAAAAGGCTCTTTTTTGAATCGATTTCCTGATTAATTCATTTTTTTATAAGAGATCATCGTCATCGATCATGTTTTCTTCGATCTCTTCAGGTTCCGCAACAATCTTGCTGGCGGCATTCTTTGCACGAATTTCTTTCTCAATGGCATCAGCAACCTCAGGGTTGGCCATCAGATATTCTTTTGAATTATCACGGCCCTGTCCCAGACGTTGTTCCTTATATGAAAACCAGGAACCCGACTTATCAACGATCCCGAAATCAACACCGACATCCAGCAGATCGCCTTCTTTCGAGATGCCCTTGCCGTACATGATGTCAAATTCAGCCTGTTTAAATGGTGGTGCAATTTTATTTTTGACAATTTTGGCGCGGGTCCGGTTGCCGACAATTTCGGTCCCCTTTTTCAGAGATTCAATCCGACGAACATCGATTCGGACCGAGGCATAGAATTTAAGGGCTTTTCCGCCCGTGGTTGTTTCCGGATTACCAAACATGACCCCGATTTTTTCCCGCAACTGATTAATAAAGATCGTGGTGGTGTTTGATTTTTTAATGACACCGGTCAGTTTTCGCAGGGCCTGAGACATCAGTCGGGCCTGCAGACCCATATGGGAATCACCCATCTCACCATCAATTTCCGCCCGGGGCACCAAAGCGGCCACGGAGTCAATAACGACCACGTCGATGGCATTGCTTCTGACCAGGGCTTCAACAATTTCCATCGCCTGTTCACCGGTATCCGGTTGGGCTACCAGCAGATTATCAATGTCGACCCCCAATGCTTTGGCATAGGTGGGATCCAGTGCATGTTCAGCATCAACAAAGGCGGCGTTGCCACCGGCTTTTTGGGCTTCGGCAATGATATGCAGGGCGATCGTTGTTTTACCGGAAGACTCCGGTCCATAGATTTCCACAACCCGTCCCCGGGGAACCCCGCCAACCCCCAATGCCATATCCAAACCGATGGAGGAGGTCGATATCACTTCCACGTTTAATTTGGCCGCATCATCACCGAGGCGCATCACAGCTCCCTTGCCAAAACTTCTTTCAATATTCTTCAGCGCCGCATCAAGAGCTTTTTGTTTATCTGTTAATTCTTCATTATTTGGTTTTGATTTTTCAGCCATTTGTAACCATCCTATTCTTTATTAGAACGTTCGTTCTTGTGCCATTATATCTATTTTGTCAGGCTTTGTCAACTATGGTTTTGCGGATTAGATGAAAGACTTTATTGGCTGTTTTTTGTTGGACAACTTTTCGCTCGCCATTAAAGTGAAAGCGATAGACCTCGCTTTTACCCTCAAAACAGACCCCGATATAAACCAGTCCCACCGGTTTTTCCGGGCTGCCGCCATCGGGGCCAGCAATTCCGGTAACGGCAACAGAGAGCATCGCCTGCGAAAGCTTTTGCAGGTTTTCGCACATTTCTCGGGCGGTTTCGGTGCTGACTGCTCCATAAACGTCCAGGGTTTCTTTTTTTATCCCCAACAAATTTATTTTTGCTTCATTTGAATAGGTCACCAGACCGGTTCCAAAAACTTTAGAAATACCCGGGTATTCGGTCACTTGAGAGGCAATTAAGCCGCCAGTACAGGATTCGGCGGTAGCCAGGGTGATATTTTTTTCCAATAATAATTTACACACCGTGATCTGGAGGGATTCCTTGGAAAATGAAAAGATATTGTCTTCAAAACGCGATAGCATAATCTCTTCGTAGTGATCAAGCAAGGCGTTCATTTCATTTTCATCATTGCCATTGGCGGTAATCCGGATCAGCACCTCACCCATCTTGGCATAGGTAGCAATGGTGGGATTGACCTGGGTATCGATCAGATCCAGCAGCCGGTCTTCAGCCGCCGATTCGCCGATATCCGATAAATTATAATAGCGGGAGATCACCAGCTGGTTATGATCCTGTTTTAAAATCGGTAAGACCGCTTCTTCAAAAAGCCGGGTCATTTCACGCGGTGGTCCCGGCAGCATGATAATGGTCCGGCCCTGTTCTTTTAAGAGGATCCCCGGGGCGGTGCCGCAGGGATTAAATAAAATCTCAGCGCCTTCCGGGATAAACGTCTGTTTAAGATTATTGGGGGTCATCGTAAATTCCCGGTTGACAAAATACTGCAGTAAATCGGCTTTGGTTTTTTCATCCTGAATCAGCTTTTTATTAAAGAGCTCGGCAATCACTTCTTTGGTTAGATCATCCTGGGTTGGTCCCAGCCCCCCGGTGGTGATAATCAGATCACTGCGGTTAAAGGCAATGCTGACCGCTTCTTCTAAACGTTTGGGATTATCGCCAACGGTGGTATGAAAATAGACGGGAATGCCCAGGAGGGACAACTCCCGGGATAGAAATTGGACATTCGTGTTGAGGGTATCACCTACTAACAGCTCCGTACCGACAGAAATCAATTCACATTTCATTATTTATTTCCTTTCACAGTTTAAACGGTTTAAAACATCGCTAATTATTGCGGGCTTGTCCCTTACATTGAACGGAATACTTTTTTGTTCAGGATAATATAATCAATTCCAGAATATAAGGTTAGCAGGGTGGCAACATACATCATAATCGTCGCCGCCGGAAAATTGAGCAGTGAAAATGGCCAATTACCAAAAAGCATCAGGATAATGGCGATCATTTGAGAAATTGTTTTGGCCTTCCCCCATTTGCTGGCGGCAATGATAATCCCATCGGCGGCGGCTAATGAACGCAAGCCAGTGATGGCAAACTCCCTGGCAATGATAATAATCACCATCCAGGCCGGTACGGAACCCAACTGGACAAAACAGATCAGGGCTGAGCAGACCAGCAATTTATCCGCCAGCGGATCCATAAATTTACCAAAATCGGTCACCAGGTTGCGGCTGCGGGCCAGATAACCATCGAGACTGTCGGTTAACGAGGCGATAATAAACAAGGCTGCAGCAATCGGCTGGTGGTAGGGAAAATCGAGCAGTAACGCTGCGATGAAGAACGGAATCATGACCATTCGGACAAGGGTAATCTTATTTGGTAAATTCATTTTCAATATCTCCTATCAAATCATATTCTAAGGCATTGACTATCTTAACGGAATAAAAATTTCCGATTATTAAGGGGGTATCATTGCTGTCGACAAATACAGTGCCATCGATTTCCGGGGCATCGCCATAAAAACGGCCAAAGTAAGTCTCTTCTTCCGCACCTTCGATCAGCACGGGCAGGGTTTTGCCGATAAAACGTTGTTTATTGGCATGTGAAATAGTTTGCTGGGTGATCATAATGTCATTATAGCGCTGTTCTTTTTCATCTTCAGTAATTTGATGTTCAAATTCAGCGGCCGGGGTATTTTCTTCCTGTGAATATTTAAATACCCCTAAATGATCAAAAGGCAACAATTTAATTTTTTTAATCAGGTCGTTATGTTGATCCGCGGTCTCGCCTGGAAAGCCGGTGATAATTGATGTTCGCAGCACCGCGTCAGGTAGCGTTTTACGGATCTTGCCAATCAGCTCGCTGATCTGTGCATAGCTCATCTTGCGGCCCATTCGTTTTAAAACCGTATCATTGAGATGCTGCAGCGGAATATCGAAGTATTGGCAGATCGCCGGATGCTGTTTGACAGTTGCTAATAATTTGTCGGTGATCCCTTCCGGGTAGAGATACATCATCCGGATCCAGGTGAAATCAAACGTGGTAGCAATTTTTTTAAGCAGCTCGGGCAGGTCAAAACCTTCATCAAGATCGCACCCATAGGGAGCAATGTCTTGGCCAATCAGTACAATTTCTTTAATCCCTTTTTCCTGGAGGACTTGCAGCTCATTAAAAATCTCCTGGCTGCGGCGGCTACGGTATTTACCCCGGATCTTGGGAATCACGCAATAGGTACAGCCGTGATCGCAACCCTCACTGATGCGGACAAAGGTCGACACCGTGCCGGCCCGGATATAACGCCGGGCTTCAATAATGGCTTTATCAATATCGCCAAAATACTGGTGCTCATCTTGTTTTTTTTCTTTGCGCTGCTGATCAATATCATCAGTGGCTTCCAGATGCGTGAGTAATTCCACAATATTATCAAAATGGCCCACCCCTAAAAAGCCGTCGACTTCGGGTATTTCAGCCGCCAGCTCCTGATGGTATCGCTCGGCCATGCAGCCGGCCACAATCAATAGTTGACACGAACCCGAATTTTTATACTCAACGTATTCCAGGATGTAGTCAATCGATTGTTCTTTTGCCGATTGGATAAAACAACAGGTATTAACAATAATAATCTCGGCCGCCTGGGGATCATCGATAATCGCATAATTTTTTTCTTCAATTAAACCCAGCATCAACATCCCAAGGTCGTCATGTGAAGTGTCTTCATAGTTACCTACTCTCTTTTCTTAAATTCATCTTCTGTAATTAAAATTTGCCGGGGCTTGCTGCCGTTGGGACCGGAAATAATGCCCCGATCCTCAAGATCATCTATAATTCGACCGGCCCGGGCATAACCTACCTGTAATTTCCGCTGCAGCATCGAGGTTGACAGCTGGTTGTATTCAAAGGCGATATTGAGGGCATCTTCTAACAGCACGTCCCCTTCCCGGCTTTGCGGTTTTTCCTCCGGTTCCTGGGAAATGGCTTCTTCGATGGACGCATCGTACTGCAGCCCCTTTTTAATCTTGACGGCATCGATCACGGCATTGATCTCCGTATCGGAGACGTAGGTACATTGGACCCGGGTCGGTTTCGATTGTCCCACCGGATAGTAGAGCATATCCCCTTTACCCAGCAGCTTTTCCGCCCCGCCGGTATCAAGAATGGTCCGGGAATCGGTGTTTGATGCCACCGAAAAGGCAATCCGTGAGGGAATATTGGCTTTGATCAAACCGGTGATAACATCCACCGAAGGCCGTTGGGTGGCGATGATCAGATGAATCCCGCAGGCTCTGGCCAGTTGGGCAATCCGGCAGATGGCATTTTCACATTCTTTTGGTGAGGTAATCATCAGATCGGCCAACTCATCAATGACGATCACAATCCGCGGTAATTTCTTTTCGCCCGCATTGGTCATCTGTTCGTTATAGCCTTCAATATCCCGAACTGCGGCTTCTTTGAACAGCATATAACGATCGGTCATTTCTTTCAAGCCCCAGTTAAGGGCATAGGAAGCTTTTTTAGGATCCGTCACCACCGGAATCAGCAGATGCGGAATGGCGTTGTATTGATTGAGTTCCACCATTTTGGGATCGATCATAATAAAACGCAATTCTTCTGGCGATGATTTAAAGATCAGACTGACAATGATGCTGTTGATGCAGACGCTCTTACCGGATCCCGTCGACCCGGCAATCAGTACGTGGGGCATTTTGCCAATATCACCAATGACATTTTCACCCGACAGGGTTTTCCCCAGGGCGAAGGTCAAGGGACTCTTGCTGTTGATAAATTGCGGCGTTTCAATAATTTCCCGGAGGCCGACAATTTCCGAAATATCGTTGGGCACTTCAATGCCAACCGCCGCTTTGCCGGGAATTGGCGCTTCAATGCGGACTGGACAGATTAACAAATTTATTGACCTTGACCCCCGGATCAAGCTGCAATTCAAAACGGGTAATACTGGGCCCGACATTGACCTCAACGATTTTCGCTTTGACCCCAAAATTCTTTAAGGTCTCCTCAATGATCTTCGCTTTTTTAATGACATCATCTTTTTTTGATTTCTTTTTAACGGCCGGCGGGTTTAACAGATCTAAGGACGGAAAGGTATATTCCGCCACGGCTGTTTCGAAACTGACGGCAGATAAGTCTAAGACCTTCGTTTCATCATCAGCTTTTTTTTCTTGCGCTATTATTTTATCAGAATCCTTTTTAGGGGATCCGAAATCATCAAAGTTAGGTGGCTTTAAAAAGTTTTCATGAATCTTCATGGGGGTTTCCGGTTCATCTGCATCTTCTTCAATAAAACCAAAAGGATCTTGTCTGGTTTTCTTTTTGGCCGGCGGGATGAACCCCGTTACCGGTTCAAAAAGCGGTTTTTCAACACTCTGATGGGACTGACTGGACTCATTGATCTGATAGGGTTCAAACAAGGGCGCATTGTCATCATAATCACCGACCATCGGGATTAAGGTGGTTTCCGAGGTTCGTTCCTTAGTCGCTTTTACCTCTTGTTTGATCCGTTGTTTGTCGCGGATCACATCAATCCGATCTTTCAGGCGGTCTTTAAGTGGCGGTGCCTTTTCATTTTTGTCCTTGATGTGGTTTAGATATTTTTTAAGCCTGTTTCTAAAAATAAAAATTAAGATTATTGCCGAACTGACAATCACCAGCAACAGGGTGCCTTTGACAGCAAACAGCTTAATAAACAGCACTGCCAGCAAAATCCCGATAATGCCGCCATATTGGCCATACTGGGCCAAACTGAATAGCTCCAGGATGCTATAGTCCATCAGATTTGGGGCATTAACGGTAAAGCCGATCATCATGTTGACAAACAGTAAAAAGACTAACACAAAGGTCGTCGCCCAATCCTCAATTTTATTCAGACATAGCACCACCCCAAGGGCAAAAATGAAAAGTGACATAAAAATAGTGAGGGCGCCAAAAAAATAACTAAAGGCCTGACTGACAAAATTCCCCACCATCCCGGCATTAAAGTCGATATAGGCATAAATTGAAAAAATCCCCAAAATGATTAAGAAAACCCCAATTGTCATATTGCTGATTGAAAATCGCTTCGCGGTTTTGGGGGCAGGTTTCTTTTTTCCCTTATGTTTATTTGATTTGTTCTGATTTGGTTTTTTTGTGGTGTTTTTAGTTGTTGCCATTTTACTCCTCGAATTGATATTAATCGAATTTATAGTAAATGAATTTTATACTAAATGTTCGTAATAAAAGATATGATAAAAGGTGCAGGTAAACCTGCACCTTGAGATTGTGTTATAAAGATAAGATTGGAAAGCGGTGCAGCAATCAATGAAGGTTCAT
>PGZR01000157.1 GCA_002841405.1 Firmicutes bacterium HGW-Firmicutes-4 | reverse complement strand
ATGGTCGACTATTAAACACAAAAAAGGAAAAGCAGATGCGAAACGTGGTCAAATCTTTACCAAGTTAGCAAAGTATATTGCGGTTGCATCCCGGGAGGGTGGCAGCGATCCGGAAATGAATGCAAAACTAAAAGAAGCCATTGTAAAAGCAAAGGCTGCTAATATGCCCAATGAAAACATCGATCGGGCTGTTAAAAAAGGTGCCGGCGAGTTACAGGGCAGCGTTTATGAAGAAATTACCTATGAAGGATACGGACCAGGTGGAGTTGCGGTGATTATTGAAACCCTAACTGATAATAAAAACCGGACCGCTGGAGATGTCCGTCACGCTTTAGATAAAAATGGCGGAAACCTTGGCACCAGTGGTTGTGTAGGCTTCCTGTTTACCAAAAAAGGTCAGATTATGATCGAAAAAACGGATGACATTGATGAAGAAGCGCTGATGATGCTAGCCCTGGATGCCGGTGCGGAAGATATTGAAACCGCCGATGAAGGCTACGAAATCAGCACCGAACCGGTCGATTTTGGGCAGGTCTGTGATGTCCTCAAAAAAGAAGGTTACGAACTGGCCTCAGCCGAGATCGCAATGATCCCGGCCACCGAAGTTGAACTGACAGATGCCACCGAAATCAAAAAAATGTTGAAAATGATTGATATGTTTGATGACAACGAAGATGTTCAGGCAGTTTGGCACAACTGGACAGGTGAGGATGATGAATAAGCAAACTCCATTTAAACGATTTAAAGATGTGATTCTTTATATTGTTTTTACACTTTTCCTGATTTTCTTAACCTCGTCTTTTGTCATTGAAGATGTCTATTCGGCGGCTGATCAGCTTTCCATGGAAGAAAAAGGGATTTCTGATGTATTTTCCATCGCGGTGGGCATCGAACCAGCGAACTTAACTATCAATGCCGATACAAAAGATGAAGATCAGAAAACCAGTGAAATCAAAACTGACGATGGCACAACCATCGTGATTACAGAGTATGCTCTAGGCGACACCAATGATGAGATCCTGGAATATCAGCAGATTTTATATTCGCTGGGATTTTTGATCAGTCAGCCTTCTAATCAGTTGACTGAAGAAGTGCAGACTGCCATTAAAACATATCAGGCCATGAAAGGTTTGGAACAATCTGGAAAACTGGATCGTTCTACCATTATTTCATTGGTCGCCGAAGATATTAAATTTGAAAAAGGTGATAGCGGCAAAGTGCTGCAAACCTATCAACAAATTTTAGTGGCTCAAAAATACCTGGCCGCTGAATCAGCAACCGGAACCTTTGATGAGGCCACCGAAACTGCGGTCAAAGCCTTCCAAAAAGCCAACGGTCTGACTGAAACAGGAAAAATGGACGCCAAAACCATCAAAGCACTGGACGCATTAAGATAGATGCATTTAAACAAATGAATATGAAAAACTCGTCGCCAAATGGTGGCGAGTTTTTTTATGGTTTACAAAAGGTTTCTATTTGATATAATGACTAAAAGGCATTAGATTGTTTTCACATATGGGAAAAGAGGAAAGAAATGAAAGTAGTAACACCAAAAGAAATGGCTGTTATGGATCGCCATACCATAGCCGCCGGGACTCCCAGTATTGAACTGATGGAACGGGCCGGACGAGCTTGTGCCGATATTATAGAAGAAGATCTTGACGATGACGCCCAGATTATCATCCTCTGCGGACCGGGTAACAACGGCGGGGATGGGCTGGTCATCGGCCAATCCTTGATCGAAGACGGTTATACCGTTCATCTATTTTTAACCGCAGATGAAACGAAGCTGTCGGAGGATAACCGGATAAGCTTGAAGCGACTGGAAGAAAAAAACATCCCCGTTCGGCCGCTGCAGAGTGACGCCGATTTAGAGGATCTGAGTCTGATTATGAAACGCGCCACCCATGTTGTTGATGCGATTTTCGGGACCGGTCTGGTGGACAAAGAAATACCTGAAATTTATAATCGGATCTTTGATCTCGTCAATGGTTTTGGAAATGAGAAAATCGCCATTGATATCCCATCTGGTTTGCGAGGAGATATCGGTCTCAATATTGGCAATGCAATTTTTGCCGATAAGACCATCGTCATTCAGAATTACAAAACGGGCTGTCTGTTAAATGACGGCCCAGATTACACAGGCGATACCGTATTGATTGATATTGGCGTTGATGAGGATAGTATTCCCAATGAAAAATACTATACTCAGGAAAGTGATCTTAAATTTCCCCAGAAACGAAAAAAGAATACCCATAAATATGACTACGGTTCCGTGGTTGTGATCGCTGGTTCCAAGGGAATGAGTGGGGCCGGGATTCTGTCTGTAGAAGGCGCCTTAAAAAGCGGCGGTGGTTTGGTGACCTGCTATGTACCCCAGGAAATTTATATTTCGGTGGTGGCCCGGGCACCGGCAGAAGCGCTTGTCAAAACCTATGACTGTAATATCACCTCGGATGATATCAAGCATGACCGCAAAAAAGTGATACTAATTGGACCAGGTATTGGCCGGGCTAAGAATTACAGCTTTATTCTGGAGCATTTACTTGAAGGCAGCCTGCCGGTGGTCATTGACGCCGATGGCATTCATCATCTGGCGGTGGTGGTCGATTCCTTAAAAGAATCGAAAACCCCGGTGGTTATCACCCCTCATTTTGCCGAGTTTTCCAAGCTAATTGATGTACCCCGGGAAGACATTTTAAAAGACCCGATTGGATATGGTCAGAAATTTGCTATGGAATATCAGGTAGTGGTGGTTTTAAAAGGCTATCGAACCATGGTATTTGGAACCAATGGCGAAATCTGGTTTAATTCCACCGGAAATCCGGGCATGGCCACCGGTGGCAGTGGTGATGTCCTGGCCGGGATGATCGCCGGCATTGCTGGACAAAATGTCGATTTATTTGAAGCCGCCCGGGCCGGGGTATTTTATCATGGTAAGGCCGGGGACTACTATGCCGCAAACTTTGGCCAGAGTACGCTGACCGCCCACAGCATCATCGAATCCTTAAAGTATGTTTTAAAATAAGTGCATAATGACGAAAATCCCGGAATAACCGGGATTTTTTTCTCTTTATTTGGCGATTTGATGATTTTCGGGTATAATGATTTAATAGACTATTTCAGCCGTAATTTCGTGTCAGCTTGACGGACAAGATTCAATCAGGGTTGGCGGTGCTGATTACCAGGCGTAGAGATTAATCCATAGAGAGAATCGAATCAGACCAAATTAATCCAGAAAGGTAATAGCTTTGTGACAAATATATTAATAAGAAAACTGATTAAAAATCATGAAAATACCGGCAATTCCCGGGTTCGCGAGAACTACGGAAAACTGGCCAGCATCATGGGGATTGGTTCAAATATGTTGTTGTTCGTTATCAAAATAACTGTCGGCCTGTTGTTCAACAGCATTTCGATCACGGCCGATGCGGTCAACAACTTATCCGATTCCGGCTCGTCACTGGTAACCCTGTTGGGTTTTAAACTGTCTGGTAAACCAGCGGATGCCGATCATCCCTTTGGACACCAGCGGATGGAGTATATTTCCGGCTTGGTCGTTTCGTTTATTATTCTGTTCCTGGGGTTGCAGCTGATTCAGAGTTCCTTTGAAAAGATTCTGCATCCAGAACTGCCCCAGTTCAGCGTCATTAGCGTGGTTGTTTTGATCGTGGCGATTTTAATCAAGTTATGGCAATGTTTGTTCTATCGAAAGATCGGGAAAACCATCAATTCGCTGACCTTGTTGGCCACTGCTATTGACAGCCGCAACGATATCATGGCGACCTCAGCTGTACTGGTAGCCACGATTATCACCTATTTGACCGGCTTTGATCTGGATGGCTATATGGGGGTAGTGGTGGCCTTATTTATCATTTTTAGTGGCATTAATCTGGTTCGCGAAACCATCAGTCCCTTACTGGGAACGGCCCCGTCCAATGAACTGGTCGATCAGATCTATAAAAAAATTCTTAGCTACGAGCACATTATCGGGCTTCATGATCTGATGATCCATAATTACGGTGAAAGCAAGATTTATGCCTCGGTGCATTGCGAGGTACCAGCAGAGCTGGACGTGTTAATCAGTCACAGCGTAATTGACAAAATTGAGCGGGACTTTATGAAAGAGATGGACATCCATCTGATTATTCACCTGGACCCGGTTGTCACAAACGACGAAAAAACCAACGACTTAAAAGGCCAGGTGGAGCAATCCATTGCCACGATATCATCGGATATCCACATTCACGATTTTCGGGTAGTGTGGGGATATAACCATTCCAATCTGATTTTTGATGTGGTGGTGCCCTTTGATGTGGAGTGGAGCGATGAAGAACTGAACATTATGATAGCGAATGAAATTTACAAAATAAATTCGGCCTACCACGCCGTGATAACCTTTGATTATAACCATTATGTCCCCAAAGATCTTAGGAGAAACAAAATAGCATGAGCAAGAAAAAACCTGCAAAACGAATTATCAACAACGCATCCCGAAGCTTTCGGATTTTCACCTTCGGATGCGCGAATGTAAACCTAAAAATGATTCGGATACATGCTCACTAATGGCATATTGCTCTAATTTATAGGCTGTTTCAATAATTTGAGAAAGAGGGGATTCGACCCTCTTTTTTTAACTTTTTGGATCATTTTTGGCATATTTTATGTGACTTTGGCCTCTAATTTGAATTAAGGCTCCGCTTTCAATCATTGCATAAGCAACGCGATCGGCACTACATGTTCCGCAGCGAGTTAATTTCCGAAGTTCTGTCCTGTCGATGGAGCCATGCTTTTCAATATGTTTTAAAATCGGCTCTTGGTACTGGTAAACCAACTCATCCACCAACGTGACCGTTTTGTTTTCTTGCCAGGTGAAATGATGGACCATACCGTTTTTAAACATAATCTTAACCGGGACACCATCGCTGACAGTTATTTTAGATATCAATGCGTTTGCAATTGCATGCATATGGGTAATGCCAATATTCTTCGCCAGGTCCTCATAGGTGTACGCCTGTTCATGGCCCAGCATTATCGATTTTAGCAGTGCCACGCCCTCAATAAACATAGATGCATCATCGTTGTTAAATTTGGTGGCGGTATTTTTTTCAATCAAATTTATTTTTATGGTTGCTATTTCGCGTTCGATTTCAGTTTTCTTCAAAATATAATCTTTTTGGCTCATGGAATCAGATGAATATAAGTAGAGATCTTGCAACCGGTTCAGAGCAGTTTCTTGTATTTTTAACTCAGTTTCCATCGGATCGGATCGTTTAACAACTGTTAATGTCTTTCTTGATTCATGTTTATAAAGTGCTGTTGCGTTGTTTGAATAAATCAGATAGTTCTTGATGGCCATAACATCTTCATCAGGGATGTCTGCAACTCGAATAAACGGCACCCCGGACAAAAGTATTTTCCTGATCGTTCCGATCCTCATCTTTGGGTTAATCGTTTGAGTAAGCTTGTAATAATTCGATAGGTAATTAAAAACGAACGGGAGAAGGACAACGTCCCCAATACTTCCTTTGCACTTTTGCCCATGGGAGTATCCAACACATCGGTACCGAGAAGGAATTAATCCGTTTCTGCGGACCTTGTCCGACCCAGCTATGTAATGCCTGTCGCATTCACCGCATACGATTAACTTTGAAAAAACAGAGGTCTTTACGCTCTCTCGTTGCCTTTGGCTGTCGCCTTTATAGTTTTCTTCAAGAATCCCTTGAACCCGGTTAAATTGGTCTCTTGTTATAATAGCTGGGTGATTGTCAGAAACAAGAACCCATTCTTCTTCTCTTTTCTTTTTCCCACGGGCAGATTGCTTGTAATTGTAACGATAGTCACCCACATAAAAAGGATTTTTCAATATATCAGTAATTGTTTTTGAGCGCCATTCACCGTCACGTTTAGTCCTGTAATTTTCTTTTTTCAAAACCCGCGCGACCTTTGTTGATGAACAGAGTTCTTCGTATAGATCAAAAATATACTGGACCGTTTTAGCTTCATCAGCGTCAATTTGAGGAAAGTCCTCGCCGTCTGCTTGATTATAACCGAGCGGGTAGCGCGCGCCATTCCACATGCCTTTGGATGCCCGATCAATCATAACCGATAAAACCCGTTCGCCAGTTAACTTTCTTTCCAGCTCCGCAAACACCAAGATGATCTTAAGCATAGCTTCACCCATGGCACTGCTGGTATCAAACTGTTCATTTTTGGAAATAAAGGCAGTATCATATTTTTTTATTTCTTCATACATTTCACAAAAGTCAATCAGGTTCCGGCTGATCCGGTCGATTTTCCAGACCAGAATGTGCGAAAACTCACGGTTTCGGACCCGGGTCATCATTTCCTGGTATTTAGGCCGGTCTGTGTTTTTGGCAGAGAACCCGGCATCTTCAAAGATCTCATAGTCATCGATGTTCAGAGCGTACCTGGCATAGTTTACCAGATCATCGCGCTGCAGGGGAAGACTGTCTTTGTCTGCCTGCATGGCCGTAGAGACCCGGATGTAGAGTGCTGCTTTTTTATTGGACATGAGAACACCTTCTTTTACTGGTATTGGTAATGGCCGCACAGCTTCGCGCGGTTAAGCACTTGCTCTACTGGCATGCCATATTTTTCCGCTAAATCCCACTCATTCAATCGTTTTATATCTTTTTCAAATAAGTATGGGGGCATGGTGAAATAGAGCGCAAAAGCATCTGCTGAGGCTTCGTGCTTTCCAGGGGTATCGATTGCGGTCTTTTGTCGTCCGTGGGAAACAATATGGCCAAGCTCATGCGCCAAGGCAAATCTTTGATCT
>PGZR01000156.1 GCA_002841405.1 Firmicutes bacterium HGW-Firmicutes-4 | reverse complement strand
AGAAGCATTTAACATTAATTCACCCAAACAATTGGGCGAGGTACTGTTTGAACAATTAAAACTGCCGGTGGTGAAAAAGACTAAAACCGGCTATTCCACCAATATTGAGGTATTGGAACAGCTCGTCCATTTTCATCCAATAATTGAAAAAATCATGGAATATCGGATGCTGTCCAAGTTGGATTCGACCTATGGCCGGGGTCTGATGGCCTTTGTTGAACCCAAAACTCATAAAATCTATTCGACCTTTAATCAGACTGTGGCGGCAACCGGACGGCTTAGCAGTTCTAATCCAAATTTACAGAATATACCCGTAAAAACAGAAATGGGACGAGCAATCAGACGGGTATTTGTACCATCGGCGAGCGATCGAATTCTGGTCGATGCCGATTATTCTCAGATTGAACTGAGGGTTTTAGCCCATCTTTCCGGTGATGAGAATCTCATTGACGCATTTAAAAAAGAACAGGATATCCACACCCGAACCGCCTCTGAAATTTTTGGGGTACCCCTGGATGCGGTCACCAGAACCCAACGCGGCCAGGCCAAGGCTATCAATTTTGGACTAATCTATGGTAAACAGGCCTTTAGTCTGGGGAAAGATCTGGGGATCTCCAGAAATGAGGCCCAGGACTATATTAATCGCTACTTTTCCCGCTATCCCAAGGTCCAGGACTATATGGAAAATGTCAAACGACAGGCCAAAGAAGAAGGCTATGTCACCACCATCTGGGGAAGAAGACGTTATATTCCGGAAATGAACTCCCGAAACGCGATGCTGGTTCAGGCTGGGGAAAGAATGGCCCTGAATACCCCCATTCAAGGGAGTGCCGCCGACATAATCAAGCTTGCCATGATCAAGGTATATAACCGCTTAAATGCGGAGAATCTGGAAGCCGAGCTGATTTTGCAAGTCCATGATGAATTAATCATAGATACCCCCCAAAATGAAAAAGTACGGGTGGAACGACTGATAAAAGAAGAAATGGAAGGGGCAGCTGAGCTAAGTGTGCCGCTGACTGTTGATGTGAATACCGGGATGTCCTGGTATGATGTGAAATAGCAGGAGCAGGTTATGAGAGTAATAGGAGTAACCGGTGGGATTGCGTCAGGTAAATCGACCGTCACAGATATTTTAAAGAAACGTTTCAATTACATTGTTATTGATGCAGATCAATTAGCCAGACAGGCTGTCGAGCCGGGAAGTTCCGGTTTGAGAAAAATAACAACAGCCTTTGGGCCGGAAGTCATCAATGAGAACGGTGAATTAAACCGCAGCCTTATGGGAGAGCTTATTGCTAATGATGAACAAGCTCGAAAAAAACTCAATGCCATAGTCCATCCTGAAATAAAAAAACTGTATGATCAGCTAATTGATTGTTATCGACGGTCGGGGATTCCAACAATCTTTTATGATTGTCCCCTGCTTTTTGAAACAAACCTGCAAAATACAGTTGATGAGACGATTCTGGTGGTAGCAGATAAAGAAATCCGCATTGGTCGACTAATCGAAAGAGATAAATTGACTAGAGGTCAAGCCATAAAACGAATCGAAATGCAAATGTCAGACGAGGATAAAATCGTTCTGGCTGATACAATCATTGAGAATAATGGCAGTCTGGAAGATCTGCTGATCACAACAAATGGTTATTTCACCAGGAAAAAGCTCTTGGTGAAATAACCATCTACAACTAATGCGCTTAGCAAATAAATTTTTAAAAATGAAAAAAATAGTTGCTGTTACTTATGCGAGGATGGTGGAACGGCAGACACGCAGGTTTGAGGGATCTGTTGCAGCAATGCAGTGAGGGTTCAAATCCCTTTTCTCGCACCAATTATAAACACTAAAAACGGCTATACAAGGCCGTTTTTTTAATGCCCGGAAATCATTTGACATAGGAATTGACATATTTGTCTAATTTTTCAGCACTGGCCGATCGCATTCCATCCGTGACAAAACCGTACTGATCCAGGGTGAACGCTGCGGTGTGGTGGCCCAGGCTTTCCTGAACGGTTTTAATGTCCACGCCCGCCTGCAATGACAAGACAGCGTAAGTGTGACGGAGATCATGTACCCGCAATGCTGGCACTCCTATTTTTGCAGCAATTATTTTTATGTGTTCGTACACGCTCCGGTGACCGATCGGCGATCCGTCGTTCTGACAGAACACAAACCCATGGGTGTTGAAGTTTGCGTCGCCGGTGAGTAGTTTAAACCTGGCTTGGTTTGCCCGTTCTGTTTTAATAATTTTAATCGCTGAGTCTGGCAGCGATACGGTCCGCGCGCGGTCATGCTTCGGAGTGCTAAATTTTACCGGGTTAATACTTATCAATTGGCGGTCAATGATCATAGTTTGATTATCCAAATTGACCCGATCCATCGTCAGCCCCGCCAGTTCATTAATCCTCATGCCGGTTAAGATTAGAAATGAAAAGACCGGACCATAGGGGTCGCCATTGGCCGCGCTGTAAAATGCGTGAAGGTCTGATTCTTCCAGCGGCGTTATTTTGGGTTTTATTTTTTTAGGCATAATAATACCAGTCGCCGGGTTTACCCGGATCAGTTTAGCCGTGATTGCGTCACACAGGCAGCGGTGCAGTGTGCCGTGGATGTTTCTGACCGTCTTTGGTGATAGCTGCTTTTCTTTGTACAGTTTTGTGCAAAATTTCTGGATGTCTGATTGTTCAATGCTCTGTATCTGCTTTTCTCCAAACTCAGGGAGAATGTGGGCGCGAAGGTGGCCCGTGTAACTTCGCTTCGTTGAATCCTTAACCCCGATCAAATAGCCATCTTTCCAGCTCTCAACCCAAGTTTTAAATAGAGTCTTGTCAGATTTGACATAGGACCCGTCTTCCAGCTGGGCCACCAGATCATAAGCCTTTTGACGGCACTCTTTACTGGTCTTGCCGTAAATCGTTTTGTATTTCCCGTCCGGGGTGCGGATCTGGGTGCCGAAACGACCATCTTTTCTTTTGCTGATTTTCATTTTATACCTCCTTAATTTAGGGCATAAAAATGCCCGGTAGTTGTAAAACTCCGGGATATAAAGTATAATATTTATGAAGTGTATACTGTGGTTATATCCCGGTATATATAAAGCCGTTCTCATGTTCGTAGCATGAGGGCGGTTTTTTATTTTTGATTTTATTGGACTGGTAATTTAAAGGTTGCTTTATGATTTCCTGATCCATCTTCGTACACTTCAACATTTACTGTTATTTCAGAGCTAACATTGTTTAAACCAAACGCAACCTGGTTACCTACACTCTTTGTACCAACCGGAGCAGATTTGGGATATTTTAAATCTGGCAGACTATAAGAATCACCGAGAACTTTATTAGAATCGATTGCCGTTAGATTTGTGACACTAAAATCACTGGTACCTTTTTCGAATCCGATATTTTCATATTCATAAGTTAAAATTACGACCTGAGGCTTATCCCCGGAATACTCACTCCGTTCAGTAGTATTTATAGCTGAGTTAAACACTACTGAAAACGAACCATCAATGGTCCATGGCTCACCAAGTCCATACACTTTACTGCTTTCCGTCGAATCAGTTTTACCTTCCTCACCGGTATATTGTGGTCTACCGTTTACTTGCAATGTTTTAAAAGCGTTTTCATAGTCTTCGGCCTGTTCTGGTGATAGTTTGCCGTCTATCCTTAGATATACATTTTCGAACAAATAACTGTATTGGAAAAAAGGTCCAGGATCGTCGGTGATGCCAGAAACGTAATCATAACGCTTTTTTGCATCGGAAGCATTGTTGAAAACTTCCACTGTTCCCCCAACAGGATTATCTACGCTATACTGGTCTGCTCTGGTGTCGGCAAAATTTGTCTTACTCGTGTACTGATTGGGTCTACCCAAAAAATGATTTACGTCAGTTTCCGCTGTGTAAGTAATAACATTATCAATAGGGAAGCCAGCATCAATGAATGCTTGAACCACTTGCTCTGCCGTCATTGTTGTCAATTCGCTTTTGGGGGCAGACGGACCGCACCCACTCATCATAAATACCGCGGCAGCAACCACAAGTACAACTAAGATCTTTCTTTTCATAACAACTTACCTCCTGAATAAGATAAATTTATTATACGCCATGCAACAAAGTTTTCAAACAGTAATTATTAGAATTTACCACGCAGCTCAACGACTTTACCGATAATACCGACGGGAAGGGTTTTGACTTCATCACATGTAAAAAACCTAGGAGGATATGCTTGATTGATGGAAATTAGAGATAGGCCGTTTTGATGCATGACAACTTTTTTAACAGTAGCATCCGTTCCATTTACAGTTACTACAGCAATTTCGCCGTTTTCGACAGTTTCTTGTTTTCGCACAACAACAACATCTTTTTCAACCATCCTGGGTGACATGCTGTCGCCCGAAATCTCCAGGCAAAAAAAATCGCCAGTTCGCGCAAGCTCTTCAGAGATCTCCTCATAATCAATAATATCCTCTACAGCTTCGATAGGGATACCCGCGGCAACTTTTCCTAAAACTGGAATTTTAACGCCTTTTGATTTTTGAGATTTAATTTCTTCCCAACCCATTAAAAAGGCTGGGTCTACTTTTAGAGCGTTAGCTACGATTTCTAATTTATCGAGCGGCATGTTTTTAATTGAGCCAGTCTCATATCTTTGTAAAGTAGACTTACTCAGACCTGTTTTATCGGCTAGGTCTTGATAAGAAATATCAAGTTCAACTCGCCTATTTTTTAAACGTTCCATTATATCTTTCATCAAACTAGTGTTATTCTCATTCATTACACAGCACCCCCGTTGATTTTTATTATATACTATATTTTCATAAGTGCAACAAATATTTTAATAATTTTGAAATATTGTTGCATATTTGACTTGACAGTTAAATATGCGCGTGATAATATTTAGATATCCCAAATACGCAACGGAGGTGATAAACATGGATGCGAATAAATTAAAGGGGTTGATGGTTGAGAAAAAATATACGCAGTCGAAGTTGTCTAGAGAACTTGGATTGAGTGTGCAATCTTTGAATGCAAAGCTTAATGGGCGCAATCAGTTTACGTTAGATGAAGTTGTTGAGATTTCGAAGATTCTAAACATCGAAGATCCGAGAGATATTTTTTTTACTAGAATCGTCCCAAATACGCAACGAAAGCCGCGTGCTAGCTGAGTTGGGAATGCAAAAACCTGACCGAGTTAACCAAACCAAACGACATGAACGATCGAACTGGAAGGAGGTGAAGAGGATGAGTGATGATTGTAAATTTTGCACTGAGGAAAAAGAGATCCGTCAAAATGGAAGGCGCAAGGGCGATTTTAAAATCGAGATTTGGAAAAATGACAGCCAGGACTTGGACGATGAGTTTTATTTAAACATCCAACACTCTAATCAAAACATTTACGAAGAGGATTTCAGAATTAATTATTGTCCGATCTGTGGAAGAAAATTAAACGATCAGGGAGAAGCGGAGAAAATGGAAGTATACGAAAACAAAGACAGAGAATGTGAGTGTTTTAAATGTGAGATCGTAGAAAAGTGTATTTACCGAACAAAGTACCAACGACTACCAAGTGATCTATACCCTGGTGCGCTCAACAAATGCCCTAAGCTCCCAGAGAATAAGGGAAAGCTGCAATATTAAAAAAATCAATGAGACAAATGATTTAGAAAGGAGAAACCCAATGACCATAGAAGACAGATTAGAAAAGATCGAACAACTGTTAACCGAACAAAAAGAAGTTGTCGTTGTTGAGGCTAAATCTGAATATCTGTCAGCGAAAGAATTTGCTACCCGGATGGGCCTCGGTTATGGTGCGGTGCGACGCATGATTAATAACCGCGTATTTCCACACCCGGTACACTTTGTAGCCGCTGGCAATGACAAGATTAACATGAAAGCGTTCGACGAATGGATTATGGTAAAAGAGAATGCTGAAAAATTGAAAGGGGTAAAGCAATGAAAGTTGTAAATTGCTCAAAATGCAAAAACAGAATTGGGAACCACTGTAAGGATCTGGATAAGCGACTGGAGCTGCTGGAGTTTGAAAAAGAATTGAAATTTGAAAAACCGGAGAACTGCCCTGGGGGAGAACTAAAAAATGATTGAATTCTTAAACAACCCCTATACATGGGTATTAGAAGCAGCAGAAAAAGTTTCCCCAGGGATATCGGCGGAAGTCGTATTTTATGACAGATTACCACGCATGGGGAGTGACTATTTTTCCGGATGACGGAACGGATCCATTAATAGTTCTCAGAGCGGACCTTAATCTGGTTGAGTCGACCGAAATTCTAGCCCATGAACTGACCCATGTGATCGTTGGTGAAAAAGAAGAACACAACGAGATATTTGAATTGAAATTTGAAGAACTACACAGAGTATACGATGAAATTGCAAATACCATAAAAGTAGCTAAATGAAAGGGATAAAAAAATGGAAGAAAAAACGTTAAATGAAAAAATGATGGAACAACTTGAAGTGCTTGCACAGGCAGGAAAGACTGCAGCCGACGGATTCGAATTAGCGGAAGTATCTTTAGCAATGGTCGAGGTTTATAAAGTTTTAAAAGCATGTGAAAAGCAAGATAAATTAGAAACCGAACTAAAAGAAATATTCAATGCAAAGCTAAATGACATGGGCAATACACTTGTAAGCGGGAAACGAACAGCGAAGCCGGTAAGTTAAATGGAAAACCACAAGGAATTTTTAATGAGACGATTCGTAAACAATGAAAGCAGCATGGAAAGAAGAAACGCCGAGATGCTTGCGATAATCAACAGAGAATTTAAAAAAAGCCACCTTATTAGAGCGATCGAAGATAACAACGAAGGTGTGGTAATTGGGAAAAAGACGATATCAATACAAGAAAATTTGGGAAAAGGGGAAATTAAACTGGTGATCGAGGTGAGCAATGTACCAGCTTGCGATATAAAAGGGATAACGGAAAAAACGAAAGAATTATATGAAACTGCAACAATGGATATGCTTGAAGAGATTTTTGCTGACTGCTTAAGATTTGAGCCACTTTTTTAAAAAGAATATGTTAATCACAAAATATTAATTTGAGAGGTGAAGAAAATGAAAATAAACAAAAAACTATACATCCAACTGCTGGAAGAAGAATTGGCATATGAACGATCAGAGCACGGGATCGCATTAGCCGACCTAAAACGTGAACAGAGAATTGGAGAGGAATACGAAAAAGAGAACGCGCAGTTGCTATTCAAAAACAACGACATTAACGACGATTTCTTTCGCCTGGGCGATATGTTTATGGCAGCTACTGGAAAAGAACATCCAGAGCGAAAGATGGATGTTGTGATAATCGGGTCACTTGCATTTATGGAAAAGAATTATCAATCAAGAATTGAATATTTGGAGGATCTGATCTTTGAGTTAGGTGACGAAATTCAGGGGAAGGGAAAGGAAGACGATGTGGTCGAATTGCACGAAGCGTTATCCCAGTGGGAAGATTATTTCTTTATCCTGGGCGATCAATGCATTTATGATTCACGGACCATGGCGGGAAAGCTTTCAGACGCATCAAAAGATCTGGAAGACATGAAAGCAGATATGGCCATCGATTATGTAGAGCTAAAAGAAGAGTATCGCCAGATCCTGGAAGATTTCAAAGCTAAAAACGTCAAACTCGGAAACGACCTATTCAGATCCGAAGGAAAAATCAAAACCCTAGAAGAAAGCACCGTCGATCCGAAAGCGCAATTATTATTAGGTGCAGAGGTGACCGGATTAAAAGCAAAAGTTGTTCAATTAGAGGGCGAAATTGAAAAACATTTGAAGACGATCGGTGAGCTGGAATCTAAAAATGAAGGGCTGAAAAAGTCTAAAGAAGAGGCCTTTGAGGAAGACCGGGAACAGATCGCAGAAGAAATTGAAAAAGCCGAGCAATCAGCCCCCAAAAAGAAAAGCAGCACCACTGGAGAAAATACGCCAAAGACTAAGGCTAAATCGATTGGAGAAAATACGATAACGATACTTGGTATTAAAAACAAACTATGCAATAAGGGTTATGACGTCCAGGATACTGGCAAGAGTCTGCTGGCTAAGAAACCAGGTAACCGCCACATTGAGGTAAAACATGCAGAGCAACCAGGGTCATTTAAGTATATTATCTGCGGCCAGACATGTTATGAGTTTGACCAGGCATTAAAGGCAAGTGCGTATGGCGCTAAAGCCATTACTCCGAAAATCGAAGCGGAGGCCATATCGTGAAGCAAAAGAAGAAGCCAGCTCCAGTAAAACAGAAATTAACCCATGGTGCCATGTGGTATGAGTGCCAGAGTTGTGGAAAACGTTGGCGGATGTGGCTCGAAAAAGGAGTCGAAGATAAGCGATTCAGACGGATCTATCCGGAGCTGCATAAGCCAGCACCATTTACAATA
>PGZR01000019.1 GCA_002841405.1 Firmicutes bacterium HGW-Firmicutes-4 | reverse complement strand
AATCCTGGCCAGATTTTTAATAAATTCGCCATCTTTGGCGGCGATTGCTTTCGCGGTGGAAGGAATCGCACCGTTAATTTTTTCTCCGATAATTATCATTCTACTCATACCTCCAGGTAATTTTATAATTTTCAGTATCTTGAACTGATTTTAAACTAATCGCAAGTGTTCAATTTTACGAAAACTTGTTTCGCCAGAAATTCTTCCCGTCAATGACAGACGTCTTGAAAATCCAATCGTGGAATAAAAAGACAAAGTAACCGCTGTTTTTAATTAAACTCTGATCAGAAATAAAAAGTTTAATTCGCAACTTTTTTGATTTTATATTAAAATGCACAATATGTTGGAATCAATTACGATCATAAATCATCTTTTGTTAAGTGTAAACTCTTTTCAATCGCTTTGAACTTGTGTGAAAGTTAGAATTCCAAATTGAAGTTGAATAATATTTCTGTCCTCTCTCACTCATTTGTACGTGTTTAGTATAGCACCGTTGTAAAGGAACGTCAATTACTTTTTTAAATGTATTTAATATTTTACTAATTTCTATTAAATCTTTAATTTGCGGATATTTATCTCGAATTCGAAACTTTTATTTGTTTGCGTTTAATATTATAAATAAACACTTCTTGGCAGGCTTTGATTGGTCATTGTGCAATTTTAAAATTAAATAGCGAAAACTAGATCATAAAAAGAAATGAAACTAAAAAAAGCGGGGTTTCCCCCACTTTCTAGATATTATTTAAGATGAACCAAGACGTAAAAATCACCATTGTATATCGGTTCTGATCCTGATTTTTCAATTGCTAAAAACATCGCAACCAGGGAGATGACTGCCTGGTCATTTTCCTGGGTGAAAGTTGCCTCATCTGCCGACATCGAGTCTTTGCTGATCTGATAATCACCACCCGGGGATGTATCAAAGTGATCAAATACTTTTTTCATGTCAATCCGCATTAACTCTGAGCCGGTTTCGTCTGAGAGGATCAGCATTCCAGGAACCGCTGTTTTATCGTTTGAAAGCGTGTAAGTTTTTCCGTTTTTATCAAATTCAGCAATTTTCGAATCCAGTTTTTGACCATCACCATAGAAATTTGCAACTACAAAGGTCTCGTAATCAGAAATATCAAGGGGCGACTGCTGGTCCAGATTCAAATAAATAGAATCCTGTCGGTATTGGTTTTCCTCGTAACGATAAAACCCAAAGGTATCGTAGAAATCTTCATAAACATTAAAATCTTCACCCAGATAAGAAATCTCTTTGGTGTACTCCATCATCGCCAGATAGTTGACTGAATCAGAAATAATCTTCTTGTCCGCCTCAGCTACCGATGCATTGGGATTGATCATGTTATTTTCCAGCATCTTGTTTGCAACCAGAGTCTCTGTGAGCCGCCCGGTCTGGTTCGTCCGACTGATGGTAAAAGCATCCAATGGTGGAATAATCGAAAACAGAGAGAATCCGATGATTAGGGCTGCGATAATCCCGTTTTTTCGGACTGGCATAAAACTCATCAGGACCCCGGAAACAGCGGCAAAGATGCCAAAAACAATCACAAAGTAACGGCCATGGGTCATCCCGGTTTCCTGGATCCGCAACACTGAAGCGACAATTTGAAACAATACAATCGGAACCAGTACCTTGGGGAAAATTTTCCTGAACAATTCAGCAAATCTGTTTTCCAGGTTGCTGGCCAAAATATAAATCAGTATTACCGCGCTGGCAAAACTCACCAACATTGGTTCCAGGCGGTTATCGGTCCAAAATTCACCGGTGATGTTTCTGGCAATATAAATAATCATTATCACCGTATAAACGGTCAACAGCGGTATAACAATATAGGCGACGAGGATCTCCAGAAATTTTGGAGACAGGCAGGACTGTTTCACCTTTTCGCGGTTATTGTCTAATTGATCAGTAGTCCGGCTTTTATCCAAGCGTCCCGGATAAAGGGGAATCAGCGAGAGAAAATAAATGGGTGCGAACAGCATCCCAACAATATTTAAGGTATCCAGATAAGATTTTTCTGAGACTCTGAAAAGCAGCAGATCAATGGCGGTAATGATCAGAGTGATTCCGATAAAAAGCACCCCTGAAAAAAGCAGGGAATTGAAGAACGCTTTAAAGGCTGCCATAAAACTCTGGTTAAAACTAATTTCACTTTTGATCACCGGAACCCAGATATATGCAATTAACAGAGCAAAAAGTGCCACGGCGGTGCGGATCCAAGTTTCCATGCTGGTGCTGGTATACTGTCTGACAATCAGAAAATAACCCAGAGTCAGAACCAGACCCAACGCCATTGCTGCAATGCGGTGAGATGTCATATCAGAAAATCGCTCCCATGCCGCCTGGAGGGCAAACCCCAGAAAAGCGCCAACCAGAAAGGTCAAAAAATACTTGGTATAGTCGACATCCTGATGAATGGCCACGGTATTTACCAGCGCCGCTGCCACCAAAAACACAACGGTGAGTGGATATCGCATTAAAGCTTCAACGAGACCGCTTAGTTTTTCCCTGATCTTATCAATAAATTTCATCTTGGTTCCCTCCCACCGGATTAAAAACGTTATTCAACATGGTTTCCAGCGCTTGCGCCGGTACTGGTTTGCTGAAAAGATAGCCTTGAGCACGGTCCCCTTCAAATTTTAAAATTGCTTCGAACTGTTCCCTTGTTTCGATTCCTTCGGCAACAACAATCAGGTTCATACGATGGGCAATTTCGATGGTAGCCTTAATCACCACTTCTTCAAAACTCCTCGGCCTTATGTTTTGAACAAATTGTTTGTCAATTTTTAAATGATCGATGGGCAGCTTATGGAGATAATTAAGGGATGAATAGCCGGTTCCAAAATCGTCTAGCGAAAATTTAATGCCATGATTCTTAATCTTGTTAATAATTGCCAGGGTGTTCTCCAGATTTTCCATGGCGATGCTTTCAGTAATTTCGATATCCAGAAGTTCCGGCCTCATGCCAGTTTTATCCAATATTCTAAAAATTACCTCGGTGATATTCTTCTTATTGATTTGTTTGGCAGAAAAATTAACGGCCATGGTCAAATTTTTATAGCCCGCTCTTTCCCAAGCTGCACTTTGTTCACAGGCGGTAGTCAGAATCTGTTCACCCAGCGGGATAATCAGGCCGGATTCTTCCGCCAGACTGATAAATTCAAGTGGCGGTAATAGACCCCGGGTGGGATGCTGCCATCGGACCAACGCTTCCACACCGCAGATCAAACCAGTTGCACAATTCACCTGTGGCTGGTAATACAGGAGAAATTCCTGGTTTGCGATGCCCCGCCTGATTTCGTATTGAAGCTCAATTTTTTTTACCATCATCTCGTTGGTGCTTTGTTCGAAAAATTTAAATTGATCCTTTCCCTGTTCCTTGGCATGGTACATCGCTGAGTCTGCATTCATCAGCAACTTATTGATATCTGTACCATCCGCAGGAAACATCGTGATCCCGATGCTGCAGGTTATGTTAAACTCAAAGCCCTCGATATTCCAAGGCTTATTAATAATGCTCATAATCTCATTGGCCAGCTTGCTCGCTTCCATCATCGTACAGTCTTTATCAATGACCACCAGTTCATCACCAGCAATTCTGGCAATGGTATCGCAGTGGAGGGTATCAACCAGTTTTCTGGCGATGCTGACCAGCACATGATCCCCGATGGTATGTCCCCTGGTATCGTTGATTGCTTTGAAATTATCCAGATCGATATAAAGCAAGGCGCCGCTTTTATCCGCCCGCTGCAGTTCTGCAAACAGCTGATTAGATTGCTCATAAAGCATGGCGCGATTGGGCAATCCGGTTAACACATCATAATAGGCCAAACGATTAATGGCATTTTCGGCGTTGATACGATCGGTGATATCGGTATAAAAGCCAGACACTCGTATCAGATCATTGTTCTGGTTGAAAATTCCCTTGCCCCGACAAAAGATCCAACGGGTTTCACCTTTGCTTCCAATTATCCTGAATTCAAGCTGACCAAAATTTGTATCATGCCGGTAAAAACCCTGGAGATAGTTGTCAAAATGGCCTTGATCCTGGGGATGGATAAAAGCCTTCCAGGCTTCAAGGCTTATATTGGTTTGTTCCAAAAATCCGATCATTTGCAAGCCCCGCAGGGAAACATAATATTCGTTGCTCTGTAAATCCCAGTCCCAGATGGCATCGTTAGACCCCTCAACGGCATAACGATAGCGCTCTTCAGAAATACGCAACGCTTCTTCCTGTCTTTCCAGCTTTTCGTAGTTTTCGGTGAGTTGCCGCCGTGAGTCCAGTATATCATCAAACAATGTATTAATCCGATCAGCCAGATTTTTTATTTCATGACTGTCTTTCACCTGTATCCGGATTTCGGTATCACCTTCTGCAAATCCTTTAACTCCAGCAGCAATGCCGTCAATGGATTCAGAAAGATTTCTGGATAAAAACAAAATCAATACCACAATGATTAAACTGATGAAAATGGTTCGGATAAAACCCATGATGATTGCTGAGAAAATCGCCTGATTTAAATAATAGTTGGTAAAGACCAACTGTATTTCACCGATTTTTTGATCATACTTAAAAATCTCCTGGGTAAACACCGGATACCGATATGCGCTTTGATAGGGTTCAGAGTCCTTGCTGGTTTCAAAAACAACCAGATTTTCAGCATCCACCATTTTGATGGCCGCTATCTCCTGATAACCAGCCAGGGTTTCACCAATTTTTTGAAGACTCACATTATTATAGGTCCAAAAAGCTTCTTCGGACGCATCAGCGGTAATATTCAAGATGTGCTCCGCCTCAATATTCAGATCCTCAGTCAAATGGATTTTTTCGGTTGCCGCATCAACGATTGTCAGCAATATGAGTGCTACAAAAACAGTCAGGATAATTGGCAGCAGTAACGCCGTGCTAAGTTTTTTTGTTTGAAAACCCTTCATTAAAAACCCTCCGAGTGGTTTGACTCGAGTCCATTTTCGATTAGAATACGATCAATTGTACCATTGTTTTTCAGCATCTGTAATGCTGCATTGAATTTTTCCCGGTAAATCTGCGAATTGGGATAAACTTTTGAAATGATTAAATAGTAATCATGCTGCGATGCTGTGTTGGGAAGCGTGGCAAAAGCATCAGTATCTTCAGGAAAAAGCCGGGCAATGGCTTCATCAGCGACTTGATAATCTTCAATCAGAAAATCAATTCTTCCGGCATGGAGCATTTTTAGCAGCGCATCCACATCATTGGCCCACTCTACCTTTACGCCACTGTTCTCAAGGGTCGTTTTATTCCCGTACCAATAATCATTAGCACCGCCAAAGGTATAGCTGCCAAAGTCGCTGATTTTTGAAAAATCCGCACCTTCCAGTGCCAATTTCTGATTAGATTTAAGATAATAAAACTTATGGGGGCTTTGAATGATGGACTCAGAATAATCGTATACCTGGGCCATTTCAGTTATATATCCATAAGGAAATGCTGCCCAGGCTTCACCTTTTTCAACCATTTCTGAAGCTCTGGCCCAAGGATAGAACTTAACTTCACTTTCCAGTCCGCTTTCTGTTAGCACGGCCTCAACAATCTGAGTGAAAACACCATAACCGGCCATATTTTCGGTTGTAAAGGGCGCATACTCTCCGGTGACAATGATAATCTTGTCGGTTGTTTGATTGTCGTTGGTTTCTGCCTGGGTATTGGTTGAATCCACTGGGTTCGGCTCAATCTTTTCGGTCTTACATCCCCCCAAAATGATTACTCCGATTAACAATACAATAATGGTTAACAGAGCCGATTGAAATTTTTTATTATTAATCATGGTCATTCTCCTGTGTCATAAGGTCGTCCCCAGATTGAATCGCAACTGCGATTTTTTAAATAATCATAATCACTCCTGTCATTTTTTTGAAAGTAATAACTACTCTTATATTATACCCTTTCCAGCCAAAAATAAATGGAATATCTCGGACAACTTCGATTAAACCCGGATAAATTTAGAATGATGACATTTTAAGTGATTAATTAAAAATAGACCAGCTTTCGCTGGCCCGTATGGTTAAATTTCTAATCGGCTTTTGCCGTCATCTTGGTTAGTCACTTTTCGATAAATGGATTAACAATCGGACCTGGGGCAATACTGCCCTTGGGCACAATCTTAATCCGGATACCTTCCAGCCGATACCCGAAACCAGCGGTTCCGGCTTGCTGACCATTGCTGGCCCAGTCCATCCAGCCTACGTTCTGGGCATGAACCTGATAATATATATCAAAAAGCTCAGCATCGGTACCGGTTAGTTCAATAGCGATGGCTTCGAGTCGCAATGATTTCCCTTCGGTTCCACTTAAAGCGCCATCAGCCACAAAATTCTGCCAGCCGATGTTTTGGACATGGGTTTTATATTTCACCCCAAGGTTATAGTTTTGGGTAATGGTATTGATCTCAATTGCTTCCAGTCGCAGCGATTTCCCGGCAGTTCCGCTAACCGCACCGTCAGCGACCAGACTCTGCCAGCCGACATTTTGGACATGGGTTCGGTATTCAATGGCTGGAGCCACTTTATCTTTGACCACATAATTTACAATCGAATCTTTAAGTGTATTGCCTTTTCCATCCAACACCTGTACCGACAAGGTATAGATTCCCGCTTCAATTGGCGTGAAGGCAGCTGTGGAAACGCTGCTGTAATTCTGAATAGTTGTGGTTTTTCCATTTAAATCATAATAAAATCCGTAACTGTAAGCCCCTTCACCGCCGCTGGCTGCGGCACTCAGGGTAAGCAGCGTTCCCAGTGTTTGTCCTGTTGGTTTATCAACGGTAAAGGTGTCAATCGTTAATGGATTGCTCGGCGTAACCCTGGCCATAGCGGCATCTAGCTGAATCATGCCGTAACCGTAGTAATCATCTCGGCCAGTCGAGCCAAAATCTAAAGCTGTTTCTTTAAGCAGGGTTTCCACCTGGGTACTGGTCATGGTATGGTCCGCGGCCATTAACACCGCACAGGCTCCAGCTGTAATGGGACTAGCAAAAGAGGTCCCGGAAGCTTCTTCATAGGTTCCGTCATGATTTGTCGAATATACTTTGTACCCCGGAGCACATAAATCAACCAGACTGTTGTGTTGGGAAAAATAAGCAATCTTATTGGTATTGTCGGTGGCGCCCACCGAGATGACATTATTATAGGAAGCCGGAACCGCCAGTTCGCCGCTGTAATTAGCGTTACTGCCTTCATTTCCCGAGGCCGCCACCAGCACCTTACCAGCATTGGCAGCATTTTCCACCGCCGTCCGCAAAGCTGCTGAAACCATATAGCCACCAAAACTCATATTGATGACTTTTACATCTTGACGTGCTGCCGCATCATATAAGGCGGCACAAATATAGCCCACATCCAGATTCTTATCACCATCAAATCCACCGCCTACCCGATAGGGGGCAACTTTGATGTTTGCGGTACCGGTGATGCCGGCAATACCGATGCCATTATTGGCTACCGCCGCTACACAGCCCGAGACCAGCGTGCCATGACCGGATAAATCGACCATGTCGGTGGTACCATCAACATAGTCATAACCGGCTACCACATTATCGGCAATGTCAGGGTGCTGGGTATTGAGACCGGTATCGATGACAGCTACTACCACCGTTGCTGTATTACTGACCTTGTTCCAGGTCTCATCGGCGCCAATCCGCTCAAACTGCCAGGCTTCTGATAAATTAGGATCATTGGGAAGAGCTGATGTCTGAATATAAGCGTTTCTTTCAGCTACCAGCACATTGGGATTTTCTGACAATTTTGAAATCAGAGCGTCTGTATTGGCGGAATCAGCCACTTCGATGATATCCACCTGATCATTTAATGTTTCGCCACCCTTAATGTCCTGGCTGGTCAGGGCAAGACTGCCAACCCTGGCCTGATCTTTGTAAATAACAATGATCTGGTCATCAATATTTGAATTGCCATCAAGATTTGCGACTTGATCCAGACTTTGAATGACCATCGATTGATCTTCTGCCATGACTCCCAGCGGACAGGAACTTCCAATTAAAACCATTGCCAGAAAGAAAACGATTACCTTCTTGAATTTCATTGCTGTTACCTCTTATGCTTTCTTTTTTTTATCCAGGAGATTTATTTTTAATTACTCCAGTATTTCTTTTTAACTTAAGCCATTGACAGTTTTTTATTTGATATTATTATATTTTCAGCTATTAAAATTATACCCGTTGAAACGCTTTTTTTCAATCGCTAATTATTTATACCATTCAACCCTCGCGACTTTTCTTAAAAATTACTGAATTCCAAGTTTCCCTAAAGGTTAGGGGGGTATTATTTATTTAAGAGATAAACATCTCCCCTTTTTCTTTTCATTCCTAATATAAAAAAAGCAGTGCATCCATCCGGGATCACTGCTTTTTTATTGGAATTTTTTTTTAAAAACGCGTATAAACTTGTCGTGACATTTTTTGCCATTTGTTCTTGAAAATAAAATATGATAAGATTGATATTAATTAATATCATATGAACAGGAGCTTAGCAAAATGTCAATTGAAAAAGTGCGGGACTATTTTAAACAATGGGATCTGGATTCACGGATCCAGGAATTTGAAACCTCGTCGGCTACGGTAGAGCTGGCGGCCCAGGCCCTGGGATGTGCTCCGGAGCGAATCGCCAAAACCTTGTCGTTTAAATTGGCGGAAAAATGTGTGTTGGTGGTAACTGCCGGAGATGCCAAAATAGACAACGCCAAGTTCAAGGCTCATTTCAAAACAAAGGCCAAGATGCTCTCCCCAGCAGAAGTAGATCGTTGCATCGGTCATGGCATCGGCGGCGTCTGTCCCTTTGCCATCAATGCTGGTGTAGATGTTTATCTGGATCATTCGCTGCAACGATTCGAAACTGTCTTCCCCGCCTGTGGCAGTAGCAACAGCGTCATCGAGCTGACCATTGATGAACTGGTAAAGTATTCAAACAGCGTGGCCTGGTCCGATGTTTGCAAAAACTGGCAATCTTCCGACTTATCCTGATTTTATTGCACGTTCTAAAAAGACCCCGATGATAATCAAATCATCAGGGTCTTTATTTAAATTCAGTCCTTATCAAAACAAATTTGGACTAGGAGAATAAAAACATCACTGCAATTCCGGCGATAACACTGCCAATAGCAATCGCTAAAGCGATAAATTTTTCATTTTTAATATCATCCAGTAATTCGTCTTCTGATTTATAGGTCACGTGGGAAGGTTTTTTTGTTGTCACCGAACGTCCCACATAAAGCCGATTTCCCCGTTTGTGAATTTCACCCAGAATATACATGGGCTGATCTTCCGGAAGAATTTCTTCAAAAAAGCGATAGCCCAGGAAACGTGATCCTCGAGAATTAGAAAAACTGAAATTGAAGTTATCTCTGACCCAGTTAGAATCGGATGATTCCATGCGGTTGCAGCCAGGCATTAAATCGACATCACCACCGAAGCTGGCCATATCGATATAAACTTTTTCTTCTGAGCTGCTGTCCGAAAGATAAACTTCCACCGGACTTTTTTCACTGGATAAAGAGCTTTCCACCTTATCAGTAATAGTTCTGGTATTTCCTTCATCATCCCGTTCGGTTCTGGTTTCTTCATGAACCGAAAATACTTCATTTTCATAATAAGCCACCGACCGTTGGGAAAATGGTGCGACCACATCCCCTGATACGCTGTGCAGATGACCCTTCACCTCGCTGTAATGCCGGTAATTTTCATCCAAACTGGATAAATCACCAACGATATCCAGAACGTCTTTAATACAGGTTGTCTGCTGAAACTGGATTTCCTGAGCTTTTGTTTTGCTTTTTTTCAAAACGTAAACAGCGTAGCAAATCCCTGCAACCATAATCAATAGTCCAATAATAAATCCCATGGTTCTATTCTAATCCCAATTCGGCTTTGAGCTTGGCCAGCTCATCATCAACGGCGGATGTTTGTTCCAGTGCTTCAAATTCATCTTCAAGACTGGTATTTTCGCCAGCTATTTCGGTAAACGCCTGAGCTTCAGCTTCCTTAGCATTTACTTTCTGTTCCATTTTGTCCAGTTTAGTGAAAGCACTGGTACTGTCGGTGCTGTTTAAAGAAGTACTGACACTTTTTTGGGCATCAGCCATTTTAGAACGGGCAATCAACATGTTCTGTTTCATCCGAGCTTCTTCCAACTTAGCTTTTAATTGACGTACCTGATCTTTTAATTGACCTACTTGCAAGCTCATGGAATCATAGGATGCCTGGAACTGAGCCAAATCAGCATCGACGCTAGTTTTTTGCGCCAGGGCTTTTTTGGCCAGCTCTTCATTGCCGGCTAATAATGCGGTTTTTGCTTTTTTCGCCCAATCTTCTGAAGCTGCTTTTGCCGATTCCAATTGTTTTAAAGCCTGCTTTTCACTGCCCATAGCGGCACCCAATCGGATCTTCTGCCTTATCCAGCATGTCGTTTACATTCGCCTTTAACAAGTCACTAAGACGTTCAAAAATTGCCATTTTTTCCTCCTGCTATTTGTTTTTTTAATTCAGGGCAATAAATGCCTGGCCATTTGATTATTTCTGGCCTCCGCCTGATTCCGATCAAATTGCCTTATTCTGTACCATCATCTTAACAAATATAAGAAAATAAGTCTATTGCTTTTTTGTTATAAGCGTAAATTAATACCACTTAATTTACGCCAGCCTTATTCGATTCAAGACGCCTATCTTTTTGCTTATTCATTCCAGAATCTTGATAACAACGAATTAAATTATTGTTTCAGGGTATACAATCTAAAACAAATCTCTTTTCTAAAAAATTCTATTTTAATGACAGGATTCACCATTGCTCATTTGGGTCAAAAAGGATATCCTATAAAATAGATTTTAAAATGACCCAAAAGAGATCATTCATTTCAGTCGGGCAAGATTATTTTTTACACAAAAGGGGTGGTGTATATGAAAAGCATTCGAACAAAACTCATGGTTTATTTTTCCGGACTGATTCTGGTTGTCTGTGCCGTCTTTACCTTTGTCTCCATTAATGCATTAACTAGTGCAGTGGTGACTGAAGCTGAGAAATCACTAAACACTCAGGCTCAGAATTCAGCTGAAATCATCAGCAGCCGCAACGAACAGAATTACATTTATCTCGAAGGGATCGCTTCCCGGGATAAAATTTTTTCTGGCAGCGTACCCATTAATGAAAAAATGACAATGTTGAAAACTGACGTCAGCAGTTCCGATCGTTTCCTTCGCATCGGGATTTCCGATCTCAATGGTAACCTTTACCTATCTGACAGCTACGGCGACCGGGGGCAGATTGTAGATATCACGAAACGAGACTATTTTCATGATTCCGCTGCCGGTGAACGGGGAACCATGAATCCCGTTATCAGCGTCAATCCCGATGACAATGGAGCGCTAATTATGGCTTACTCAGTACCGATTTATGAAAATGGAGCCATCACCGGGGTTCTGGTGGCGGTGGCTAATGCCTGGTTTTTAAACGACATCACTGATACGATGAAATTCGGCCAAACTGGCTATACCTACATTGTCGATTCAACAGGAACGGCGATCTCTCATCCCGACCGGGATAATGTTATCAATCAGATGAATCCCATTACGCTGTCAGAAACAGATGCTACTTATAATGAATTAGGCGCTGCGATTGGATCAGCGCTGGAACAGGATTCATTCACATCGACCTATACCCTCGACAAGCAGGAGTATTATATGGCTGCTGCAAAGGTAAAAGGTATGGATTGGACGGTGGTTCTGGCGGTGGAATCCGACGAGGTGCTATCCGCCCTGCCTGGCGCCATCTTAAGCAGTCTCCTCATTTCCATCGTCGTTTTGGCCGTCAGCATTGTCTTCTGCTATTTCATTGCCAAACGAATTACTGACCCGATTAAAAAAGTTAACCATATGATTAAAGAGATGGGCCTGGGTCATTTGAGTGCTCGGCTTAATATGGAAAGCAATGACGAAATTGGCGAAATGGCGCTGGCTATGGATAATTTTGCCGATAACCTCCAGACCGAGGTGATTGAGGTCATGAACCAGATTTCTGACGGCGATGTTTCGGCTGATATTGAAATCATCGACAATCAGGATGAAATTAAGCCGGCCCTTAAAAAGACCATCGAATCAATCCGGGGTTTAATTGAAGAAGCCACCATGCTGGCCCAGGCCGGCGTTGCCGGCCGGCTATCCACCCGCGGCGATACCGAAGCCTTCAAAGGCGGATTTAAAGATATTGTCGTCGGCGTCAATAATACCCTTGACGCGGTGGTAGGCCCACTGAACGTAGCGGCTGATTATGTCGACCGCATCGGCAAAGGACAAATCCCAGAAAAAATTACAGCCACCTATAATGGCGATTTTAACACCTTGATTAATAACATCAATGCCTGTATCGATGGCTTGGGGGCTCTGGAAGAAAGTAACCGGGTCCTTGGTAAAATGAGCCTCAATGATTATTCAGAAACGATGCCCACCAATTATCTGGGTATTTATGCTGAAATCGGTCATTCCATCAACGATGTCCATACCCGCTTAACCCGGATTGTTGAAATCTCGACCAATATTGCCAATGGTGATTTGCACGACCTGGAAGTGTTGTCCAAGGTTGGCAAACGCAGTGCTAACGATACCTTGATTCCTGCCCTGATTGGCATGATTCAAAATATTATCAACCTCGTTAATGAAACTGAAAAAATGGCCAGTATTGCCATCGAAGGTAATTTAAGCAACCGCGGCGACGTCTCCGGCTTCCCTGGTGAATATGGGAAAATTGTTACTGGCTTTAATCAGACCCTGGATGCCATCATTGCGCCCATCGAAGAAGCTTCGGCTACCCTCACCCAATTGTCCCAGGGGAATCTGCATACTAAAATGGCAGGTGTCTACCGTGGTGATCATACCCAAATCAAAGAAGCCTTAAACCGGACCATCAGCTTCCTGAGCCAATACGTTGGCGAAATAACCAGCACTTTGGAAGAAATGGGTCGGGGCAATCTGGACCAGGAAATCACCACCGATTACCTGGGTGACTTTCAGGCGATTAAAACGGCCCTCAACGATATCAATACCAACCTCAGCCATACCATGACCGATATTGATGTCGCTGCCGGACAGGTTGAAGTCGGCGCCCGACAGATTTCTGATGGCGGTCAGGCGCTGGCTCAGGGTACCACTGAACAGGCCAGCTCAATCCAGGAATTGACCGCTTCCATCGAAGAAGTGGCTGGTGAAACTAAGAAAAACGCGATGCGGGCCAATGAAGCCAATGAACGAGCCATTGAGGTTCGCACCAATGCTGAAGTTGGTAATACTCAAATGACAAAAATGATCTCTGCGATGAGCGATATCAATATGTCTTCCCATGATATTTCCAAGATCATCAAAGTAATTGATGACATTGCCTTCCAAACTAACATTCTGGCTCTGAATGCCGCCGTTGAGGCTGCCCGGGCCGGACAGCACGGCAAAGGCTTTGCGGTCGTTGCTGAAGAAGTAAGAAGCCTGGCGGCCCGCAGCGCCGAAGCGGCCAAGGAAACCACCGGCCTCATCGAAGGTTCCATCGATAAGGTGGACTTGGGTACAAAAATTGCTGATGAAACAGCCATCAGCCTCAAAGAAATTCTGGCTGAAATTGAAAAGGTCACCGGTCTGGTCGGTGACATTGCCCAGGCCTCCAATGAACAAGCCTCGGAAATCGCCCAGATTACTCAGGGTATCGAACAGGTCTCTCAGGTGGTTCAGACCAATTCAGCCACCGCCGAGCAAAGCGCCGCCGCCAGTGAAGAACTGTCCGGGCAGGCTGAAATGCTCAAAGAGATGGTGGGCGCCTTTAAAGTCAAAAACACAGCCCAAACTACCTTCAAAACCGCTGTATCAAAACCACAAACTCCGGCTCCTAAACTAGCCGAGCCACGTATCCTTTTAGATGATATGGAAATGGATAAATACTGATGCTGATCAGGTGATTTAACCACTTTATAAAGATGCTACTACATAAGGTTCTTCGCTGAATCAGTCAAGCACAGATAATTACCGCGCCCTCAGGTTGTTCTGATAAAACGACCTGGGGGCTTTTTAGTATTTTCTTTATCGGTTGTACCATTTCTCGCTCCTCGAACAATTTTTATTTGTTTTATAAATCACTTTATTATTTTTTGCTGTTATTGTTTCTTTGATTTGGGTAATAATCTTGCGAAAGAGGAAATAATCTATCTTCTAAGGGGGAATTAAAAATGCAATGGATGTATAACATGAAAATCGGAGCGAAACTCATCGTGAGTTTTATAATTGTTGCCTTGATCACCGGAGTAGTCGGCATCGTTGGAATTATTAATTTACAACATCTTCAAAACTCCAATAAAAACCTTTATGATAAGATGACCGTACCTATTGCCGATGTCGGCCAGATTTCCACCTCCTACCAACGGATGCGGGTTATCGTCCGCGATATGATTATTGAAAACAGCCAGGAGCTGATTCAGTCCAATGCGGATAAGGTTATCATCCGCAACGGCGAAATTGACGAGGCTGCTGCCGCTTTCCAGGAAACCATTACAGATCCGGAGATGCAGGCAGTCTTCGACGAATTTGTGGCCTCCCGAAAAGTTTTAGCAAATGAATTTGAAAAGGTAAAAGAACTGGCGGTCCAAAATCGTGATGCTGAAGCCTTCGCACTTCTTTCTGATACCGGTTCCTACGAAATTGCCGCTTCAACAGAGATGGATCTGATCAATAAACTGGTGCCGATGAAATTGGAAGAAGCGCAACGAACCGCAGAAGAGGATACAGCCACAGCCAACGCTGCCATGACCACGATGATTATTGTGACGCTTGCTGCTTTTGCGGTTGCCCTCATCTTTGGTCTGGTACTTCGTTCGATGATCAGCAAACCATTGCAACAAGCAAATAACATGATCAAAGAAATGAGTCTGGGACATTTTACCATGCGTCTTAATATGAACCGGAAAGATGAAATCGGTGAAATGGCCAAATCCATGGATTCCTTTTCCGACGATCTCCAAACCGTTCTTATTGGTACGATGAATCAGATCTCAAATGGTGATGTTAGCACCAACGTCGAGCCTAAAGATCTCCAGGATGAGCTTTCTCCAGCCCTTAAGTTGACCATCGAAACCATCCGCAACCTGATCAGTGAAGCAACGATGCTGTCCCATGCCGCCATCGCCGGCCAGTGGGAAACCCGGGGCAACGCAGAGGCTTTCCACGGCGGTTTCAAAGAAATTGTTGAAGGAGTCAACGCCACCCTGGATACCGTTGTTGATAAAATGGTCTGGTATGAAGCCATCATTGACGCCGTTCCCTTTCCTATTCACGTCACCGATAATGACATGAAATGGACCTTTATGAATAAGCCATTTGAAGATTTTATGATTGCCAACGGGGTCATCAAAGATCGTGATTCAGCCTGTGGAATGGACTGTTACAACGCCAACGCCGATATCTGCCGCACCGAAAACTGCGGTATCCGACGTCTAGTCGACCAGGGCTTAAGCGACAGCTATTTTGAATGGGTCGGCCGAAGCAATAAACAGGATACCGCCTATCTTAAAAACAAGAAAGGCGAAAACATTGGCTTCGTCGAAGTCGTCACCGATTTAACCCCGATCATCCGGGTAAGTACCTATACCGAAAATGAAGTAACCCGACTTGGCAATAATCTGATTCGTCTGTCCGAAGGTAATTTAGACTTTGATATGGCTATTAGTGAAGCCGATGAATACACAACTGAAGTCAGTGCCCAATTCCATGAAATTGGCAACACTTTGAGCGAAGTCAAAAATTCCGTTGATAACCTGGTTAGTGATGCTACAATGCTGGCCGAAGCCGGTATTGCGGGCCGACTGAATACCCGGGCTGATGCCAGCCGACATCAAGGTGATTTTGCCCGGATTGTAGATGGCGTCAACGCCACCCTAGATGCGGTTGTCGAACCGGTGCAGGAAGCTTCAGCGACCTTAAAAGAACTGGCTCAGGGTAATCTGAACACCGGCATGGTTGGCCATTACAACGGTGATTACACCCTAATTAAAGATAATATGAACCAGACCGTTGCCTTCCTGAAACGTTATGTGGATGAAATCACCCATACCCTGGAAGAAATGGGCCGGGGTAACCTGGATCAACAGATCACCACCGATTATCTGGGCGATTTCCAGGCGATCAAAACTGCCCTCAACGATATCACCAGCAATCTCAGCAATACCATGACCGAAATCAATGTGGCCGCCGGCCAGGTGGACATGGGTTCCAAACAGATCTCGGACGGTGGCCAGGCTTTATCTCAGGGAACCACTGAGCAGGCCAGCTCGATCCAGGAATTGACCGCCTCCATCGAAGAAGTCGCTGCCGAAACCAAGCGAAATGCCTTGAATGCCAATGAAGCCAATGATCTGGCTGTTAATGTCCGATCCAACGCCGAAAAAGGCAATAGCCAAATGACAACCATGATTAGCGCCATGGGTGATATCAACGATTCCTCAAACAATATTTCTAAAATCATCAAGGTTATTGATGACATTGCCTTCCAGACCAATATTCTAGCCTTGAATGCCGCCGTTGAAGCGGCCCGAGCCGGACAGCATGGCAAAGGCTTTGCGGTGGTTGCTGAGGAAGTAAGAACCCTGGCAGCCCGAAGTGCGGAAGCCGCCAAAGAAACCACCGGCTTAATTGAAGGCTCCATTGACAAGGTCAGCGTCGGTACCAAAATTGCCGATGACACCGCTGAAAGCCTGAAAGAGATACTCAGTCAAATTGACAAGGTTGCCGGTTTGGTCGGCACCATCGCCCGTGCCTCCAATGATCAGGCCTCTGAAATCGCCCAGATCACCCAGGGGATTGAGCAGGTATCTCAGGTTGTTCAAACTAATTCGGCTACTGCCGAAGAAAGCGCTGCCGCCAGTGAAGAACTCTCCGGCCAAGCCGAAATGCTTAAACATATGGTCGATGCTTTCCAGTTAAAAGCTAAGAGCAGCTCGGCTAAAGCCGCCCGGACAGTTTCTGCCCCTTCCATAAAACATGTAAAAGCACCAATCCCTGAACCAAGCATCATCCTCGATGATATGGAGATGGACAAGTATTAGTAAGGGTATCAGCATCACATTTTTGAGGCCTGGTTGCACCAATCCAGGCCTCATTTTAATATCTCCGTCGGGTTCAAATTGCGGTCTTCATTCGTAGTTTGGGCCACTTTGATTTCTTTTATATTCGTTGACAGAAAGCGCATATCTTGATTATAATGAAACCTACTTCCAAGGTCATCTTTGCAATGTGAAAGGAGTTCATATGAAAAAAATGTTTCGCACCCTTGTTCTGGTTATAATTTTTACCGGCATCTGGCTTGTTTTAAATGAAAGTATGTCTCTTTCACAAATCCTGACTGGCCTGTTTTTCTCAGCAGTATCGCTGCTCTTCACTAATCGTATGTTGCTGGAAAACGATTATCGTAACACTTACGCGATCAAGCCCGAAGTTCTATTGCATTACGCCATGTATTTATTCGTGCAAATTTATCGATCCGGCTTTTCAGCTATTTTAAAAATTATTAAAGGTGAAGATACCGTAAAGATCATCGAATATGAAACCTGTATCAGTAATGACCTGGGTATCTGTCTGTTGGCTAATGCCATTACGCTGACTCCCGGTACTGTCACTATCGGCAAAAATGGCCGCCAGCTTCAAATCCTGGCGTTCCAGGACGAAAATACCTTCACTGATGTTGCTGCCGGTAAAAGCTGTTCCCCCTATGAAATGATTTTAAGGAGTATGGACTCATGATCTTTTTAGAAACAACTCTATTCGTCATTGCCATCTATATTGTCCTGGTGCTTGTTCGGGTTATTCTGGGCCCCACCATTTGGGACCGTCTGCTGGGTTTAAATGCCATATCAGCTAAAATGATCATGTCTATTGTCATTTTAGCCATCATCACCAATCAATCCTATTTACTGGATGTGGCATTGGTTTACGCGCTGCTGGGATTTATCAGTACGGTGCTGATCGCGCGATTCATCGAAAAAAAGGGAGACATCTCATGACCGATTTATTCGCCTATCTGCTCATCACCGTCGCACTTGTTTTTATGGCTTTAGGGGTTATTGGCTTGTTTCGCTTTAAAGATTTTTATTCGCGTATTTTAATTTCCGCCAAAATCGAAACCGTAGGTTTTCTGACGATCATGATCGGTTTCGCTATTTTATCCGGGCTCAGCTATGCTACCATGAAAATCCTTCTGATTACCCTGCTGGTGATGATCACCAACCCGCTGTCCACCCACGCCATTGCCCGATCAGCTTTTTTGAGCGGCTACACCATTAATCAGGAGACCCGACCATGACCGAAAACATCTTTCTGATCACCTTGGTTGTTCTGGCTATCGTCGCTCTGAATACCAAAAAATTGCGGCGGGCAGTTGTCTATCTGGGGGCTTTTTCGCTGGTCAGTTCCTTTGTTTATCTGCTTTATGGTGCCCCAGATGTGGCCATTGCTGAAGCCATTATCGGGAGTACCATCACCACCGTGCTATATCTGGTGGCGTTGCGGAAATACCAGGTTTTCTCGATTTACTATGCCAACAGCGTCGGCGATCAGACTAGTCGATACCTTAACGATAATTCGACTTTCTTAAATAATCTGGAAGCTTTTTTGATCCAGCGGGAAATGGAACCGCAGCTTATTTATTCCGGTGCGCCCATTGAAACCATCGTCGATCAGGAAAAATTTGATCTTGCTATTCATCATACTGATCAGGACATCTGGATTTATGGCTGTGCCGAGGATTATCAGCTTGATGCGGTGGAAGAATATTTACTGACGAATTATGGTGACTTGAATATTCACCTGATTCGATGTGCGGAAGGAGAAGATAATGAAGCGTAGAATCCTGACCATGCTTTTTTCCATGGCCCTGGCCGGACTGGTGCTTTTTATTAATTTTGATGCCAATCTGGTCGCCAATCCGCTGATCGCCGATTTTTATCTGGAAAATTTCAATGCCGACACCCATACTCAAAATGCCGTAGCGGCGATCTACCTGAACTACCGGGTGTTTGACAGTATTTTTGAAACTCTGATTTTACTGGTCAGTGTTTCGGCGGTTATTAATTTTTCGTGGAGGCGCACCGATGACTGACCGCTCTGAAATTATTTCCCGCATGACCGGGCTTTTATATCCTTTTATTTTATTGTTTGGATTTTATATTATTTTAAACGGCCATGCCAGTCCCGGTGGCGGATTCCAGGGCGGCGCCGTGCTGGCTTCGGTTTTTATCACCCGCTATCTGGTCGAACCGGACCGCTGCATCCGGCTAAAAACCCTAAAAACAGCGGAAAAGACGCTTTTCGTCTGTATTATTCTTTACCCGGCCTTTTTTTTATTTTCAACCACCGCCAACCACTCAGAACTTATGAACCTGACCTATCTTGTCGCCATGAATTTTTTAATCGGATTAAAAGTCTGCAGTGGCTTTACCATCATTTTTTTTAGGTTTGCCTTTTACGAAGGGGGTATTTGATGATTACTATAAACGGAGAAACCATTAGCATTGTGCTTTTTTTTGTGGGCGTCTACGGCCTGATTGCGAGAAGAAACATCATCAAATCGATTATGTCCATCAGTATCATGCAAGTAGCTATTATTCTATACTTTATTTCTGCCAATACTGCCCCGGGAAGCGTCCCACCGATTGGCGATGTGGCCCAGACTCTACAAGTCGCTGATCCGCTCCCCCAGGCCTTAATGATTACGGATATTGTCATTGGTATTGGTGTAACGGCAGCCGGTTTAACCATGTTTATTCATCTCTATCATCGTTATGGATCCACCAACTGGCAAAAAGTAATGAAAAAAAGGAATCACCATGATTAATTTACATTGGGTTATTTTATTACCGATTATTTTTGGCACCATCGCCAAACTGATTTCCATCAAAACCACAAAAAAAATCATGATTCTTTTTCAAGCGGCGTTAGTGATTTGGGTCACCTTGATTTTTGTTGAAGTGCGTAAAAATGGCACCATCCTCGAAAATGTGGGCAGCTGGCCGGATACCTTCGGGATCACGTTAAGGGCTGATCTGCTAGCCTCTGCGATGGTTCTTTTAACCTGCTTTTTGTTCCTGGCGATGGTAATCTTTGTTCATAATAAACACTATGCCGACCACCTTTTCTTCTTTCTTTTTCTTAGTCTGGAAAGTTTGATCATCGGTATTTTTCTTTCAAATGACTTGTTTAACATTTTTGTTCTGATTGAAGCTGCCACCCTGATCATCACCATTCTGATCATGTATAAGAAGACCAATATTGCTATTTATGATGGCCTGATGTATTTTCTGATCAACGTCGTGGCGATGTCATTTTTCCTGATGGGCCTGGGAATGCTTTATAAAAAAATTGGCGTCCTTGATTTTTATGCCTTGAAAACAGCGTTCAGCCAGGTCAAAGACCCCCAAAGCCTGATTCTACCCTACGCCTTTATGATTACCGCAGTGAGCTTAAAAGCCGCTTTAATGCCCCTTTTCAGCTGGCTACCAAAAGCTCATGGTACCCCCAGTGCCCCTTCCGTTGTTTCTGCCATCTTATCCGGATTATATGTTAAAACCGGCATCTATGTGTTCCTCCGCTTGCAGATAGCTTTTTCCCCCCTGATCGATACCTCCGAACTTTTTGTGATCCTTGGATTTGTCACTGCCATCGCTGGTTTGATGTTGGCTTTAGCTCAAAAAGATATCAAGCTTCTGCTGGCCTATTCTACCGTTTCTCAAATAGGTGTCATCATGATTGGCATTAACCTGAACAATCCGATGGCTTACTGGGGCGGACTTTATCATCTGATTAATCATGCTATTTTTAAATCAACCCTGTTTCTCACTGCCGGAATGATCATCTCCGAGTACAAGACCCGAAATATCGACGAGGTGAAGGGTGTTTTTGAACACATGCCAGCCGTCGGAATCGCCACCATCTTGTCTATTCTGGGGATTATTGGTGCCCCGCTATTTAACGGCAGCATCTCAAAATATTTGATCGCTTCCGGTTCAAGCGGTACTTGGATCGAATACGGTCTGATTCTGATTAATCTGGGAACCATTGTCGTCTTTATTAAATATGGCCAACTTCTTTTCGGCAGTTCGGGCAAAAAAGAAACCGCCGACTCCGATATTCTGGAGAAAGCGGTGGTCTTAACTCTGAGCACGCTGTGTTTTCTCGGTGGTATTTTTGGCAGCGAGCTGATCGCCATCCTTTTTAACGTCAAATTGACTGTCGACCGATTGTCTTACGGTATAAAAATGCTACTTTTCATTGGATCTATATTCCTGGGTACACTTATTTATCGCGGCTTATTCAAAAAAACAAATCGTCTGGCTTTCATTACTTCATTCGAACTTGGCTTTAATGAAATCTGTCTCTCGATCACCTTATTTTTTGCTTTTATGGTTGCCTATTTAAAACTAACACTTTAGTGATACTTTGCTGTCACCACTTGTATTTGCGAGGCTATTTCATATCCCAGTGCCAATTGACTGCCCAATAGTTCAATGGTCATGGGACCCTGATGCTCTGTCGAGATTACCTTGAGAAAGGCGCCCTTAATCAACCCCATGCTGTAAAGCCTTTTAGCTAAGGCTTCATCCACGCTTAGATTTTTTACAACAACCGTACTTCCTATTCGGCACATGGATAATGGCATATTTCTCTCCTCATTTCTAATCGCTCTGTTAATTCCCGTTTGGGATAGCTATATTTCTTGATAAGATCACCTAACACAAAAACGATTTGTCGATCCAGCAACAGGGGTGATTCTTTTTTAATTTCCTGAAAAGCCAACTCATAACTCAGAGCCTCCCGATAATTACGCTTGCTGGTCATCGCATCAAAAACATCAGCGACCCCTACAATGCGTTCGTATTGATGAATCTCATCCCCGCATAAGTGATTTGGATAACCGCTGCCGTCTAAACGTTCGTGATGATTATGGACAATTTCAATACAGGGTCCAGGCAACCAGTTCTCGTTTCTGAGTACCTGAAACCCGATTTCTGAATGGCTTTTGATCACATCAAATTCGAATTCGCTCAGTTTACAGGGTTTGTCCAAAATCTCTCTGGGTAGAAAGAGTTTGCCGATATCATGAAGTAAGGCCCCCACCCCGACTTCAGTGATTTCTGATTCCTTTAAACCTAGCTCTTTAGCAAGACCCATGGCCAGCAAAGCGGTTCGGATCGAATGTCCCGGCAGGCAATTGCTGGCACAGTTTGTATTCCGATACTTTTCGAGATCCCTGAATGATGCATCTTTTAGTTTTACAATCATCCGTTTCAGATAGGTCCTGAATTTATCGGTAAATATTTCCTGATTACCGGCTAAGCCATACAATCGGTACGCTTCGTTTAAATATTGTGAAAATACATATATATCACGGGATGCTTTTTTTTCAGTCATCTGAATATCCTTTCATTGTATTAGACCTTATTTGAATTGAGCGCTGGTAACCCGGTTCTTGCCGTTTCTTTTTGAATAATAAAGCAATTCATCTGCCTGATCCACCAACATGGTCTGTTCCCCCCGATTCAATGCTACCGTTGAATGACAAACGCCGGCAGAAAGGGTGATCCTCATCTTTTGATTATCAAATTCAAAGGGGTATTCCGCAACAGCAGTACAGATCCGTTCGGCGATTCGCTGTCCAAAGGGTTCCCCAGTTCCCGGTAGTAACACTGCAAACTCTTCACCGCCATATCGGGCCCCGATGTCTGAGGTGCGAAGCTGTTTTTTTATAATCTGCGAAACCTCCCGGATAACATAATCTCCAGAGAGGTGGCCATAAACGTCATTAACTGCCTTAAAATCGTCAATATCAAGGAAGATCAAAGTAATTGGTGCGTGTTTTTCAGCAATCATTTCCAGCGACTGATAGAACGCCTGATGATTAGATAAATCAGTCAGAAAGTCAGTGGTCGCCCGGTATTCCAGTAACTGATTTTTATATTCAATTTCTTCCATGGCATAGTGGTTTCTTTTGTATACATCACTGATAAGTTGATTCAGTTCACCCACAAAAAAACTGAAACCGATCAGGAGTCCCCCCTGAAATAAAGCAACCCCCAGTGGGAAATATCCGTTTAATATTCCGACCGCCAGATAACCAAGGGTTGTCAGCAGACCATGGATAATACTTTTAGTGCGATGATTGGCCAAACTGGCGGTTAAGATAAATAGACAAAAGATTGGCAGAGTAATAAAGAAGTAGTTTTCCAGATAAATACTGCAAATGGAAATAAAAAGAATATCCATGATGCTCTGAAAATATCCGCCTAACATGCTTTCCAATTTTAGTATTTGTCTGGTGGCAAACAAGTATAGTTCAAAACCAATATAGATCCCGTAAATAACCAGCATCACCGTCATCATTCCCGCCATTGTCTGGGAATAAACGCAATAAACCAGTACCATTAACACCATAACGGTATGGATACCCATATATATTTCAGTGAAAATATGATCCTTTTGTGTATTCTCCATCGACGACTCCTGTTTTTTCATGATTAGTCTAAACTAGTTTACTACAAAACACGGTAGTTAGTTTATCCTAACTTTCGTGTTTTAGTATACCATTCTGTTTTTCTTTTATCAAGTGCTTTTATTATAATTTCTCCACAAGCTTTTCAAACGATCGCTTGCTATAACTTGTTTTCTGATTGGGCTATCTAATCCACAACGCTTAATTCTTTTAATATTCTTGCCAGAATTATGTTGTTTTATCGTTTATCCTAAAGTAATTTCGAAACATGGCGATATTAATAGTAAGAACGAATGACCAAATAAATCATACATTTCTGATCCAAACCACATCGACTAATCAAGTCTCCCTTTACAAAAATTTTACTTTAAAACAGGAGGTTCATAAAAATGAAGTGGATTAAAGACATAAAAGCAAACACCCGGCCATGGTTGGCTTTTTTATCCGGGTTTGTGACGAGCACCTCTGATGAACCAGATGATACTGCTATAATTAACGAGTACTTTGCGACTTACCTGCAAAATGTGGCCGCTGATCAACTTAAACCAGTTTCCTGCGAAAATGATCTCTCATATAAAAAACACATTGACAGCTGTGATCTGAACACCAAACATTCTGAACCATTACGAGCCCTGTCGCCCTTAAAACAAATACTATAAAACATGTCATTTCAGTGTAACTGCTGAAGGGACATGTTTTATCGAATCTGTTATTATTTATAAAATAATGTTATTTTTAGTTGAATTTTGTCGATATAGTTTAGAGAAGCACGTAACTATTTTAATATTTAACAAGGAGGATGTTATGAATACAAATGCAATTGATGCGAACAAATCTCTGAATCAAGCGATTCAGACAAAAGGCGTCACCCAAAATGCTGACGTCAAAGTTGAGCCCGAAGCTGCTGATAAAGTCCAGCCAGTTGTACAAAAACTCGACTCTATTGAACTTGGCACTGCAACTTCCGAAGACATCGGAACCTACACTGTCGACCGTAAAAAGATAAATGAAATCAAACAGGATTTTGCCCGAAATACTGAGTCATTCAAAAAAATGGTTACTGCCATGCTTGAAAAACAAGGCAAGAAGGTTAATCAGGTTCTGAAAGATCTGGCCGAAGGAAAAGAAGTTGACATCACGGTGGATTCTGAAACCCAGGCAGCTGCCCAGGAAGCGATTTCTGAAGACGGCTATTTTGGGGTGAACAAAACTTCTGAGCGGATTATTGAATTTGCCAAAGCCCTCTCCGGCGGTGATAAAAGTAAAATTGAGTCCTTGAGAAATGCCTTTGAAGAAGGTTTTGAAAGTGCCAAAGAAGCATTTGGCGGTGAACTTCCGGAAATCTCCCAGCAAACTTATGATAAGGTCATGCAGGGTTTTGATGATTGGGCCAAAGAAGCATAAAGAAAATGTCTACCCTAAAGATGTTCTCGACAGACAAGGCAAAGCTCCTCTGCCAACAAAAAGACAAGGAAAAATTTCCTTGTCTTTTTGTTTTAGTTTTATTTTTTGTTTTTATCTTTTAAGTTTAAACCGCGAGATCATTTCCTTGAGCAACTGCGATTGACCAGATAATTCTTCACTGGCCGCAGCCGATTGCTCGGCTGTTGCCGTATTTCCCTGGACAACCTGTGATACCTGATCTACACCCAGATTAATCTGAGTGATATTCGTGGCCTGATCATTGGAAGCTTCAGCGATTTCCTGAACTAGCTGAGCCGCCTTGGTTATTTCAAGCACAATTTCTTCCAAAGCAATGGCAGTTTCATCTGCGATGACAGTACCACCCTCGGTCTTTTTCACCGAACCTTCAATCAAAACGGTGGTTTCCTTCGCAGCTTCGGCGCTTCTGGCGGCCAGCGAGCGAACCTCTTCTGCTACCACGGCAAAGCCCTTACCATGCTGCCCAGCTCTGGCTGCTTCAACGGCGGCATTCAGGGATAGAATGTTGGTCTGGAAAGCAATGTCATCAATGACTTTGATGATCTTTGAAATATTTCCCGAGGCCTGATTGATTTCATCCATGGACTCCTGCAGCTGACGCATGCTATCGTTACCTTTTTGAGCTTTTTCCTGGGCTGTGGTGGAAAGCATATTGGCTTCACTGGCCCGTTTGGCATTATCTTTTGTCTTATCCGCAATTTCATCAATCGACGAACTCAGTTGCTGGATAGCGGCAGCCTGTTCGGTTGATCCCTGGGCCAGCATCTGACTGCCGTCCGATACCTGAGAAGCCCCAGCAGATACCTGATCTGCCGCTTCGTTCATATCTTTGAGAATTCCATTAAAGGATTCAATGATGTGGTTAAGTGCCGTTTTAATCGGTTCAAAATCGCCTTTATAGTCACCGGTGATGCTAACGGCCATGTTGGAATTAGCCATCTGATCTAAAATTTCTGACACTTCATCGACAATCCCCTGTAAAAAATCCAGGGTACTGTTCAGTGAATCTTTGATCGCTGAATGTTCACCCTTGTATTCCCCTGCCATTCGCAGCTTCAAGCTACCGTTAGCCACTTCTTCCAGCACCGTATTGGCTTCCTGAATCGGTGCCACCATGGCATCCAGGGTGGCATTGACACCGGCAACAATGCGGGCATATTCACCGCTGTGTTTAACTGTGTCGGCCCGGGCATTGAGATCCCCGGCAACTGCCGATTCAACTAGACTGTTTGTGTCACCCACCAGCATTTTGATACTGTCAAAGGTGCGATTAACGGATTCTTTAATAACTGCATATTCCCCTTTGTAATTGCCTTCCATGCCCTGGTCAAGATTACCCTGGGCCATTTCTTCAAGCACTCCGGAAGCCTCTTTAATAGGCTCTGCCATGGCATCCAGGGTCGCATTAACCCCAGAAATGATTTTGGCATATTCACCCTGATGTTTTGAAGTATCGGCCCGGGTATCAAGTTCACCGGCCACGGCCGCTTCTACTAAATGGTTGGTGTCGCTGACCAGCATTTTAATGCTGGCAAAAGTCTTGTTGACCGAAACTTTGATAGCGGCATGTTCCCCTCTATAATCACCCTGCATATCTTGTTCAAGATCACCTTTTGCCATGGCTTCCAGTACCCCAGAAGCCTCCTTGATGGGTTCAATAACGGCATCCAGGGTCTGGTTGACCCCAGCAATAACCTTTTGATAATCACCGTGATACTTTGATGCATCGGCCCGTTCATCCAACCGGCCTGCTACTGCCGCCGAAACCAGCATATTGGTATCGGTGATCAATGTTTTGATCGCCCCCTGAGTATCTTGTAAAGCAGGTCCAACTTGATCATTATCACCAACCATAATAATCTCGTCATCCAGATTACCCTGGGAGATATGTTCAAGTTTGTCGATTAGATTATCCTGGACATTCTGCTGCATGGTCGTCACAGCCTTAAGCATGGTGCCAATTTCATCCGGCCGATTAATATATTTACCGGCATTGGAATTTTCATCATGTCTAAAGTCAAAACCAGCCAAACGGTTTAATTCCTCGGTGGTTGCCACAATCGGTTTGGCGATGGTGCCGCTGATAAAAAATACCGCCAGTGCAGCCGCAATTATTGCCAGAATAATTACCGTAATTATCGTATTTCTGACTTCTGCTATCTGGACATCCAGCTCAGCCTGATCCATCGCCACTGACATAATCCAGGGGCTGCCTTCAACCGGCGCAAATCCGACCAGCAGATCTTTCCCTTCAAGGGTGTAATCTCCAAAACCCGGTTCCCGGGTCATCATTTTACTGCGTACTAATTCCGCCAGTTGGGCATAATCCGGGTTTTCTTCATCAGCTTTGGCAAAGTTAAATTGCTGTTTGACCAGATCCAGATTGGAATTACCAACAGCAACACCATCATTATTAATCAACGATGCAAAACCCGTTTCTCCATATGTAACCTCTTTTGTGATTTCACTTAATGAGGTTCCTTCTTTTCTTCCATAGAGTACCGCGGCAATGGCACCGTTCTGATATACTGGTGTGGCGTATAAAATAACTGGCTCCCCAGTTACCCGGCTGATGGTGATATCAGATGCTGTCGGAGTACCAGCGGCGGCCCCTTTAAAATAGCTCCGATCGGCCACATTAACCGTATCACCGGTGGCATTCTGGGTAACACCATTTCCGGCCAGATCTGCCAGGACATAAGCATCATAACCAGCTCTGGCGGCTTCCGCCTCCAAAAATGCTACCCGTTGGTTCTGGGGAATCGCACCATCTAGTAATATCGAATTCTGAGCCAGACTTTCCATATACTGGAGCTCGGCATCACGTTTCGATTCTATATACCTTGCCTGAACCTCTGCCATATTCTGCAATTGTTCGTGGGCATCCGTCTCAAGCACACGGGTGAACTGATTAACTACAACCACCCCCAAAATCCCTGTTACCACCAAAATCAGTGCGGAAAACATTGTAATAAGTCGTAATCGGATTGATTTCATCGTTTTTTCCTACCTTTTCCTTTTTTTATAATTCAACTTCTCATCAATTAAAGAAGCATTTTATCGGCAATTCACAAGTCAAACTTGCTTAATAATATATCACTTTTGATTTCTTGTAAACTTTTGTTATAAAGATTAAGATCAAACATTGTTATTTTTCTAAGGTCCGCTTATTATATTGTTTTAAATAAGTAAAAGCAATGGTATAACGGTAAAAAGACAGGTAAATACCTGCCTTTTTGCATACTTAATTACTCATTTTTTTGTTAATCTTTATACCAGGTGAGGAATAAACATTGTTGTTCGTTTCATGTAATTCTGATAGTCGCTTCCAAATTCAGCGATCATATCCTGTTCTTCTTTTTTTGCCAGCCGCACATACATAAAAACCATCACCGGGTATAAAATCAACAGCGGCAAGGTTGCCCATTCCACCATCATCCCGAAGGATAATAACAGCAGACCCGTATACTGGGGATGACGAATATACTGGTAAATACCGGTTTCTACCAGGGTTCCGGTGCCGGTTTCCTTGGACCAGTATTTTTTGTAAATATTATACCAGCCATTCATGATTAAAAATAGGCCGACTGCTCCACAGGCAATATTAATATACATCCCCCAATAACCGATGCTATCAAAAAGCGTGTGCCCCCATAAAATGCCTTCGGGAAGATTTTTCCCAATCATCCAGGAGATTACGTACATACTAAAGGGGATCCCATGCATTTCGATGGCAAAAGCAATCACAAACGCGAGATAGGTACCCGCCGGCTTGCGATCCATTTTTTTGTAAAACGGCATAAACAACAAGATCACTCCGTATAGCACCGAAAAAAATATTACCCCAAACCAATTATAAAAATGACTGTCCAATGTTTCCAATTTCTTATCCTCCAAATTTTAATGGGTCTCACATAAAAAGCTTCATGTAATTCCTTGCTACTACTATAGCAAGCAATTCATACACAAAGCTGTTTCTTATCTTAAATCCATCTTAACTCTTTGGCAATAACAAAACAAATTCACTTCCAACCGCGTTTTCCTTAACCAGTTTGATGGTACCACCGTGGGCGACCACCACTTTTCTGACAATCGCTAAACCCAAACCGGTACCCCCGTTTTCCTGGGATCTGGCCTGATCAGCTTTAACAAAGGGTTCGAAAATCCGATCACTTAATTCCGGGGAAATTCCCACCCCATTGTCTTTGAAACGAACCTCAATTTGGCCGGGATGATCTACCAGGGTCAGGTCGATCTGGGTGCCGGCCTGATTATGGTTGATGGCGTTATCGACCAGATTTTCAAACACTCGACTGATCTGCTGTCGGTCCACCGCTGCGATTATCTCGATATCGGGAATATTAAAAACGTAGGATATTCCGGCCCCATCTAGATTTGCCACAGCTTCACCCATCTGCTCACGAAGGTATTCGGCGAAGTCCAGCTTTTCCTTAACCAGAACATAGTCAGGGGTTTCCATTTTAGACAATTCAAAAAGATCGGTCATCAGCCGGTTAGCCCGACAGCTGTTGTTATAAATCGTGGCCAGATAAGCTTTGCGTTGTTCGGAGGTTATTTCAGCTTTTGTTAAACAGAGCTCTGCGTAGCCCATAATGCTGGCCAGGGGATTTTTCAGATCATGAGAGATGTCTAAGATCAGCCTTTTGCGATTTTCTTCACTTAGTTTTCTTAAGGCAATTTCTTTTTCAATTTCGTCGGCCATTTGATTGAAAATGGTTTCCAGTTCACCGAATTCATTATCCAGATTCAAGTCAACCCGAGATGTATAATCGCCTTCTTTTAACCGGCCGGCGCTGCTGCACAGCTTTTTCAGAGGATTGATGATGCTCAGCGAGGTCAGCTTTGAATAAATAACCGTACTGATTCCCAGCAAAATCAAGTAAAATAAGATGATCGCTAGAATGACTCCGGCTACTCGCTGGGTATCAACCGATGAAAAATCGGGATTATGAACAATGACAAAATCAATCCGAATTGAGGTTGGAAAGGTGACCAACAACCAAAATTCTGCTCTGGGATTGTAGGCGATGCTGTAACTGTAAGGGTTTCCCTTGGCTTGACTGGCAGTTAAAAAGTCGGTGAACGCTTCCACCGTTAATACCTCCGGCAAATTGTTAATTCCCTGGCTGAAAATGACCTCATAATTTTTAGATACCACTTGAACCCCACCGCCATTTTCAAGCACCGGCTTTACATCCAAAACCGATAGATCATCGGTCATGATTCTTTCAGCTGTGTAATTATGATTGACCAGATTTTTTGAGATCACATCACTGGCAAAGCTTAACAGCGACACTGCAAAAACACCAATCAGCGTGGAGATTAAAAACATCAACACATAATCTGCGACAAAGCGATTTTGAATTCTTTTTTTCATTTTAATTATCCTTGGGAGTATGGAATTTGTAGCCAATCCCACGAATTGTCTTGATATATTCCGGTTTTCTGGGATCTGTTTCTATTTTATTACGTAGCCGGCTAATATGAACCATAATGGTGTTGTCATCATAATAAAGGTCTTCTTCCCATATCTGCCGGTAGAGCTGCTTTTTAGTAAAAACCTTGTCCGGATTTTTTATTAAAAACTGAAGCATCAAATACTCCTTGGCACTGAGTTCCACCAATTCTCCCGCCACATAAAGACAGCAGCCGTCCTCATCAAGCGACAAGCTTCCGACATTCACGCGGGGTTGCATTATCTGATTATTATCTGAGTATTCATAGTTGCGTCGGAGATGAGCGCCTACCCTGGCAATGAGTTCAGCCATGCTGAAAGGTTTGACCAGATAGTCGTCTCCACCAAGACCCAACCCCAGCACCTTATCCATTTCATTTCCCCGGGCCGTCAGGAAGATAACTGGCATCTGACTGGTTTCCCGGATTTTTCGCAACAGATTAAAGCCATCCAGTCGGGGCATCATCACGTCGAATATCCCCAGATTAATCGGATTGTTCTTAAAAATCGCCAAGGCTTCCATACCATCAGCGGCGGTAAAAACCGTGTAACCATTTTCTTCAAGATGAAGTTTTAAAAGGTTTCGGATATCTTTCTCATCTTCGGCAACTAAAACATTCATATGTGACTCCTCACGTCAGATTATTTTATATGATTTTGGATAATAGTCTTGTTCGTTAAGTTATCGATTAGTCGTTAGTAACCGAAAAAACATCCCAATAGTCCTGGTTTTCGGTCAGCACCTTTTCCGCATAGGAACAGTTGGCGATAATTTTAAGCTTGTTTTCCCGGGCGAATGCTACTGCCTTTGCCACCAGTTTGACCCCAAGTTCCTGCCCTCTGAGTTCCCGAGTCACATAAACATACTCGATGATAAACAACTCACCTTCGATGTGGTAGGTTAATAAGCCGATGGGTTCCTCTTCGTTGGCACCAATATAAAATTTGTTCTTCTGTTCATGAATGGTTTCCATTGTATCCTCCTGTTAATTTCCTATTACTAATTTTCACTGATAATGGTTTCGGCGGTATTTTTGCTGAATAAAAAGCCTAGTATAACCGATTCAAAAACGTTTATTTCAGTAATTCTATTATAGCGCCTGCCTGACAAAAAAGCGAAAGATTTACCGATGATTTTAAATTAAAACAGCCTTTATTTCAATTGTTTAAGCGGTTGCATTCAGAAATTGACCATGTTATACTTAAAAAAAGAATCATTTTAAATAACAGGAGATTAATATGGATGAATTAAGTAAATTAAGCGACGCAGAACTCATGAATAAACTGGCCAGTTTAAAAGAAGACCTGGAAGACGTTGAAAATGAACGCAGCTTTATTTTTAAACAATCGGGGATGCATGTGTCCAGCGGAAAGATCGTCGCCCAAATGGAAGAATTTGATGCTGATATCACGAAGCTCAAAGCCCAGATCTGCGAATGTACAGATGAAATTGAACAACGTAATTGTTAAATCTTAACAAGGGGGGGTAGCCCCCTTTTTTTTCTATTTTACATTATAATGATCTCTATCCAAATTTACCCTAATTTATCTGCTCTGGAGCCGTTCGCTTTATAGATCCGCCTGATTTATCTTCATTATTTTTTCTGAGACGCAACAAACCAGAGAAATTGCTCCTCTGGCTTGTTGATTAATTATTTATTGAACTGTTTTTATCTGACCGATTAAACTTCTTTTTCAATTTCACCAATTTTCTTTTGTAATTCAAGGGTTCGACTGATGGTTTCTTCATCAAGATCATTAAAATCAATATAGTCTCCGGTGACAATATAAAAGACGGTTTCAAAAATGTTGGTGGCATGATCGCCAATCCGCTCCAGATAAGACCCCACAAAGATGAACACCGACCCCTGATGGATGTTTTTGGTATTATCGATCATATACGCCAGACAGTCATGATGAATCTGAATGTTTAGCGCATCAATTTCATCTTCCAGATCCACAACTTCCCGAAGTCGGCCGATGTCTTCGTGAATAAAGGCCTGCATTGCCAGTTTTAACAGTTTTTCAGCCAGCTCACAAGCTCTGGGAATATCAACCAGTCGTTTCATATAAACCACTTCTGATAATTCCAGTACACGTTTGGAGATATTTACCGCCAAATCAGCAATTCGTTCCAGATTGGTAATAATTTTATAGGTTGACGCCAGGCGTCTTAGATCGGTGGCTACCGGCCCCTGGGTGGCAATAACCTGACTGACAACAAGTTGCAGTTCAATTTCTTTGGCATCCACCAGGTCATCCCGATCAATCACTGATTGTGCCAATTCATTGTCTTTACTCTTTAAGGCCAGGACCGAATCTGACAACATTTTCTCTGTCATTGCTGACATTAACAAGATCTCATCTTTAATCATTCTTAGTTCTTCATTATATTCTTTTCTCATGATTTAATCTCCTTATCAACCAAAACGTCCGGTAATGTAATCCTCTGTCCGTTTATCATGGGGGTTCGTGAAAATTATCGGTGTTTCATTGAATTCTATCACCTCTCCCATCAGAAAGAAAGCGGTTTTATCAGAGATTCGCCCGGCCTGCTGCATCGAATGGGTGACAATAATAATGGTATAATCTTTTTTTAAACTGGACATCAGATCTTCGATCTTGGCTGTCGCAATGGGATCCAAAGCCGAGGTTGGCTCATCCATTAAAATAACTTCAGGATTCATGGCAATGGTTCTGGCGATGCAAAGCCGCTGCTGTTGGCCACCTGACAGCCCCAGGGCTGATTTGTTTAAACGATCCTTAACTTCATCCCAAAGCGCCGCCTTCACCAGGCTTTCCTTAACCAGGGTATCCAGCTGGTTCTTATCCTTCACTCCCTGACATTTAGGACCATAGGCAATATTTTCATAAATGCTCATCGGAAAAGGATTGGGTTTCTGAAATACCATCCCAACCCGGGTCCGCAGATTGATCACATCTATCGTCCCATTAATGTCTTGCCCATCAAAAATAATTTCACCGTTAATCTTGACTGAATCAATGAGATCATTCATGCGATTGAGACAGCGCAGAAAGGTCGATTTTCCACAACCGGAGGGGCCGATGAAAGCAGTTACTTCCTTCTCGCGTATTTCCATATTGATTGATTTAAGGGCTTGAAAATCGCCATAAAACAAATCCAGATTTTTAGTATTAAATTTTATATTTGTGTCCATATTACTCCTCATTTTTTATTAAAGACATCCAACTTGTCGGAAGTGACACGGGACAAGATGTTCAGTACAATAACAATTACAATTATGACAATCCCAATCGCACAGGCCAATTCGATGTTACCTTCTTCTTTGGCCACATAATAGGCTTGTACGGTCAAGGTACTGCCAGGCGAAAAGAGGGTCCCGGGAATTTGCGCCACTGTTCCGGCAGTCAGTAATAACGCCGCCGACTCACCGACTACCCGGCCAATGCTGAGCAGCACGGCTGTTGCTATCCCCGGTACCGCACAGGGCAGCACCACCTTAAAGATAGTTTGAAGTTTCGTGGCTCCAAGCGCTAACGACCCTTCTCTAAATGCCATCGGTACCGTTTTTAACGCTTCTTCAGTACTTCTGATGATGACCGGCAGCAGGATAATGGCCACGGTCAGGCTTCCGGAAATCAGCGAGATCTGAAACTTCAGCGCGACCACAAAGAACGCCATCCCGAACAAACCAAATATAATCGACGGAATCCCGGCCAGACACTCGGCGGCGAAACGGATCGCATTAACCAGTTTGCCAGGCTTGGCATATTCAGTGAGGTAAATCGCACCGAATATCCCCAGTGGCAGGGCCACGACAAGGGACAGCAAAACCATATACAACGTAGTAATAATGTTCGATTTAATCCCGCCTCCAGGCTGAACAATTTTTATTTTCAGTTCTCCGGATTCATCAGCAATCGTTGCTGCCACTTCCACCAGGGTCAACCCGTCAAAATCGGTGCCGTTGATGCTTTGCAGAATATAATCGCTGCCGATCTTGATATCTTTTCCGGTCGAGTCTTTGGCGTTGTGCAACGGCGAGTCTTTTTCAATGTAGGTAACGACAAACTGCTCCCGCTCGGTGCTGTGATTCTTATAAGCTACTTTAGCAATAGCGGCGCCAATATTTTCCACATAAATGGGTCCTTCCAAGTGTGTCTCATACCGTTTATCATAGGGATTTTTTCCGTTTAAGCTTTCTTCATCAATGCTTAGGGGCACATCGTTGGACTCGATAAAGGCATAGACTACCTTTTCGTTAAAATCCCGGGTTAGAAAATCCCAATTAACCAACCCAATTCCTTTTACAAAAATGAACCCGACAATAAAGAGCAAGACGCTTAAAGTGATGCCGGTGGCCAGATAAATAATACCTTTGACTAAACTATCTTTTGCTTTTCTACCCATCTAACTGCCTACCTTTGTCTTAACCAGTTTATTTACTGCCAGATTAATGATCATAATGAAGATAAATAATACCACCCCGGTTGAGTATAGAAGTTCCTGATGGACACCCGAGGCATAACCCATTTCCAAGGCAATATTGGTGGTCAGAGGACGGATCTGATCAAATAGACTGGTCGGAATACCGGCGATGGGGTTACCGCAAACCAGCATGACGGCCATGGTTTCGCCAATAGCCCGGCCAATCCCCAGAATCACACCGGTCATAATGCCGGACCGGGCAGCTGGCAGCACAACCTTGAAGATAGTCTGAATTTTAGAAGCCCCCAGCGCATAGGAGCCCTCCCGATATTCTCTTGGAACGGCACTGATGGATGTTTCGGATATGCTGACCACCGTCGGTAAAATCATAATAGCCAGTACCAGGATGGTTGCCAGCAGGGATTCTCCCTGAGCCATGGGTGAAATTTTAAGTACATAGGGAACGATGATTCCCAAACCAAAAACCCCATACAAAACCGATGGGATTCCCGCTAATAATTCCACGGCGAATCGGATCACCTTACCGATTCGGGATCCGGCCATTTCCGAAATATAGACCGCCGTGAAAATAGCAACCGGAACACCGATCAGAATCGCACCGAGTGTTGCAAAAATGGAACCCACTATCATGTAAAAGATCCCATACATATTTGAACCCGGTCGCCATTCAACGCCGGTTAAAAAATCCCATAGTGGATAACTGTTGGACACAAAGGGCTTGAGTCCATTGTAAAAAACGAAAACTGTAATCGCCAAAACACTGATTACAGCTACGAAAGCACAGATCAAAAAAAAGCTTTCGATTATTGTTTCTTTTTGTTTCTTACGTTTAATTGCCTGCAAAATAAACGCTCCTTTTCATACCCATGCTGGTCACCTATCATGGGATTATTTTAATGAAGAGAGACTCCTTTTCAGGAGTCCCAGTTTTTTGTAATTAAACTGCGATACCACCGTGTTCTTCAACAATGGCCTGTCCCTCGGCGCTCATCAGGAAGTCAAGGAATGCCAGGGTTGTATCATCAACTTTTGATTCATCATACATTGCCAGGAAAGGTCTTGAGATTGGGTAAGTTTTGTTTTTTACATTGTCCACAGTCGCTTTAACACTGTCAACATCGATCGCTTTAACGGTTTTGTCAACAAAAGTTAAAGAAACATAACCAATGGCGTTGGTATTTCCGGCTACCGTGGTCTGAACATTTCCGTTTCCTTCTTTGATGGTGGCATCGGCTTTCAGTTTTTCTTCAAAGCCAACTAATTCTTCAACCGCACTTCGGGTTCCCGATCCATCTTCCCGAGAAACGACAACAATCGGTGCATCTGCGCCGCCAACTTCGCTCCAGTTGGTAATTTCGCCCATGTAGATTTTCGCTACCTGGTCTTTTGTCAGATTTGTTACGGTATTGGCTGGATTTAAGACCATCGCGATGCCATCATAGGCGAAGATTAGCTCGGTTAAGTTACCCTTTTCTTCAGTTTTTAATTCCCGGGATGCACAGCCAAAGGAATAAGTACCGGCGGTTGCGCCTTTAATCCCATCAGATGAACCGGTTCCGCTGTAGGTGAACTTAGCTTCCGGGTTTAAGGCAGTAAATTCTGAACCAGCGGCATCGATAATTTTCTGTACCGATGTGGAACCGCCGCCGTTGATTTCGCCTGAAATCGCGTCTTTAGTAGTTGAAGTTGTTGATCCTGAAGAGCCGCACCCTGCCAGGGTCAGTACGGTTGCACCGATTAACAGTGATACTAAAACTTTTTTTAAACTTTTTGACATTTTTTTCTCCTTCATATTTCCTTAATTATCGTTGTTTGCATGGCTATCTTACCAAATAAAAAACAATAAAAGGTTTTGAGCAGGTAAAGAGATTGTTAACACTCTGTTAAATAGATCATGTTTAAATTCCTGTTGTCGATTGCAGGTGCTCTAAGCCCAAAAAGACAAAAGCACTCTGATTTTTCAGACTGCTTTTGTCTTTTTTTAATTTTTCTTTCGCTGTAGATAAGATTATTCCAACTGGGTAACAAAGACGCCACCTTGCTGAGTATTAAAATCCTTAATCTCACTTTCACAATTCTTTTGTACGGCTTCCAGATTAATCACCCGCTCACAAATGCGTTGGATCAGCTTTTCTTCATGGCTGACAAGGAGGATTCCCATGTTCCGTTCCTTGGCCAGTGCCAGAACCACTTCCCAAATTTGGGCCTGAGTGATGGCGTCGAGCATCGTCGTCATTTCATCAGCGATAATAAACTTGGTATCTGGTGACAAGGCTCTGGCAACGCAAAACCGCTGCAGCTCACCGCCGGATAATTCATTGGGCCAGCGGTCCATCCAGCTTTCTTCAATCCCCAGCCGATAAAGTAATTCCTGATCAACCTGCCAGCCTTCATTTACTGAATCGCGAATGCGCCATCTTGGATTTACTGATTTTTCGGGATGCTGAAAGATCAGCTGGACCGGATTATAGCCTGAGACCGATCCCGCTTTCCCATTCAGCTTGACCCGTCCTTCCCAGGGCACTTCATACCCGGCCAGAACCTTGGCAAGGGTTGTCTTGCCACAGCCGCTGTTGCCCGTTAAACCAACTACTTCCCCAGCTTCAATGGTTAAACTGATCTGTTTGAAAATCCAGTTGTTTTTATGATAACCAAAGCCCAGATTCTTTGCTTCAAGTTGCATGGATACACCTCACTTGTCCACCTCGGAGCTCTGTCATTTCCGGTTTGCCGGCGCCACATGCGGCGGTTCTTAATTGACAGCGGGGTTCAAATAAGCATCCACTGGGCAGATCCGCCGGGGTCGGCTGAAACCCGGGAATCGGTGTGAAATCATTCTCCGGCAAAGCTTTCCACAAAGCCTTGGTATAGGGATGCCGCAACGCTTCACCTTTGTTTGTAAAATCTTCAATCGGTGCCACCTCAACGGTTGTACCGGCGTAGAACACCGCGATCCGATCGGCAATCCTCATGGCGGCCTCAATGTCATGGGTAATCATCAGCACGCCACAACCCTGATCGGCCAGTTCTTTGAGGTGGGATAAGGTTTCTGCCACCACTTCCGGGTGCAGTCCCGGCGTGGGTTCATCAGCAATGATCAGTTTAGCACCGCCACTGACCGCGGTTGCCACCAAAACCCGCCGGGCCATCCCCCCGGATAGCTGAAAAGGATATAAAATCCCAGCCGCTTTTGACAGCTGATAACGCTCAAATATTTGCTGTTGCCGTACTTTGGCATCATTCGTTTTGATGGTTTTTTGAACCTGTTCACCAACCTTCATTAGCGGGTCCAGATAATTGACAGACTGCGGTATCAGACTAATTTCACTGCCACGGATCGTCTTTTGGCGTTCGCTGGTCAGCGCTTGGCCATTGTAGATCATCGTCCCGGAAACCTTGGCATTGGATGGCAGGATCCCCAGAATGGCATGGGCCAGCAAGCTTTTTCCTGATCCACTGGAACCGACAATGGCGACAATTTCACCGCGCCTGACACTAACATTTAAATCGCAGATAACTTCCAGATTCCGCTGCTTCATGCCGCTCTGATACTGAATAAACGAAACTGATAAATTTTCCACCACCAATAGGTCATTCCTACTAGCACCGGATAGATGCTGTGATCGATCGCTCAAATTGCTATGCTGCAGATTTGAGATGTTATTTTTGATGTTCATTTTTTTCTCTCCTTATTCATGGGCACGATGGGGGTCTAGCAGCATCCGCAGATTATCGCCGATCACATCGAAGGCTCTGACGATAATTAACAGTGATAAACCGGGAAAAAACGCCAGCCACCACATCCCCGCTGCCAGATATCCCATCGATTCAGACAAGATCACGCCAATGGCTGGCAGGTGTGGCGATAATCCAAAGCCTAAAAAGGTAATTGAAGCCTCGTGCAAAATGGCATGGGGGAAAATCAGAATCAGACCCACAAAAAACTGGGGCAGCAAATGAGGCAGAATATGTCTGCTGGCAATCCACCAGCGGCTTCTGCCCAGATGCCGTGAAACCAGCACGTATTGGGAGCTTCGCACCTGCATCACCTCGGCCCGGATCACCCGGGTGAGGCTGGGCCAATGGGTTAATGCCACCCCGATGATCACACCTTTGGCGCCACCGCCAAGCACTACCGCAATCAAAACAAGAGCCACCAGATGGGGAACTCCCATAAATAAATCCACCAGCCAGGAAATGACGGCATCGACTTTTTCACCCATGGTTGCGGCGCACATTCCCAATACCAGGGCTATTACAACGCTGACGCTGGATGCCAGCAGCCCAATTTGGATACTGATGGCCAGACCCTTAATGGTCCGGGTAAACATATCCCGACCTAACCAGTCTGTTCCAAACGGATGGGACCAGGATGGCGCCAGATTTTGTTGGCTAAAATTGGTGGCAATCCCAGTATTGCTCATTAATTGCGCTGCTACAATAATTCCAATCAGCAAGGCCGAACAGATACCGGTGATGATCAGGGTCTTTTGACGCCGGTTAAAATTTAAACGGAGACCACCGCTTAGGATGGCATTGTCTATTACATGATTTTCTGTTTCTGGCACCAAATTCATACCGAAGACCTGCCTTCCTTAATCCGGGGATCCACGACACTGCAGATGATATCCCCAATCAGATTCCCACTGAAAACAAAAATAGCACTAATTAAAACAATCCCCAGCAATAGCGGTACATCTCCCCTCAGTCCAGCTTGTACAGTGGCCTGACCCAAGCCCGGATAGGAAAAAACCTGTTCGGCCAACACCGATCCGCCAAACAATTCACTAAAGGATGCAAATTGTAGGGTCACAGCCGGCAAGGCAATATTTCTTAAACCATGCTTCCACACCAAACCCAAACCAGATTCCCCATTGGCTCTGGCGAACAGGACATAGTCACTTTCCAGGACGTCCAATAATTTTTGGCGGGTATGCAGAGCAATATTGGCAACCCCCACAATACTGAGGGTTAAAGCCGGTAAAATCAGATGATAAAGCTTTTCAGAGATTGATACATTTTCAGATAGCACCCCCACTGGCACGCCCATTCCAATCGGAAACCAGCCTAACCAGACGGCAAAAATCATCAGCAGAATCAAACCCAGCCAGAAAGTCGGCGTCGCGGCCAGGGTCAGACAATACCACTTGATGGCCCGATCAATCAGTTTCCCGCGGTTCATCCCGGCAATGATGCCCATCAAAAAACCAAATATGCCGGACAAAACCCAGGCTACACCCATCAGTGCCAGAGAGGCAGCAAAGCGCTGACCGATCACTTCTATTACCGGCTCCCGGTAAATCATCGAGGTGCCAAAATCACCCTGGACGATGGCACCGGCCCAGCTGAAGAATTGCTCAACGGGAGGCTTATCAAGCCCCCAGTTTTCGGCAATTAATTCTCTCTGTTCCTCCGAAACCCGCATCATATCCGCCCCAATATAGGCTTGAACCGGATCGATGGGCGAATTTTTCACCAGAATAAAAGAGACTAAACATAGGGCAACGAGCAACGAAATCATTCGCAGCGCTTTGCCTAATACATATTTTGCTGAGTTCATCGTTATTTCCGGTGCCATTCAGTGATGTTAGCGGTAATCGGCCAGCCATGACCATGGGGTTCAGTACGACTCTGGCCAATTTCCAAACGATCATCAACCAGATATATATGATCAATGTTAACCAACCATGCCCAGGGTGCATCCCCAAGCGTGCTGAATCCGGTTTGTCCGTCCCACTGAGCTTTTTGCCACAGTTCATTGGCGGCGGCCTCGTCAGTCGTTGCCAGGGCCTGATTCATGTAGGCATCCACCTTTTCATTTTTGTAAAAGGTCGGATCATTGGTCTCAATACCGGCGTTACCACTATAGTAGATATTATACATTTCGATCGGATCATGGCTTCCCCATCCAAATAAGACCGCATTGGAAAACATCAGTTTATAAATTTCATCCCAGCTTTTTCCCTCAACATTTACTTTGATACCAATTGGTGAAATCATATCGATCACCGAAATCGCCAGGGATTGTCTGACCTTATCAGATGATGGGTAGTTGAGGGTAAATTCGGCTTTAACACCATCTTTTTCGACAACACCATCGCCATCACTGTCAACCCAGCCGCCATCGGCCAGCATCTTTTTGGCACCGGCAACGTCGCCATCGGTAATCGCTGTCGCCGCATTCCCCCAGGGCAGCCCATCACTGACTGAGTACGCTTCCGAGCCATAGCCAAGCAACACGCCGTCCACCAGCTTCTGTCGGTCAATGGCATAATTAATCGCTTTTCGAATGGCCAGATCTGATGTTACATCGTTACCAAGCGGGTAGCCTTCGGCCGTGGTGCTCCCTGATTTCAGATAGGGTAGCGAGATCCCCCGATTGTCAACACTATCCACGGATTTGATGGTCATTCCGGTCACTTCCTGACTGGTCAACGATGGCACAATTGATGCAATATCGACTTCACCGGCCTTGGCCGCTGCATAGGTGGCTTCGCCACTGAGATACAAAAATGTCACTTTGTTGAATTCGGGCTTGGTCCCGTAATAATAGGAATTGGCTTCGACAATCAGCTGTTGGCCCTTGTCCCATTGAACAAATTTAAAGGGTCCGGAGCCGACCGGATTCTGAGCATAGTCACTGCTGTAAGTGGTTTTCGGGACGATTCCCAGGGCGGCTGTTGTATAGAGAAAGGTTGATTGGGGCTTATTGAGCTTGAATTCGACCGTATAATCATCAATCGCTTTCGCGCTGGCCATTACTGCCAGATCGACTACCGACCCACTCTTAGCAGCGGTTTCATAGGTGAATGCCACATCGGCAGCAGTTAAAGGGGTACCATCCGAGAACTTCACATCCTGACGAATCTGATAGGTCCAGGTTAAGCCATCTGCGCTGATGGTATAATCGGTGGCCAGATCTTTAATGATCTTGAGATCATTGTCCCGGGTCAGCAAGGTACTCTGAAACAGCGGCGAGCCATAGCGGCCCCAACCAGTGGTGGGATCAAACCCATCATCCGGTTCGCCACCAATGGCTAATACCAATTCATCCTTGGCACGTTCAGTTTTACCCTGGGTCGCACCGTTAACGGAACAACCTGCCAGCACAGATGTCAATATCAGACCGACCAATCCTAAACATAATAATTTTCGCTTCATCTTTTCTCCTCTTTTCTTTCAATTGTTTCTTACTGTGATTTATTTATATATAAAAAAACCACGAAAAGTTAATCCCTCAGGGGAATTGAAACCTTCATGGTTGCATTTTTGTTGGTACTGCACATCATCTGTGATTTTTGGGAACTGACTAAATTTGTATGATTTAATTACTGTGAGGGATTGCCGCACATGGTACCCGCTGTCGTTTTGTTTTAGACAAAACCAGAATTTTTATTACCCTTTTGAATAATTGATCGTTTTTTTTGCACTGCGCAAAAAAGCCATGAATGTGCTTACACAACATTCATGGCTTTAAGTGATTTCATATCACGGTTATTTTCAATTGTTTAATTGGGTAACATTGTTCGTATTAATGAACTGTTTTGAATTATACCTGTATATAGCGGTTTTGTCAAGCACGCTAATTCCTTACACTATCAAAGGAATTAGCGTTGACCACTTTCGCCTTTTCAAGTTGTTTAATTCGCAACAGGCTTCCTCCCCTTAGTTAATAATACCAGGCCTGCTTTTCCTTGCCTCTGACAAAAATATCCCAGACGTCTTCGCCGATTCTGGCATAATCTGCTTTAACACTTCTCAGGTTGGCCAGTTTATCTGCACAGGCCAGCATCTGCATGTCTCGCGTTGCTTCATTTTTGAGAAAATCGATGGTCTGCTGTTTGCGCGTTTCCCAGGGTAACCGCTTATTTTCAGAGTCGGAGGCCACCAGTTCGGTCACCGCCTGGCCAAATTCTCGGCGAATGGTTTCCAGGCTGGTATCGGTATCTTCCACCGTATCGTGGAGCAGTCCGGCAATGATCAGGGCCTCCTTTTCATCCGGATCTACCGCTTCACCCAGAATTTTAGCAACCTCAAAGGGGTGAGTAATGTAGGGAACCTGAGAGCCCTTCCGAAAATGGCCTTCATGGGCTTTAGCAGAAAATTCAATGGCTTTCGAAATTGACATAGACCCTCCTTGATTTTTAAATCTCATCAAAATAATTCCTAAATAAAAAGTAATGATCAGTGCTTATTTAAAATTTTATCATAAACTACCTGCATATGGGGTTCACTGACATAGTTTGTCAGCTCATTGACGGCGATCCATTTGACGCCACTGTTTTCGTCGGGCTTAATCGTCAGTGGCTCGTCCTCCGAAGCTGAAAGTAAATAGGCAACTGATAGATGCAAATGCGCCGACACCGGCTGATTATTCTTGAGATGACCAAAAACCGGTAAAATGTCCAGTGAAATAATTTTGTCCACTGCCGCTGTTATCTGTTTTAATCCGGTTTCTTCTTTGGCTTCCCGGATTGCTACCTGTAGCAGATCCGCTCATTAACAGTTTATCCTGTGATGCATTAAAAATCAAGGCTGAGCTGGTCAGATGGGCAATTTTATTCTCCCGGAGCAAGACATCCGGATTATTATTAATGAATCTTAAAAAAGTCAGCTGATCGGCCTGTTCCTGGGCTGATCCGGGTTTGAACGCGGTGATTGCCGTTAAATAGTCCATAGACACCTCACGTTAAGCACTAAATTTTTATCAATAGAATCGACGAATCGGTTTTTTTCGGGCAATGGTAACCGGCTTATCCTCAGCCAGGGTTACCTTTCTGGGGCGTCCCTTGATGTTTCGGGTTTGCAACTCTTTTAGCACCTGGGGGCCTTTGTTATTGAGTATTTCCACAAAGGTGGAGACATCCAGGATCGTGATCACGCCGATATCCGCGGCGGTCATTCCCTCCAGATTACACAGCGTCCCGACAATATCCACTGGTCGCATTTTTGTCTTTTTGCCGGCATTGATATGGATCTTGGTAATTTCCCGGGTTAGGTCATGAGCTTTGTCCAGCTTCTCCTCTGGTTTCTCCTGCAGCTTTTCGATAAAGGCCGCTTTTAGCGAATGAACTGTAGAAAGTGTGGGACACTCTTTTTCAATAATCTCTTTATCAGTATAATTCTCAATATCTCTAAACAAGCGGCCTTCTTTTGCCGAAACCAGGGTAATCGCTTTACCAGTAGTGCCCCGACGACCGGTCCGGCCGATGCGATGGACATAGGTTTCCTTTTCCCAGGGGACATCAAAATTGATGACCAGTGAAATCTCATGAACATCAATCCCCCGAGCCGCCACATCGGTGGCAATCAGATAGCGGAAGGCGCCCTTTTTAAAACGTTGCATAACCAGGGTGCGGTCATCCTGTTCCATACCGCCGTGAATCTTTTCACAGGCTTTATTATCCTTGCCCAGCAGATTATAAATGGCATTGACCATTTCCTGGGTGTTGCAAAATATAATGCAGCTGTCGGGGTTTTCCACTACCAGCACATCCTTTAACACATCCAGTTTATCGTCATGGCCGGTTTTATAAACAAATTGTTCAATGGCATCCGTTCGTTTGGCCTCGGCTTCAATCTCAATGATCTGGGGATCGTTCATGTATTTTTTTGACAGCCGCTGAATTTCATTTTCCAGCGTCGCCGAAAACAACATCGTGACCCGATTTTTGGGCATCTCATTGATGATTTCCTCAACCTGATCGATAAAACCCATATTCAGCATCTCGTCGGCCTCATCGATGACCAGAAAACGGATCTCATCGGTAATAAAGGTTCCCCGTTCAATATGATCCATAACCCGGCCTGGGGTTCCCACCACCACATGGGTTTTCTGTTTCAGCTCTTTTTCCTGCCGGCGGATCGGTGATTTTCCATAAAGGGCTGATACCTTGACCCGCTTGAAACGGCCGATATTAAAAATATCTTCGTGGACCTGCAGCGCCAGTTCCCGGGTCGGGGTTAGCACCAGGGCCTGAGGTTTGTTCTCTTCCCAGTCCAGCAGCTCACAGATCGGAATCCCGAAGGCCGCCGTTTTACCGCTACCGGTTTGGGCCTTACAGAGAATATCCTTTTTCTCCAAAGCAATGGGAATCACGGCTTCTTGAACCTTGGTCGGGTTTACAAAATTTAGTTTTTCGATGGCTTTTAGAAGCTCATCGCTGAGTTGATACTGGTCAAACTTTTTATTTATCACTTTTTTCTGCTTTCTTTTTATTATAAACTTATTTTAATCCATTTAAAAAGCTGTATCCACTGGGAATTCTCAGAAGATACAGCTTGTTTATCACTTGACATTTAATTATAATCTAAATTTCAATAACATGCAAGGCTTGTTTTTGGATGCGAATTGAATTTATTGTTTTTTCTTTCGTAATTTCTGTTTTTTTCGGATGATTACTCAATCCGATCTGTCAGTATCGTTCCCTATTCGCATCTTTTTTTTAACGCCTGCTTACTCCACCGTCACACTCTTAGCTAGATTTTTCGGCTTATCGACATCACAGCCTCTGGCAACGGCCAGATAATAAGCCAACAGCTGTAGATAAACAATGGTGGGAATGGCGGTGATGTCATCGTCCATCTGAGGAATCACCCACACCTCATCTACCTCCGAGGCAATATCTTCGTGACCAGCCTGGACAATCGCCAATACGTGGGCGCCGCGAGCCTTCACTTCTTTGATATTGCTGAGCATTTTTTCGAACACATTTTCCTGAGTACAGACAGCCACTACAATGGTACCATCCTCGATCAGGGCGATCGGGCCGTGCTTCAGTTCTCCGGCCGCGTAAGCCTCGGAATGGATATAAGAAATCTCCTTGAGTTTTAGCGAACCTTCCATGCTGGTGTATAAGTCCACCCCTCTGCCGATGTAGAAAAGGTCATGGATTTTATGATTTTTGTCAGCAAATTCTTTAATCACGTCCTGAGTTTCCAGCGCTTTTTCGATGAGTCCCGGGGTCATCATCAGACCATGACAAATCCGGGCGGCCTCTGCTTTTGTCATTTTCCCATTGAGATTTCCCAAAAATGAAGCCAACAGCATCATACAACCCACCTGGGTGACATAAGCCTTGGTCGATGCCACAGCGATTTCCGGTCCGGCATTGGTATAAATAACATCATCCGCTTCCCGAGCAATCGAACTGCCAACCACGTTGGTCACTGCCAAAACCCAGGCCCCCCGTTCTTTAGCCAAACGGATCGCCGCCAGGGTATCGGCGGTTTCTCCGGATTGACTGATGACAATCAGCAGGGTATTCTTATCAACAATCGGATTTTTATAGCGGTATTCTGACGCTGCTTCGGTTTCTACGCTGATCCGGGCGAATTTTTCAAAATAATATTTTCCTACCATCCCGGCATGGTAAGCCGTTCCACAGGCCACGATCTGAATCCGGTTGATATGTTTCATCATCTCGGCATCCAGCTTCAGTCCGGTAAAGGCAGCACCATTGTCACAGCAACGGCCCATTAATGCTTCCATCATCGCCTTGGGCTGTTCCACCATTTCTTTCATCATAAAATGATCATAGCCGCCTTTTTCAGCATCACCGGGATCCCAATCGACGACAAAGATTTCTTTTTCGATGACTTCGCCAGCGCTGTTCATGACCGCGATCGCGTCAGTTGTCAGCACTGCCATTTCGCCGTTATCCAGCAGATAAACTTCCCGGGTATAGTTTAGAATCGCCGGAATATCCGAAGCGATAAAGTTTTCACCATCTCCCAAACCAACAATCAAAGGGCTGTCTTTACGGACGGCCACAATTTTATCCGGTTCATTGGCACAAAGAACGGCCAAAGCATAGGAACCCTTCATGCGCTTCAGAGCAATCCGAATGGTTTGAACCAGATCGCCGTTATAAAGCTCATTAAGCAAATGAGCAATCACTTCCGTATCAGTATCGGAAATGAAAACATGACCCATAGCCTGCAACTCATCTTTCAAACTCATATAGTTTTCAATGATCCCGTTATGGACCACCGATATTTCTTTATTGACACTGCAATGCGGATGGGCATTGGCATCGGAAGGAACCCCATGGGTTGCCCAACGGGTGTGACCTATGCCGACCTGACCAGAAAGAGGTGTTTTTTCCAGAACATCTTCCAGATTTATAAGCCGCCCCTTTTTCTTTTCCACCCGGATCACTTCATTTTCCAGAGTCGCAATTCCAGCCGAGTCGTAACCCCGATACTCCAACCGGGAAAGACCGCTAATCAACACTTCCTGAGCCTGTTTACCGCCGATATAACCTACAATTCCACACATTTTTTCACCTGTTATTCTTTTTTTATGTCATCTCTGTCCTGAAAATCACTTTTCAGTTTTTCATGACAATTCTCCAGGGCATCCGCCGAAATTTCGATACTCCCTGACCTCGTCAACTCAATTATGTGTGGACCTCACTTGAGTTCTGGCGCTTCTTTGCTGTCTTTGGTTTTGGTCCATGGTCTTTTTTTACCCAAATACATGCTGAAATAATCTAGCTAAACTGTTCTAGCGGGGTTATTTTATCATAAACGACCTTTGAACGCAAAAAAAAGAGGGTATGCCCCTCATTTCTTAATAAGTTATTAATGTTTCAGTACTTGTTTATACCGATTAAACCAGCACGACCTGTCTGACTGATGGCCCAGAACTACTTAAACGATCTTCAATGAAAAGAGCCAGTTCTTTAGCGATACTGGTCAATTCATTTTGATCCTTGCCTTCAATCATCACCCGCACCAGCGGTTCGGTTCCAGACGGTCGAATCAGCACCCGTCCCTGGCCCTGAAAATGAGCCTCAACTTCCTGAATCTTCTTTTGAATCTGATCATCTTTCAGATAATCCTGTTTGCGACCATTCTCAACTTTGGCATTAACCAGAATCTGGGGGTATACTGTCATTAAATCGCCCAGGCTTTTTGAATCCCGACCATCCAGTTTCAACAATTCCAGAAGAATCAGAGCGGTTAGCATGCCATCGCCGGTGGTATTATGATCCAGCAAAATCAGATGACCGGACTGTTCGCCGCCCAGATTATAGTCCCCGGCAATCATCGCCTCTAAAACATAACGGTCGCCCACGTCGGTTTTAATGGTTTTGCAACCGGCCGTTTTTAAGGCTAAATCCAGTCCGATATTGCTCATCACGGTGACCACGACGGTGTCCTTTTTCAGGGTATTATCGGCCTTCATGGCCCCGCCGATGAGGTTCATAATCTTATCGCCATCGATAATCCCACCTTCATTATCCACAGCCAGACAACGATCGGCATCGCCGTCAAAGGCAATCCCGATATCAGCTTTTTCTGCCACTACCCGGCGCTGCAAGGGCTGCAAATGAGTGGATCCGCAGCCGGCATTGATATTCTTGCCGTCGGGGTTGTCACCAATCACCACCACTTCGGCACCCAGGCTACGGAAGAACGCCGGAGCAATGGCATAAGCTGCTCCGTGAGCACAGTCCATTACCACCTTAAGTCCGCTAAAATCTCCTTTTACCGCCTGTTTGATGTGATCCAGATAAAAGGCTTCCGATTTTTCCAGTTGACTGATACTACCGCCGTCTTTTAATACCACTTCCTGTTTTTCCAGAATAATGGATTCAATTTCATTTTCCACCGCGTCAGGCAGCTTAAAACCCTGAGCATTGAAAAATTTGATTCCATTAAATTCATAGGGATTATGGGAGGCTGAAATAACCACGCCAGCATCTGCCTTTAACGCTCTGGTAATCACCGCAATCGCCGGGGTTGGCAGAACTCCAACCAGAACCACCTGGCCACCGACAGACACAATGCCCTTGGCCAGGGCCTGTTCCAATGCTTTGCCGGACGCCCGGGTATCCATACCAATCACAATTTTGGGGCGGTGGGCGTTTATTCCCAAGACACTGGCCCCGGCCTGGCCTAAACCATAGGCCAACTCCAGGGTCAGTTCTTTTTCATATACACCACGTACTCCGTCGGTACCAAATAATTTTCCCATCTATATAAAACTCCTTAGTTTGTCTACTTGTTTACCAAAAGATAACCCGCTGTTTCTGCAACCTGCTGTTCACGTCAACTCACTTCAAACATGACATTATCCTTACTTTTATCGACATTTCCCATCATTTGTTAATCTTTTCGAGTGGTTAGGCGATTAATTCTTCCTAATCTTTTCTATTATACCTCAGGGTCACTGGAATTAAAACCGTTTTATGATTCCGCCGCCAAGAACCTGACGGCCCTGATAAAAAACCAGGGCCTGACCCAGGGCCGGGGCCCGGACCGGAACATGGCTGTGGACGATGGCCTGAGTCCGGGAAATTCGTTCGATGCGGCCTTCATATTCGTGACCCCAGCGGCAGGTTTTAAAGGTAAAACCTGTTTCTGGCAGACCCTTTGGCGACTGAATGATCAGCTCATCGACAAAAATGCAACTCTGATACAAAGCCTGTTCTTCATCCAGCACCACGGTATTGGTGGCGGGAATCACCTCAACCACCGCCAGCCGTTGATCGCTGTTTATGCCTAAACCCCGGGTTTGACCGAGGGTAAACTGATGAATTCCCGGGTGTCGGCCCAGTATTTTTCCAGTGATATCGACAAAATTACCGGGGGCGGTGGGGTTATTTCCAAATACTGCGTCTTTAAGAAATAGACCATGACCCTTCTTCGGGATAAAACAAATCCCCTGGCTTTCTTTACCCCGGGAAAGCTCCGGCAGTAAGTCGAGGATTATTTCGCGTACTGCGGCTTTGGACTCAAAACGATTCAGCGGAAACAATAAGCGCCCCAGCCGTTCCTGATCCAAATGATATAAAAAATATGACTGATCCTTATTCGGGTTGGGACTGGCCCAAAGCTGATACTCATTTTTATACTTGCGGATTTCGGCATAATGTCCGGTGGCAATCATGGCATCACCATTAGCCGCGGCAAATTCCCCCAGCAGTTTAAATTTCATGTTCTGATTGCAGAGCATACAGGGGTTGGGTGTTTCCCCCTGCTGGTAGCCGGCTATAAACGGATCAACAACTTTTTCCTTAAACTGTTTTTGGACCGCCAGCACATGGTGTTCAATTTTCAGTTTTTCCGCCACCAGTCCGGCCGCGTTAATGGTATTTTCAGCATCTAAAAAATTAAAGGTTACGCCAATTACCTCGTAACCTTCATTTTTTAACAGATAAGCAGATGCAGCACTGTCGATGCCACCGCTCAATCCAATAATCACTTTTTTCTTTTTCACGTTTATTTCTTTCTCTGAATTTAATTTTAATTCCAAGTTAAATGCCTCGGTTAAATACTTGATTCAAGTTCTTAGTCGTATTTATGCTAGCGTACTGTGATGTCCTTCAACCGCGTTTCTTTTTTTTCAATGTGGACGATCTTGGATTTTAAGGACTCCAGCTCCAGCGTATTATCCCGATGGTCTTCCCAAACCGGCCAGTTCTTATTGGATTCAATTAAATTGATGATTTCTTCAGTGAGCCAGGGGTTGCAAACCAGCACCGGGCCCAGGGTACTGGTAAAAATACCTTTACCGCTGATAACACCTTCAAATCGAGTCTCGCCGTTATTACCGTAGCCATATTTCAACCGACCAAATGGCGACTCTTCTTTGATATCCAGATCGATCATTTGAATTTGACTGCCAACGATTTCCATTTCTTTGCCATTGTATTGACAGCTATAATATAGATCGTCGCCATAAACGGCATGATTTTCCCGAGTATCTATCTCAATAATGCCCAATCCCCTGATGGTGGACTGATCATCCCGCGTGATTGTTTCTCCAAAAAGTGCTACCGATGTTCCGGTAACCAGCATCGGCCGAGTTTCAATATAATCCATCAGTTCTTTGCGATGCGCTTCCAGATAGGCGGCCGCCACCGCAAAATGTTCAATCTCTCCCGGTGGGCAGAATAGAAAATCAAAATCGCTCGGGTTAAAGGTCGCTGTTTCCAGGTTAATCTGTTCGACTTCAACCTGGTAGCCCCGCCGTTCTCCTTCGGCCCGGATCGCCAGCAGATTACCCCGGTCGCCATGAAGGTTAAACATATTATTAAAAAGCCAACCGACTTTTATGGTCTGTTCCATTAATTCTGTCCTCCTTCAATAAATTTTTTCATCTTTTCAAAGGTGGAAAGCCAGGTAATCAAATAAATATTATCGGTTTCGGCCTTGTCAATTTCGGCGAATATTTCGTTTATATCATCGCTGTCCATAATCGTGATCGCTTCTTTAGCAACCCCATCATAGATCAGCCGATTGGCGGTATCATAGGAAACATGCTCAGAGAAACACAGATAGCGCTCCACATTTGATTCAACCACTGGTTTGAAATCACAGTCAAAGGCATAGAAGGTGTTGATGTAATGAGGTATGAAGTCATTGACCACATACAAACCCAACGCCACCATTTTTTCACTCGGGTCAGAAGCCATAATATTTAAAGCACTCTGAAGGGTATCGGGATTTTCCTGCTTAATCCGCATGTATTTAATGGTTTTATTCTTATAGGTCAAGATCTCAAAGCGACCGCCAATGTTTTTGAAATTTTCAAAGGCCTTGGCTGCCGCCGCAGGCGCAATCCCGCAAATTTCTTCGCACACAGCCAGCGAACCCGCATAATTATAAAACATAAACGGTAAATCATAGGGCATGTGGAAGAGCACATCCTTCAGCTTAAAGGTTTGCTCTTTAAAGTTCAGATCGGTGATCCGATAGTCTGGTGTTTTTTTACTGGCGAAACCACAAAAGTCACAATGAAAAGCACCGATACTGTCGACATTGTAATAGTCAAAGCTCATATCATGATGGCATTTCGGACAGGCCTGGGTTGGGTAATCCGCACCCTTGATGAATGATTCATCGTGACGGGAAACCCCATAATAAATGGAGTGACGGGCGATTTCCTCGAAAAATCGGGATCGCGGTTCTTCGTTATTGAGGATCAGTGTCATCCTGGGATTCACAACCTCTTTTAATTTACGGATAATAAAATCCGGATCCCCATTTCTCTGGACCTGATCTTTTTGTAAATTGGTGATCAGCATGTTTTCGGCCGGCAATTGGGCATAAATCAAGGGCAGATAGCGCTCATCGGTTTCAAAAACATAATAGTCCGCCTTAAGTTTCCCCGATAAGCTAGCTTCTTTGGCCAGAATCGTGGCGATTCCACCCAATAAATTGGCG
>PGZR01000155.1 GCA_002841405.1 Firmicutes bacterium HGW-Firmicutes-4 | reverse complement strand
CAAGTCAAAGTGAATTCCCCATTTCCTTCAGTTTCGTTTCCATTGCATTGATGATCTGTTTTTCTTCATACAAATCTATCATCACTATCACACCCCTTCTTTTTTTATTGTTAAATAATTATGAAAATTATTTAAGATCATCAAAAAAGATAACCCAGTACCGACAATTGTTACATCATGTTGTACGCATCGGAGCGGACATGGCAAAGCCTGTCCGATTCCGCGGCGAACAACAGATTAACAATTGGTCGGTACGGTAGTTTAACGACAACCTTAATTGTTTTTATGCGCCACAGCATTTCTTGTATTTTTTTCCGCTACCACAGGGACAAAGATCGTTGCGGCCGACCTTATCATGGGCACTGGCCGGTCCGGCCGGTTTTCCCTCAATTTGATTTTCATTAGTTTTCAGCTGACTGAAATCCACCACCTTTGCCTGTTCTTCTGTCACTGGGGCAACCTGGATATTGAGGTTGAACAGGTATTTGACGGTATCTTCCTGAATTCGCATGATCATATCGTCAAACATGTCAAAACCCTCTTTGGTATACTCTTTAACCGGATCATTCTGGCCATAGGCCCGCAGTCCGATCCCCTGTTTCAGCTGTTCCATGTTGTCAATGTGTTCCATCCAGGCAGCATCGACGCTCCTTAGCAGGATCATCCGTTCAATATTTTGAAGCTGTTCCAGACCCAGTTTTTCTTTTTTATCTTCCAGCACTTTTCGGCACTCGCCCAGAATTGCTTCCACCAATACTTCGGTACTCTCGGGTTTTTCCGGCAGGGTTAAGCTCTCCTTCGGCAGGACGTTGGCCTCCAAATGCTTGTGTAAGCCTTCCAGATCCCAATCGTCGTAATATTGGCCATCGCCGGTATACATGCTGACATAGGCATTAATCAGGGTTTCGGTCATGCTCCAGATTTCATTTTCCATGTCTTTGCCGTCAATCACCTGTTGCCGCTGTTCGTAAATAAGCTCACGCTGGCGGTTCATGACATTATCATATTGAAGGACATGCTTCCGAATGTCAAAGTTACGGCCTTCGACCCGTTTCTGGGAATTCTCGATGCCGCGGGTGAGCATTTTGTTTTCGATGGGGGTTTCTTCGTCCAGACCAATGGACTCAACCAGACCCTGGATTTTTTCTGATCCAAATACCCGCATCAGATCATCTTCCAGTGAGACAAAGAACTGAGAGGAACCGGGATCACCCTGACGACCAGCCCGACCACGGAGCTGGTTATCGATTCGACGACTCTCATGACGTTCGGTGCCGAGGATATGAAGGCCACCCAGCTCGATGACTCCTTCACCAAGAACAATATCGGTCCCACGACCGGCCATGTTGGTGGAAATGGTGACAGCATCTTTTTGACCGGCATTGGCGACTATTTCCGCTTCTTTTTCCAGAAATTTGGCATTTAGGACATTGTGCTTTACCCCGGAACGTTTCAAATAAGTGCTGAGCAATTCCGACTTTTCAATCGAAATGGTCCCGATCAGAATTGGCTGGCCGGTGGCATGGCGCCGTTTGACCTCTTCAGTGACAGCCAGATACTTCCCTTGCTCACTTTTATAAATCAAGTCATTGAGGTCTTGACGAATCAATGGTTTATTGGTCGGAATCGACAAAACATTGAGGTTGTAGATGGTCTGGAACTCATCTTCTTCAGTTTTAGCAGTCCCGGTCATCCCCGACAATTTATTAAACATTCTAAAATAGTTCTGGAAGGTGACGGTTGCCAGGGTTTTGGATTCCCGATTGACTTTAACATTTTCCTTAGCTTCAATGGCCTGGTGAAGACCATTGGAATAACGTCGGCCCGGCATTAAACGTCCAGTAAACTCGTCGACAATAATGATTTCACCATCCTTGATGACATAATCCCGGTCTTTAAACATCAGCGTATTGGCATGAAGAGCCTGGTTGATATGATGGGAAATTTCCATGTTTTCCATATCAGCCAGATTGGTAAGATTAAAATACTTTTCTGCTTTAATGACTCCTTCGTCTGATAACATCACTGATTTTGCTTTTTCATCTCTGATATAATCATCGGCTTTCAAGCTTTTGGCAAAGCTGTTGGCCAGGGCATACAGTTTTGTGCTTTTGTCACCGCTGCCAGAAATAATCAGCGGCGTTCTGGCTTCATCCACCAACACGCTATCGACTTCATCGATGATGGCATAATTAAGTTCCCGTTGAACCTGCTGGGCCTTGACCGAGGCCATATTATCTCTCAGGTAATCAAAACCGAATTCATTATTGGTTCCGTAGGTAATATCGCAGGCATAAGCATTCTGCTTTTCCTGAAAAGATAAGCCATGGACAACCAGACCCACTCGTAATCCCAGAAACTCGTGAATTTTTCCCATCCACTCACTGTCACGTCGAGCCAGATAATCATTAACTGTGACGATGTAGACACCGCGGCCGTCCAGGGCATTCAGATAGGCTGGCAGGGTTGATACCAGGGTTTTACCTTCCCCGGTTTTCATCTCGGCAATATTGCCTTCATGGAGAGCCATGCCCCCCAGCAACTGAACCGGGAAATGTTTCATTCCCAGGACCCGGGCGCCAGTTTCTCGAACCGTGGCAAATGCATCCACCAATAAATCATCAAGAGTTTCCCCTTGCGCAAGTCGTTCTTTTAATATCGGGGTTTGACCTTTTAATTCATCGTCGCTCATCGCCGCGAAACGGCTGTCTAACTCCAGAATCTGGTCCACCTTTTTTTGCATCCGCTTTAATTCTTTTCTATTGCTATCAAATATCTGATCTAAAATTCCCAATACTTTCACTCCTTTGTAACTTTCTTGCTATAATTATACATTAAACTTTATTATAGCATACTCTCTTTAATGAAACTTATATAATTTTAAAGGGACTGTATTTTTTTATACAGTCCCCTTACTTTATTTTCTATCGTTTATTTATTTTTTCTTGCGCCAAAAGGCCACATCTTTGCCATCGAGTTTCAGTTCAACCAGTTCATAACCGGCCCGTTTTCTTTCATCTACCGTTTCCTGAAAGTCTTTTCGTTCATTATCATCCATGTTTGCCAGCATTTTTTCCTTGTCTTCACTGGTACTTTCGTATACCCGCCCCACAACTGGTTCAGTTACTTCTTCAATTTCCTTCAAGGGAATCCCCACATCATCTCGGGGCGTTCCGTTAATCAGCGATTCCGCTTCTTTACTGGTTTCTCGCATCAGTTGTTTTCGTCGTTCTGCTTTACGTTTTTCGTCTTCCAGATTCAGTCGCTGCCAGACATTGAGCATCTCGTCTTCCGAAAACTCCACATCCTCCTCGTCTTTACTTTTTACGCCGCTATCATAGCTGTTGGTTTCACTGCGCAAAACAAAGGGCTGGTCGAGGTCAGTCAGTTTAAAACTTTCCACAATTCGCAAATCTGATTCCGGTACCGGATGGGGTTCGCCATCGGGATCGCTGAGGGATTTAGCCACCTTGTTCAGTTCCATCTCCCGCATTTGCAGAATCAGCCGCTCTTTCTCAACTGCCAGTTTTTCCTCGTAATACTTCTTGGTAAAGAATCCGGCGTCATCACTGTTAAGAATCTCTTCCATATCGGCGGCTTCCAGTTCTTTATCGCCCTTAACATAGGCGCCCACTTCCTGAATATTGCTGATAATCTTGGTACTGCCATCATCAACCGGTTCCATAACCCGGGTTTCCTGACCATCATTTTTACTAATAATAATTTCTTCGGTTTCAGTCCCAATTTCAGAGTCCACCCCATCAAGGGCGGCTGGAATCAGTCTGGTTTCAAAGCTATCCCGAGCTCCAATACTTTCGTTCGAGTTAAAGACTTCTGTCGGTATGACCATCGTCGCATTTTCATCCCGATCGCCACGAATGCCGCCGGTTGTGGCCATATCGCGGTAGTAATCGTCAATATCTTCCGGTTCATCATAACCTTCCTGATAACTGTTCTGGATTGAGACACCGTCAAATCCATTATCTTCATCGTCACCAAAAATCCCCTCATCTTCGCCATGATCATTTCGTTCGTCATGCATGATTGAGGCCTTTTTGTTCATCACATATTGGATAAAACCGATTAAGCCGATGAGCGTCACAATGGTACCAACGGTAACCCCAGCGACAGATCCGTAAAGACTCATGACCAGAGGCACATAGGGAACTGGAATGGGCAGGTTGATACCTAAAAACCATAACAGCGTATTAGGTTGAATCAGTGAGTATAAGGGGTTCAGTCCCTGGGTAATCTGTTCACCAAAGGCCGCTGGTAAAATATCAATAATCCCCTGAGCAACCGGCATGTGACCACCATTAACAAAGATCACCACAAAATTCGAGGTAATCCCAACAGCCATCAGGATAACCCAAAAGTCATCCAGATTAAAGACCAGCATTACCAATATCAGGATATAACTGGCAAAGTTGACAATTTCGAGATAGGGTTCAACCAGTGAAATACCTCCGGTGTATATGTAAAGATGCAAGGCAATTTGCAACACCAACCCTAAAATTCCTACAGGTAACAAGGAAATTTTTCTGACTGTGAAGCCATGCAGGCTTCCTCTTCGAATTTTTCCAATTAAAAAACCTAAAATAATCGCAATTAGTATTAACATATTTGTTTTAACCCCACTATTTATTTATAATCATTTCTTAGGTGTT
>PGZR01000154.1 GCA_002841405.1 Firmicutes bacterium HGW-Firmicutes-4 | reverse complement strand
TCAAAACCTCACCGCAGGACTTGGTTTAATGGACAAAAACATCATGGTAGTTGGATGTGATCCAAAAGCCGATTCAACCCGGTTGTTGCTTGGTGGTCTGGCACAAAAAACCGTATTGGATACGCTTCGCGAAGAAGGTGAAGAAATTGAACTGGATGCCATCTTAAAACCAGGCTTCCGCGGCATTCAATGTGTGGAATCAGGTGGACCTGAACCAGGTGTTGGCTGTGCCGGACGGGGGATTATTACTTCCATCGGGATGCTGGAACAATTAGGTGCTTACACCGAAGATCTGGATTATGTATTTTATGATGTACTGGGTGACGTTGTTTGCGGAGGGTTTGCAATGCCAATCCGTGAAGGAAAAGCTCAAGAAATCTATATCGTTGCATCCGGTGAAATGATGGCCTTATATGCTGCTAACAATATCGCCAAAGGGGTTCAGAAATACGCTTCAAGCGGTGGTGTTCGTTTAGGTGGAATCATCTGTAACAGCCGTAATGTTGATGGTGAAAGAGAATTAGTTGATGCCTTTGCCAAAGAACTGGGCAGCCAGATGATTTACTTCGTCCCCCGGGACAACATGGTTCAGCGAGCTGAAATCAATAAGAAAACCGTGCTGGAATTTGACGATACCGCCGTTCAGGCTCAGGAATATCGTAATCTGGCGGCTGCTGTCGACAGTAACAAAATGTTTGTTGTTCCAACCCCAATGCACCAGGATCGTTTGGAAGAGCTGTTGATGGAACATGGCTTAATGGATATTTAGTAAGAATTTAATTTAGATTTGAATCACGAAAGGTAGGTTGACACGATGTTAATGGTACGCGCAATTATCAGACCTGAAAAAACAGGAGTTGTTTTATCCGAAATGTTATCCGCTGGATTCTCAGCCGTAACAAAACTGGATGTATATGGACGGGGGAAACAAAAAGGAATCAAGGTTGGGGACGTTTATTATGATGAAATCCCTAAAGTGATGCTCCTCTGCATTGTTAGAGATGAAGACAAAGATGATGTTGTTAAAATAATTATGAAAAATGCAAAAACTGGCAAGGATGGTACTTTTGGAGATGGTCGTATTTTCATTTCTCCGGTAGAAGAAGCGTATACAATCAGTACTGGAACAGCCGGCCTGTAGAAGGAGGAAGCACATGAAAGAAGTTATGGCGATTATCAGGCAGAATAAAGTGAACCAGACCAAAGAAGCCCTAGTCAAAGACGGCTATCCCGCTTTTACCTGTTTAAAGGTGCTTGGTCGCGGCAAGAAAACCATTGATTTATCCATTATCCAGGATATTGTTGACTCAGGTGAAATGCCCATCTCAACCGTTGGCGAAGCACTAACAGAATCATCCCGTTTAATTCCGAAACGGTTCTTCACCGTAATTTGTGAAGATGACGACGTCAACAAGGTGGTTTCCATTATCATTGACAACAATCAAACCGGAAACCCTGGCGATGGTAAAATTTTCGTCATCCCAATTGAAGAGTCCATTCGGGTACGAAGTGGCGAAAAAAATGCCGATGCATTTTAGAAAGAGGTGATTTGAATGGATTCAAGAGATAAGGTACTCGATAAATATAGCTCTAAAATATATAAAAACCGAAAAGAACATGTCATTGAAATTGACGGCGGCGAACCGCAAGTCATCGCTGCTGACACCCGGGCGATTCCCGGGATTATGACCAATCGTGGTTGCTGCTACGCTGGTTGTAAGGGGGTTGTTACCGGTCCCTTAAAAGATGTTGTCAACATCGTTCATGGCCCCATCGGCTGTGCTTACTACACCTGGGGTACGAGGCGAAACAAAGCCAAGGGTGATGAAAACACCAAAGATTTCACCCAATACAGTTTTTCCACCGACATGCAAGAAACTGACATTGTTTTCGGGGGCGAAAAGAAATTGCGACAAGCCATTAAAGAAGCGGTTGAAATCTTCAACCCGGAATGTATCATGATCAGCTCCACCTGTCCGGTCGGATTAATCGGCGATGATATTCACGCCATTGCCGCAGAAGCCGAAAAGCAATATGGCATCAAGGTTTTGGCTTTTAGCTGCGAAGGTTATAAGGGCGTCAGCCAATCCGGCGGGCACCATATCGCCAACAACGGTCTGATGAAATACATCATCGGTACCGGTGATGCTGAACCACAAAAATATTCGATTAACCTTTTAGGTGAATACAATATCGGTGGTGATGGCTGGGAAGTTGAACGGATCTTAAAGCGAATCGGCTATCACGTTGTTTCCGTGATGACTGGCGACGGTAGCTATGCCGATCTTAAAAATGCCCACACCGCCGATTTGAACCTGGTTCAATGCCACCGTTCAATCAACTATATTGCCGAAATGATGAAAACTAAATACGGGATGGACTGGATCAAGGTTAATTTCATCGGTCTGGAAAGCATTAAAAAATCCTTAATGGATATTGCCACCTACTTCGGCGACCCGGAATTGTTAGCTCGAACGGAAGCGGTTATCGCTGAAGAACTGGACGAAATCGAAGAAGGCATGGCTTATTACAAATCTAAACTGGATGGTAAAAAAGCCGCTGTCTATGTCGGTGGATCGCGTACCCATCATTACATCAACCTATTAAAATACCTCGGTGTCGATGTGATCCTGGCCGGCTATGAATTTGGCCATCGTGATGACTACGAAGGTCGTGATGTCATCCCCACCATAAAAATCGATGCCGATTCTAAAAACATTGAAAGTATTACTGTCACCAAGGACGAAACCAACTATAAAACCTTCCATACCCCAGAAAAACTAGAAGCGTTGAAAGCCGCGGGTGTGCCGCTGGAAAAATATGACGGCTTATGGTCCGATATTTCTGAAGGGGCCATCATCACGGATGACTTCAACCATTTTGAAACCGAAGAATTTTTAAAACTGTTAAAACCTGATATTTTCTTCTCGGGGATTAAAGACAAATTTATTGTTCAAAAATCAGGTGTTCCCTCACGACAATTACATTCCTATGATTACAGCGGTCCCTATGCTGGCTTCAGAGGAGCATTAAATTTCGCCAAAGACATTACAATGGCCACTTACACCCCGGTCTGGAACATGGTTCAGGCGCCCTGGAAAAGTGAGCCCACGTTAGTCGGCAGCTTAGGAGGTATGGAATAATGTTAGAATTAACCCCAAAAAAATTATCGGACCGATCCACCCTACGGATCAATCCGATAAAAACATGTCAACCAGTCGGCGCTATGTACGCAGCCCTGGGTGTTCACCAATGTATGCCCCACAGCCATGGCTCGCAAGGATGCTGTTCATTTCATCGCATGTTTTTAACCCGGCACTTTAAAGATCCCGCCATTGCCTCTTCCAGTTCATTTACTGAAGGCGCATCCGTATTCGGCGGCGGCTCCAATCTGAAAACGGCGATTAAAAACATTTTTGATATTTACGACCCTGAGATCATCGCGGTTCATACCACCTGTTTAAGTGAAACCATCGGGGATGACCTTAACGGTTACATCCAGGATGCGAAAGTACCTGAAGGCAAATTGGTCGTTCACACCAATACGCCAAGTTATGTTGGTTCACATATTACCGGTTATTATAACATGATCTCCGGATTTATTAAATATCTATCGACTGCAATAGGCGAAAAAAATGGTAAGCTGGCCCTTTTCCCGGGATTTGTTAATCCTGGTGACATGCGGGAAATGAAACGGCTAATGAAGCTGATGGGTACTGAGTTCATCATGCTGCCCGATACCAGCGGCGTTTTAGATGCCCCAATGACCGGTAATTACACCATGTATCCCAAGGGCGGCACCACCATTCCCGATATCCGGGATCTGGGCAACTGTGAACTGACCCTGGGCTTAGGGGAACTGACCTCAGAATTCCCGGCGGATTTTCTCGAAAAGAAATGCAAGGTGCCATACAAAACGCTGCCACTGCCAATTGGCGTGGAAAATACGGATGCTTTCATTATGGCCCTGAACCAGTTCTCTAAAAATGAAGTCCCTTATGAAATTGAAGAAGAACGGGGCCAGTTAATGGATATCCTGTTGGATTCACATCAATATACCAACAACAAAACCGTCGCTATTTTCGGGGATCCGGACACCGTTTTAGGCATGGCTCAAATCACCCTGGAAATGGGGATGATCCCCAAATACATGGTAACCGGTACCCCCGGAGCAGCTTTTGACCGAAAAGCCGCGGCCTTACTGGAAAAATTCGGCGTCGAAGGCTGTACCGCCAAACAAGCCGGTGACTTATTTGAACTTCACCAATGGATTAAAAATGATCCGGTTGACTTATTAATCGGCGGCACCCACGGCAAGCAAGTTGCCCGTGCTGAAGACATTCCGCTGGTTCGGGTTGGCTTCCCGATCATCGACCGTTATGTTCACTCTTACATGCCAATCGTTGGTTACAAAGGTGCCATCCGACTGGCTGAACTGATCCTCAACGCTCTTATGGATCGTCAGGACCGTGATTGTGAAGATGAAGATTTAGAAATGGTCATGTAGTTTAGGAACTTATTCTTCCAAAACGCCTTATCTTTATTGCTGCTATGTGATCATGAAATAAAAAACCTAAACACTTCATACGCAACTATTTCGTAATTGATACCAGCATGTACTACCATTATTATCAATACACACCAAGGGGAGGTTTTCCTCCCCTTTAT
>PGZR01000018.1 GCA_002841405.1 Firmicutes bacterium HGW-Firmicutes-4 | reverse complement strand
GCTTCCATGGGTGTGGTTGGCGATAAGTTTTCAGCCGGTGAAATCTTTGTCCCGGAAATGCTGATTGCCGCTAAAGCGATGTCTAAAGGGGTCGAAGTGCTGAAGCCGTTGATGGCAGGAGATAGTGCCTCATCACTGGGCTCCTGTATCATCGGGACCGTCGCTGGGGATCTCCACGATATCGGTAAAAACCTGGTCACGATGATGATTGAAAGTGCCGGTTTTACTGTGGTCGATCTGGGTGTCGATGTACCGGCAGAAAAGTTTGTAGAAGCCATTAAAGAAAATGAAAATGTCACTCTGGTTGCCTGTTCAGGTCTTTTATCTACCACCATGCTAGCATTAAAAGAAGCGGTCCAAACCATTAAAGCCAGCGGTTTAACCGGCTTTAAAGTGATTGTGGCGGTGCTCCGGTGACTCCTGAGTATGCTGCAGAAATTGGTGCCGACGGTTATGCTCCGGATGCTGGAAGTGCTGCCGTTAAAGCGAAAGAACTGGTTGCTTAGTTTTGATGAACCTTGCGGACTCGAAGATTTTCTTCGAGTCTCGTCAGGGAATTAAAAAGTGTAATTTTAAATAGGAAAACGTTTAAAACAAGAATAATTAGGAGGATCATGACAATGATCAGAATGAATAATAAAATAAAGAATTTCTTTGGTGTTGGGGACATGTTCTTCTCACTAATGGTCACAATGGAACTGGCCTTTATGATGGTGTTTCTAACCGACGTACTGAAACTCAATGTTGCCATGGCCGGAACGATTGTGTCGATTACCAGTATGGGTGATTTAATCACAGCTTTTATTGCCGGAGGTATTGTTGATAAGTCTGATTTTAAATGGGGGAAATATCGCTCCTGGCTGCTGTTTGGACCGGCCATTGCGACTATTTTCTTTGTTCTGGAATTTACGCAGTTTGGGAGTGAAATGACAGCAGCGGTCATTTTTACGATCTGCTATTTAATCTCACACACGCTTTGGAATATATTCTATACCGCTAACCGGGCCCTGGCTGGAGCAGTGACCGATGACCCCACCGAACGTGCCCATATCTCCGGCAGAATTGCAGCCTGGATGAATGCCGGTCGGATCATAGGATCCAAACTGATCATTGTCATGATTATGTTTTTTGCTGCTGCTTTCGGGGGCGGAGGTCAACTGATTGGTTACACAATTACGGCTGTCATTTTAGGTGTTTTGATGTGTGTTGGTTATTTTATTCATTTTAAAATAACCGATGGTTATGACCTGCCCCAGGTAGCGGCTAAAGAAGCGGTTGCTAAACAGACGGTCACCGTTATTGATATGTTTAAAGGCGTTGGCAAGAATCCACCGCTGATTTCGGTGTTGTTTTGTGATTTTATGCGTTTGAGCGGGTATTACCTGATGTTGGCACTGGTAGCGTATTATTGTAAAATTGTTCTGAAAGATCCAGTTGCGATTGGCAACATGCTGTTGTTTATCAATATTGGTTGTCTGTTGGGATCGCTGTTATCCAAAACCTTTGTGATAAAGTTCGGTACCAGGGGCACAAGCATGTTGGGGATGGCAGGAGCAGCAGTTTTTATGATTGTCGCCATGCTGGTTTCTCCCAATGCAATGACCGTGATGGTTTGTCTGGGTCTGAGTCAATTTTGCTATGGCGTTTCCTTCGGTCTGACCTACCAGTCTTTATGCCAATTCAGCCACCTTTGCGGAATTTTCGACTAAAAAAAACACCACCGGCTTTATCATGGGATTATTAAGTTTTTCCATCAAGATGTCATTGTTTATCCGCGGTCTGATTATTACCTTTGTGCTCGGTTTTATTGAATATAGTGCAGAAATGAACGTAACGGATCAAATTATTGGCAATATGACCACGGCCTTCTTCGTGATTCCGGCAATTTTGATGGCGATGGCGATCATCCCACTGCTTTTGATGAAAATGAAAGACAGTGATGTGATTGAGATGCAAAAAGAAATTGAAGTGCGCAAACATGTTCAAGTAAGTATGGAAGTAAAATAGCTCTCAGCGAGTGAAAGGTCATGAACGGGTCCCTTGATCATCAGCCAAACATCAGCTATAATAAAGAAAAAGACTGGACGGATCGGTTCTTTTATCAAATCCATAAATTTTAGGAGCGATGGCGATGTTTAATAATGGTATTGTGAATTATCAAAATTACAATCAAGTTGAAAAAAATCTGAAAAATGTGCTGAATCTGGCCAATACCAGTCAGAATGCCAAGGCCGTTGAGGAAGAAATCTATTATAATACCGCCAAAAACGTCGGGCGTAGTTTGAATGTGACAGATTACAACAGCTTATCCGAAAAAATCATGGAGTTGGGTATTGGTCAAATCGTCATTACGGACATGTCCGATGAAAAAATTGTCTTTCGCCTGGATGATTGTTTTACCTGCAGTGATATGGAAAATATGGGTAAACCGGTCTGCTATTTTGAAGCGGGGATCCTGGCCGGCGCGGTGAGTACCATCAGCAACCAGGATATGGATGCGGTAGAAGTCCGGTGTAACGCCCTGGGCGACTCGTATTGCGAATTTGAGGTCACCAGAGCAAGCGGGAAAAAAAAGAGCTTTCATGACGAAAGCGATTATGGAAAAACCGATATTAATATGCTTTACCTGACCATCAACTCATTGAAACTGGCCAAAAGCAAAAACCAGATCCAGTCCCAAAGTCAGCGCTCGACCCAGGACAATAAGAAACTCAATGATGCCCTGGAGAATGCTTTGGAAGCGGACAATTTCAACCAGAATATCATCGACAGCATTCCCAATTATCTGGCAGTAATTAATAACGCCGGAATCGTCGTTCGGATCAACAAAAAATACCAGGAGTTCTTGTCATCGGCGTTCAAAAAAGATACCAATGTCATTTCATTAGCCTGGGAATCAAAATATCTGGAGGTTCTGGCGACTGGGGAACCGGCCATCTGGCAGCAGCTTATTTCCGGTAAGGAACACATCATCTTCGAGAGCCCCATTCTCGAATCAAAGGCGGTGCTAAGACAGGTTATCCCAGTAGAATCTGACTTTATTAAACTGCTCCTGGATAAAATATCCGAGCTGGAAAAGCAGATTGACAGTAAAAATAAGGCCAGTGACCAGGCCGAGAGCGATCTTAAAGACCCCGGTGTCGTCGTGGACAGCGATGAAATGATGACGCTCGTGAGTTATATAAAAAAAGTTTCCAAAACCGATGCCTCAATTTTAATGCGGGGAGAAAGTGGAACCGGCAAAACAATGTTTGCCGAAGTTGTCCATCAGGAAAGCCTCAGAAGTGATAAACCGTTTATTTACATTGACTGTACGACCATTCCCAAGAATTTTTTTGAAACCGAACTGTTCGGGTATACACCCGGGGCTTTTACCGGCGCCAGCAAAAATGGAAAAATCGGAAAATTGGAAATGGCCCAGGGCGGCACGGTTTTTTTAGATGAAATCGCGGAGATTCCGATCGAAATTCAATCGAAATTGCTTCGTTTTCTTCAAGAAAAAAAGTTTGAAAAAATGGGTGCTGTCACCACGCAAACTGTTGACACCCGCGTCATTGCGGCAACAAGTCAAAATCTGGAAGCGATGATCCAGGAAGGTCTATTCAGAAAAGATCTGTATTATCGGCTCAATGTCATTAATATCGTGCTGCCGCCATTACGCGAGCGAAGTCAGGAAATACCCGGGCTGGCCACCAAAATACTGGATCAGATCAGCAGAGAAAGCGGCGCTGCTGTGAAAAAGATTGATGAAACTGGTCTGCGGGAATTAATGAATTACAATTGGCCGGGGAATATCAGAGAACTGGAGAATCTGATCAAAAGACTGACCTTTTTAGTCGACGAGCAGATTATTTCTAAGGACGCGATTGTCAGAGAACTCAATAGTGTTGAGTCGATGAATGTGTTTACGGGACAGGTTAAAAGCGAAATCAACGAAAATCAAAAAGATCTGATTGTCAGAGTGCTGAAAAATTGCCAAAATAACAAGTCGGCAGCGGCTGAAAAACTGGGAATTACCCGCCAAACACTTTACAATAAAATTAAAAAGTATAACATTATTTTATGATGTCTGAGCTATGCGCCTGATGGTGTCAAAAACTGTAAAAAAGTGTCAATAAGTGTCAAAATATATTTTGACAGTGTCAAAAAAATAGACATCACAAAAAGATTTTTATGCATTGAAATCCGCCTGGAGCGTCAAACCGGCGGATTTTTTTTGATTGGCACAAAAATTGCTTAATATATAATGATAAATAAATTTCTTTGAAAAGGAAGAGTGAAAAAATTATGAGTTTGACAGATCTAATTTATGCAGGTTCAAATGCAGTTGCCGGTTTAACCGAAGGCGCAGTCAATGAAGCGATTGAAAAATTTGGCGCTGATCATGCAGTCGGCTATCCGGATACGGCATATTTCTTACCGATCATTTATGCGGCTACCGGCGTTAAAATTAAAACCCTGGGCGATTTACCGGCAGCGGTCGGCATTCTTAAAAGTCTGATCACCAATAAAGAAGATTTGGGAGATGCCTTAAATGCGGGTCTTGCCACCGCGGTTGGCGCTGAAATTATTGAAGCGATCCGCTATCTGGATGGCGATCCCTACGCCAATGATGCCGGCATTGGTTTTGTTGCCGATCCGATCATTCGGTCTTTGGGGGTCCCCCTGGTAACTGGCGATATTCCCGGGATTGCGGTTCTGTTAGGTGAATCATCGGATCCGGCAGCTTTGGCCGCGATTGTCAAAGATTATCAGGAAAAAGGATTACTGACCTTCATGGTTGGGAATATCATCGAACAAGCTTTAGAAGCTGGTGTGAAAATGGGACTGGATTATCGGGTCATCCCCTTAGGCCATGAAGTGACCTCGGTGATCCATGTCGTTTCGGTGGCGATTCGGGCGGCCCTGATCTTCGGCGGCATTGAACCTGGTAAACTGCCGGAATTCCTGACCTACACCAAAGATCGGGTACCGGCTTTTGTCAATACTTTTGGCGAATTAAACGAAGTGATTGTCTCGGTTGGCGCAGGAGCCATTGCGCTCGGTTTCCCGGTTATTGCTGATGTTCCGGTACCAGAAGTGCCCGGTGCGTTAATGACCCAGGCTGATCATGCTAAAACCGTTGAGTTCTCACTTGAAGCTCGCGAAATTAAAATTAAAGTCACCAAGATTGATGTGCCAGTTTCGGTGGCGTCGGCATTTGAAGGCGAACGCGTCCGTAAGGATACCATGTTTGCCGAATTTGGCGGCAACAAAACCGAGTGTTGGGAACTGGTGACCAGTGGTGATCCGGCAGCAATGGAAGATCATAAAATTACCCTGATCGGACCAGATATTGATGATGCGAGCTTTGCCGGAGCAGACGTCGTGCGTTTGCCGTTGGGAATCGTGGTGACCGTTGGCGGTAAAGCCATGCAGAAAGATTTTGAAACCGTACTGGAAAGACGAATTCATTATTTCACCAATTATATCGACGGTGCCATGCATGTAGGACAACGTAACATCGCCTGGATTCGTTTAACGAAAGAAGCATTTGAAAAAGGTTTCCGCTTAAAACATATCGGCGAAGTGCTTTATGCCAAAATGCGCTCCGACTTTGAAAAAGTTGTAGATAAATGTGAAATCACCATTTACACCAATGCAGAAGATGTCAAACGGCTGGGCGAAGAAATGGTTAAACCGATTTATGCTGAGCGAGATGCCCGGATGAATGCATTAACCGATGCCAGCGTTGACGAATTCTATACCTGCTTATTATGTCAGTCCTTTGCACCAAGTCATGTTTGCGTGGTCACCCCGGAACGTCTCGGTCTTTGCGGCGCAGTATCCTGGTTGGATGCCAAAGCTACCAAAGAACTGGACCCATTGGGCCCCAATCAGCCGATTGTCAAAGGTGAAGCCGTTGATGAACGCCTGGGTATCTGGAATTCGGTTAATGAGGTCGTAAAATCGGCGTCACAGGGTGCTGTTGAACGGGTAACCCTGTATTCGATCCTCGAAGATCCGATGACTTCCTGCGGTTGCTTTGAATGTATCTGTGGGATTATGCCGGAAGCGAATGGCGTCATCATTGTCAACCGCGAATTTGGTGAATCATCACCAGTCGGGATGACCTTTGGTGAGTTGGCATCAATGACCGGCGGCGGCGTTCAGACCCCTGGCTTTATGGGTCATGGCCGTTTCCTGATCGGATCAAAGAAATTCATGTCGGCTGAAGGCGGATTATCGCGAATCGTCTGGATGCCCAAAGAATTGAAAGATGATGTGGCGGAACGTTTAAACAAAGCCGTATTTGAGATGACCGGGATTGAAAACTTTGCCGAAATGGTCTGTGATGAAACCATCGCCACCGATTCAGAAGCTGTATTGGAATTCCTGGAATCTAAAAACCATCCAGCACTGGCGATGGACCCGATTATGTAGGAAGTTGCCGCTCTAAGCATCCGCGGGTTTCCTGGTATCAAAGCAGTAAGTTGCGAAATAGCTGCCAGCAGGCAAACGGCCGGGTTTCATCGGCTCAGCGGAAATCATTAAACGATAGCAAGGATGCGTTCCCGATCTGAACGATGCCAGTGCTGTCAATGGATGCGAATCTTTTTATAATTTTAATAAAACGGGCTGGTTTGCTCAAATCAGCCCGTCAAACTAAGCAAAGAACCCGGTTTTCAAAATGAAAACCGGGTTCTTTGCTTAGCAGAATAAACCGCCATATACTGCGAATTCATTGGCCCAACGGTGGGGTCGCGTCAGTGGCCGCCGGTTATCGGAACTCGAGTATCGGCAGCTTTGACAGTGTCCTTAGTCGCGTCAAAAAATCATGTAATAGCGGTAAATTTCCTGGAAAAGGTGATGATTTTTAGCGATTCAAACACCTGGAGCGAGATTTCTGTTAAAATAGAGAGTAATCAGCATGAATGATCTGCGGCGGGGAATTTTTAATCAATAAAAAAAGCTGCAGGTTACCAAAATCGAAAGGAAGAATCGATGATTAATAATCAATGGTATGCCATTCTACCATCTAAGGCAGTGAAAACCGATGCGATTGTCAGCGTAAAACGTCTAAATCAGGAACTCGTGTTGTTTCGCAACCGGGCCGGCGAACTTGGTTGTGTGGTTGATCAGTGCACCCACCGCGGGGCGGCGCTGAGTCTTGGGAAGCTACAGGGGGAATGCCTGCAGTGTCCGTTTCATGGGTTGCAGTTTAACCCCCAGGGCCAATGCACCTTTGTCCCGGCCAACGGGAAGGCCTCTACCGACGATTTAAGCAGGTTTAATGTCAAGGCTTACGTGGTCCGGGAAAGCCACGGCATCATTTATCTGTGGTATGGGGAGCCGGAAAAACAGACCGGGGAATTGCCGTTTTTTGACGGTGATATCGATGATTCCTTTGTCTATAGCGAGATTGAGGATCACTGGCCGACCCATTATTCCCGCTGCATTGAAAACCAGCTGGATGTGATACATCTACCATTTGTCCATCACAACACCATTGGACGGGGCAACAAGACCCTGGTTAACGGTCCCAAAATTGAGTTTGTACCCGGCGGTCTGGTAACCAGTGCCAATAATGAAACGGATGTGGGTCAAACGCCCAAAATGGCGGATGATTGCGTCATCAAACCCACCTATTTGAAATTCCTGTTTCCGAACATCTGGATGAACCACATCAGTGAAGCCACCAAAGTCATTATTTATTTTGCGCCGGTGGATGATGAAAACACGATCCTGTATCTCCGCTTCTACTGCCGCTCAACCAGACTCAGGCCAGTTAATGCTCTGATTGCCTGGTTCGGAAAATTCGGCAACCGGGTGATCGAGCGTCAGGACAGGCGGGTGGTGATCACCCAGAAACCCAAAGCTTCGGCATTTATCTCAAAGGAAAACCTGCTGTCCGGGGATGGGCCGGTGATCCAGTATCGGCGCATCCGGGAAGAGCTGAAGCACCGGAAATAACAGGAGCACGGCCATTTTCACAAAATAATAAAAGCAATGCGTTATAGCAAACGGTCTTAGCGTTTCGGCAAATAGACCGGTGTTTGGCAGATAATCGCCTACGACTATGACTGGCCCGGTGCAGCAGGGCCTGTTGTTATTTACCGACAGCTGTATCCAATTGAGCGCAGTGCTTTTGTGATCACCGTTTAATCGAATCGATCGGGTTCCCAACCCGCACTTTTCGGGGATACAAGTTGCTTAACGAAGCTGCGACGCATCGATGACCACGTAGCTGCCATCGGCCCACTGATCCAGGGCGATTTGGATCACCGGTAGAGCCGTCGGTATCGATAAAAGCATGGACAATTTCGTCATCCATTTGCGATTCGATGGCGACCTCTGTCACCCCATTGACGGAAAAGCCGTCGAAGGCTTTGATGATATCCCGCCAGATATCCCGGGAACCATCAATTTTTTTAAGATTTTTGATAACCTCTTCAATATTCATGTTCGCTTACCTCCATAATACAATCTTTTTTAACTTCATACCCAATATCGGCCGATTTAATTGTGACCAATCGATAAGCCGTCCCGCCGATATCACGACGCTATTTGATAAAATGAAAACAAGAAAAAAACCGCGACTGGTTCATGATTATCCAGTTGCGGTTTTTTTATCATAGGTCGAGTATCGATGATCAGCCATAGCGCTACGGCTGTAATGAAATGATCAGAAAGTAGCGGTGTTATTAATGATAGTCAAGATGAATCGATGATAAATCAGTCAGATGATAATGAATGCGGCTGTCATAGACTTTTGCTTCGGCAATAATTGTATACAGTTCAGATTGACCTAATCCTAATAATTTAAGATGCAGAACATTGCACATTTCGATGATCGCTTCGGTTTCGACAGTAAGATCGCCTTCTTTTTTAGCCCGGATTAACTGAACCAGGGAAGCGACAAAGATATGGGCATACATCCGCAGGGTCTGGGGATCTAAATTGAGTTTTAAGAAATCAGCCTGTTCGATGAAATGCTGGTGATCGGATTCGATTAACATGGCACTGAGAATATTTTCACAAGCCAGCTCGTAGTAAAAATTCATGGTTTGGTTGTGAGAGAGAAAAATGCGGATCCAGGTCCGGATATGGATTGTATCACGAAGGATTTTATTTGTTTTTATGGGAATCTGGTCGAATAATTCCCGATTCAGATTTTTGAGAAATTCCTTGCAGATCATCCCAGCCACATCCGCTTTACTGTTAAAGTGATAGTTTAATCGGCTGAGCGATAGTCCAGACTCTCTGGCAATATCCCGAATGGTGGTGGCGTTATAGCCTTGATGATAAAACAGGGACGATGCGGTGGTGATGATCTTATCTTTTGTTTCGATGCTTTTTTTATAAACTGCCATGGTTTTCCTCTTCTTAGATTATTTACTAAAAATTCTTTAATATGTTATGTCGAAAAAGCAAAGGTGTACGACGTTGAATATTGTATAAAAATATCCTGAAGTGTTTAATAAGTATAGCATAACAGGAAAAAACTTACTAGAATTAAAGAACGTGTTACTAATCAATTAATTCATTTGCAAAGTTTTAAGTTTTTAAAAAAGAGACTAGTTCTTATTTTAGGGCTATCTGCAACGCGGTAACGTAGCCGCTCTAAGTGCAGAAAAATCAGTTTTATAATAACAGTTGGATTAGCAAGACAACTGGTTTTACAGCAACAGCCGGATTGCTGAGCCATCATTGTTTTCAAAAAAGGTCAGGGCTTCCTGGATATACTGCTGGGTTGTTGCTTCAGGAATTCGCATTAAACGGCCAGTCATGGTCTGAATGGTGATATATAGTTCAGTGATTGTTTTAGCTTGCGGGGCGTTGATATATTGCAGGCCAAACTCCTTGCGCAGACAGGAATCCGCAAAAACAGCGGTATCAAAATCCGCTTTGGTCATCCGGTTGGGCAGATCGCGAAAATAAGGGTTGTATAATTTCAGGATAATTTCCTGGTAAATATATTCAGAGTGTAGCATTTCAGCATGAAAAGCCCGGGTTTGGGGATCATTGTAAATAGCATGATAATGATAAATCTGCTTGTGAAAATTGATTTGGATACCATTCATTTTTATATGATAGGTATTGGTTCGGACAAAGGACAAAAGTCTGACAATGAATTCTGAATAGATTCGTTCGGCGATGTCCTTTTTTTTCTTGAAATAATAGGTCAGTGTCCCCAGTTGGATGCCAGATTCAGCGCAGATGTCCCGCATCGAGGTTTTGGCATAGCCGTTTTTATAAAACAATAGTTTGGCGGTTTGAAGAATAACTTGTTCAGTCTGGAAGCCTTTTTTATATTTTTTCATGAGTTCCTCTTTATGATATTTTTTTAAGTATGAAGTTATTATAGCACAGAAGGAACGAGATGGTTACAGGAAATAAATAGTACAATAAATAAAATGTACGAAAAGGATTGCGTTCGCATTTAAAGTGTGCTAATATAGTACAAAATAAGTAATGTACGAAATCGGTTTGTACCGATTGAGAATTATGTTTCGAAGGAGAATGAAATGCTAACAAAAAGACAAAACTTAATGGAAACGATTAAAGGTGGCCAACCGGACCGGTTTGTCAATCAGTATGAATTTCTGGAACTGATTAGAGAAGCGCCCAAAGAAGCCTTTATGACACCTATGGGAACGGAAGTCAAAAATGCCTGGGGGATTACCATCCGCTGGCCGGAAGGTCAGATCGGCTCTTTTCCGGTTCATGAAAAAGGCTATAAAGTCTTGGATGATATTACGGAGTGGCGCGAATACGTTAAGGCTCCGTCGGTGAATTATCCAGCTGAACGCTGGACCGAAGCCATTGCTCATGCCAGGGCAGTTGATCGCGATGAGAAGTTTGTAACCGCCTTTATCACACCGGGGATCTTTGAGCTGACCCATTATCTGATGGGAATGGAAGATGCCTTAATGAGTTATTATGAAGAGCCGGAGGCCATGCATGAACTGATTGAGTATCTGACCGATTATGAGCTGGCCTATGCTAAGCAGATTATTGAAAACCTTCACCCGGATGCATTATTTCACCATGATGACTGGGGCAGCCAGATTTCTTCATTTATGTCGCCGGAGACCTTTAAGGAATTTATTTTACCAGCTTACAAAAAAATCTATGGCTTCTATAAAGATAACGGCGTCGAACTGATTGTCCATCACAGTGACAGCTACGGTGTGAATCTGGTGCCCTTCATGATTGAAATGGGGATCGATATCTGGCAGGGCGTCATGAATACCAACAATATTCCCGAGTTGATCAAAGAATACGGCGGTCAGATTTCATTTATGGGCGGTCTGCACAGCGGTGAAATTGATTTTCCCGACTGGACTCCTGAAATTGTTATGGAGCATGTGGAGCGGGCCTGTAAAGAGTGCGGCAAGCTTTACTTTATTCCTAATCTCAGTCAAGGTGCACCGATCAGCTCCTTCCCGGGCGTTTACGAAGCGACCTCGGAAGCCATCGACAAGATGAGTGCGGAACTGTTTTAACAGCAGAAAAAATAAAATCACAGTTTTTGGAGGAAAAAATTGATAATTATTGGCGAAAAAATTAACGGTGCCATTCCCTCAACCGGGAAGGCCATTGCAGCAAAAGATGCCGAGTTCATCCGGAACCTGGCCATCAAACAGGCGGAAGCCGGAGCTGATTTCATCGATGTCTGTGCTTCGGTGGATGACGACATCGAACTGGAAACCATGAAGTGGTTAATCGACATCGTTCAGGATGCCGTGGACACCCCGATCGCAGTGGATAGTCCCAATGTCTATACCTGCATTGAATCGATGAAATATTGCAATAAACCAGGACTCTTTAACTCGGTGTCATTAGAAGGTGATAAGGTTGATGTGGCTTTTAAAGTACTGGCCGACAGCAAATGGGAATGTGTGGCCCTCTTAAACAGCGACAAGGGCATCCCCAAAACCGCTAAGGATCGACTGGAAGTGTTCACCGATTTAATGGCAAAATGTAAAGAATATCAGATTGATCCCTCCCGGATGCATATTGATCCCTTGATTGAAATGCTGTGTACCTCCGAAGATGGGATCACCATGGTGACCGAAGTGATCCGGGAAATTAAAAAGCAGTATCCGACCATCCATGTCACTGGTGCGGTCAGTAATATTTCCTTTAACTTGCCAGCCCGTCGGATTGCCAATCAGGCCTTTGCTGTTTTGGCCATGAGTGCTGGCATGGACAGCTTTATTCTTGATCCGCTCAACAAAGACATGATGGGAATGTTGTTTGCCACCGAAGCGATGATGGGCGAAGATGAATACTGCATGGAATACATTGGTGCCTTCCGGGAAGGTGTTTTTGTAAAATAAAGAACAGCCCACCCGGAGCTCACACAGGTTCCGGGTGGTTAAAATAAAAATAAGTGCATTGCATTGCATTTAAATTAAAATCAAAAATCAAGGAGAAATTGAAGATGTCAAAAATTGAAGAAGTAAAAGGTTTGGTCGAAACTGGAAAGTCAAAAAAAATAGCGGCTGCCGTTTCGGAAGCGCTGGATGCTGGCGATAAAGCCCAGGATATTCTGGAGGCGATGATTGCTTCCATGGGTGTGGTTGGTGATAAATTCTCAGCTGGTGAGATCTTTGTGCCGGAAATGCTGATTGCCGCTAAAGCCATGTCTAAAGGGGTGGAAGTGTTAAAACCGGTAATGGCTGGCGATGGTTCCAGCTCACTGGGTACCTGTATCATGGGAACCGTGGCCGGCGATCTTCATGATATCGGCAAAAATCTGGTTGTGATGATGCTGGAAAGTGCCGGATTTGATATGGTTGACCTGGGCGTTGATGTGCCAGCGGAGAAATTTGTCGAAGCCGTGAAAGAAAATAATAAGGTGGTCCTGGTTGCTTGTTCCGGTTTGTTGACAACCACCATGCCAGCCTTAAAAGAAGCCGTCCAAACCATTAAAGCGGCTTATCCGGAGATGAAAGTGATTGTCGGCGGGGCGCCAGTAACGCCGGAATATGCGGATGAAATTGGTGCCGATGGTTATGCACCGGATGCCGGGAGTGCAGCTGTCAAAGCAAAAGAACTAGTAACCGCTTAAATAAATCGAAATTTAAGGAGAAAGTTTATGAATCAACCATTAAAAAAATCAGCTATCAATCTCTATGGATTACCATCGTTTGGATTTCAGACGATGGTCACCATCGAAATTATGTTTTTTGCCGCATTTCTGACTGATTTCGTGAAAATACCGTTAGCATTGGTAAGTATCGTTCTGCTTGCGACTAGTCTTTTTGATATCGCTGCGGTGCCTACTGCTGGTGTCATTCTTGAAAAAAGCAACATGAAATGGGGGAAATACCGGTCTTGGCTCCTTGTCGGGCCCCCAATTGCTGCGTTATTTTATGTTATTGAGTTCTCACAACTCGGAGGATCAGCAGAGATGACCGCGCTGATCATTTTTCTCGGTTTTGTCATTAGTCATTTAGTTTGGAATGTTTTTTATGCGGCCCATATTTCAATGAACAATTCACTGACAACTATTCGGGAAGAACGAATTTCGATGGCTAGTAACAGAGGGATGTTTAATGCACTGGGTACCCTGGTTTTTTCATACTTTGGGGTTAAAGCCATTGCCACCCTTGGTGCCAGCGCCGGCAACCCGGTTTTAGGCTACACCTATATGGCCGTCATTACGGGCCTGGTCATGATTGCCAGTTATCTAATTTATTTTGTCATTACCAAAGACTATGCGCAAAATGGCAGTGTTGCAGTGTCAGGACAACCGGTTGAAAAATTATCCGTGGCCGAAATGCTTAAACAGATTGTAGTTAATCCGCCTTTAATGGGTCTGATGCTGGTGGAATTGGGACGATACCTCGGTAAATTTATTATTTATGGAATGGCCTTCTACTACTTCAAATATGTCATCAACGATTTACCAGGACTGGCCTTATTCATGACCGGACTGACGATTGTCAATTTCTTTGGTGCCATGGTTGCCGCCCCTGTAGCCAAACGTCTTGGTGAAAAAAATACCTATATCATCGCATTGGGTGTACTGGTAGTAGGACTGTTAATCGTTTGGGTGATGCCTCTTGAGGCAACGGCCTTTAAGGTTATTATGTTTATTGCCTATATCGGTTATGGTTTGCCTGATTCACTGGGCGTTGCGATGTACTCAGCAACCGTTGATTATGGGGAATGGAAAACCGGCAAGAATGCCCGCGGTTTCATTATGTCACTGATTAGTTTCCCGATCAAAGCATCCATCTTTATCCGATCGGTCATTATTGCAGCGGTACTGGGTTCGGTAAACTACGTTGCCGATATGGCAGTTACCCCAGAATTGATTCAGGGGATCAAAAACGGTTTTGCTTTATACCCGGCGATCATTATGATTTTGGGATTAGTGCTGCTGTTTGCAACCTACACGCTGACACCGAAGCGAATGGAAGAAATCAACAAAGAAGTCGCAGAACGAAAGCAAGCTTAATTAAACGTATGATATTGAAAACACAGTAAAAAAACGATTGACATTGAAACAAGAAGCCTTTTCAGAAATAGGAATGGGCTTCTTGTTATTTAAAGGGAAGGATTAAATAATAGTGGAGGTGGATTATGAATAAGAAACAGTTATTCGGGATACTGATGAGTGCGGCAGTGCTTGTTGCCGCTTTTTTTCTACCCGTACCAGCTGGTTTAGCTGATAAAGGTCTCATCACCATAGGGCTGCTACTGTTCTTTTTGATTATGCTCATTACCGAGGCACTTCCGGTGGGCGTGATTTGCTTTTTGTGCCTGGCCCTGTTACCCACCCTGGGGATCACCAAAAACCTGACCGCGGGTTTAAGTGGGTTTACAAATTACATCTTGTTTTTTGTGCTGGCATCCTTCGGGTTGGCCGAAGTCGTGACATCGACGCCGATCGTCCAGAGAATCTTACATGCATTAATCAAAAAATTTGGAAAAGACGTAAAAACATCAGTACTTGCGATTATGGTGGCCGCAGCAATTGTCTCAGCGGTGATTACTGATGTCCCGACTGTAGTCGTCTTCATGGGGATTGGCGCCAGTTTTTTAAATATGTTCAAAAATGAAACCGACCGCAATCAAACAGCCAAATCGCTGATGATTGGAATACCCATTGCAGTCATGTTGGGCGGGCTCACGACACCGGCAGGAAGTGGCATCAATATTATGACGATCGGTCTCTTACAGAATCTTACCGGCATTCGGATTACCTTTATTCAGTGGATGGTCTGCGGGATTCCGATCGTGCTGATAATGATTCCTTTCGCCTGGTTTGTGTTGACGAAAATCTATCCGCCGGCTGAAATTGAAACGGCTGAAATAAAAAACTATCTGACGACTATCGCCGTTAATGAAAAAATGGGAAGAACCGAAGTGATTGCAGTTACAATCGGATCCGGGATGATGTTTTTATGGCTGCTCAGTTCCTTTGTACCAATTATTGAAGTTACCGTGGTTGCCCTTTTTGGCTGCGTGTGTTTCTTTTTACCGGGGATTAAGGTGCTAACCTGGGAAACCTATATGAAAGCGGTAAGTTGGACCTCGTTCATCCTGATTGGAACGGTAATCTGTATTGCCAATACAATTGTGGACAATGGTGTCAGTGCGTGGTTTGTGAACGAAGTCCTGCCCACATCAATGTCGGTTACGACGATGGAAGGGGTCTTCTTCGTCGCCGTGATGACCTTCATCATTATGCTTATTGTACCGGTGGCGCCAGCACTGATTGCGGTGCTGACGCCAGTAATTGTCAGTCTGGCAGCAACGACCGGCATCAATCCGGCCTTGCTGATCATTACTTTAGGACTCTGTGCCGGCAACTGCTATCTATTTCCGATTGATACAATCCCGCTGATTACTTATACCGCCGGCTATTACAAAATGACTGATATGCCGAAGGCAACAGTCTGGATACAGTTGGCCTTTATAAGCTTAGCTACGCTATGGTTGCCCATTGCCGGCCAACTTGTAAGTGTGCTCTAAGCGGATCAGAGGCAATAATATCCGAAGATTAAGGAGAAATTAATGAACTATAAAAAAGGACTGTTAAGGAGAATAATATTTTACCAGGGCGTTCCAGTCTTTACGATCAGTATTATAAACTTGATTCTTTTGGTAAGAATTTTTCGAGCATCAGGTGAAACAATGGATCTGGCTTTTTCTGGAACATTAATCATTTTTGGCATATTTACAGCCCTGGCAAGTATAATATATTCTGTTACAACGAAGCAGAGTTATCAAAACATTTTAAAAATAGATCATCTTTTAAATAAAATCATAAAACAAGTTAATGGTAATATCACCAAATCAGAAATCTGTAATAATCCGACTTTTGATCTGGTTCAAAGATTGGATAAACTGGCGTCTCAAATTGAAGCCAGTGAAGAAATGCTAGGTTTGCTTGAAGCAGGGGACTTTTCATTTGAAAGCCAATCTGAAAATGAATGGCAATTTGAGTGCCTGTGCTGATGAAGCTGGATTTGAAGGGGCGTGGGAAACCTTAATCAGTGGCCTCAATGCTATCCTTAAACGGATAAAAGCGCCTCTTGATGAGGTCATGTCGGTAATGTCGGCCATATCGAAGGGGAATTTAAATATTGCGATTGAAGGTGACTACCAAGGCGATTTTGATCAGTTAAAAAATCGGTCAATCAGACTAATGTATATCTTAATTGGATTACCAACCAAATCAAAACAGTAACAGGTGAAATAAGTAATGGAAATTTGGCGTTGGATGTCATCGATCGTTTTGATGGAGATTTTTCGGATATTTCCGATGCCTTGAATCAGATTTTAAAAACATTAAATGAACTGTTATCAGAAATCGGCAATGCCGCACAACAGGTTACTTCAGGCTCAACTCAGGTCGCTATGGGTAGTCAGTCACTGGCGCAAGGTTCGACGGAACAAGCTAGTGCCATTGAAGAATTGACGGCTTCTATTGGTGAAATCGCCAGCCAGACAAAAACAAATGCGGAATCCGCGAATAAAGCGCAAAGTTTATCAAAAAAAGTTAAACTTAGCGACGAGGCAGGAAATAAGCAAATGGCTTCAATGCGGTATGCCATGGAAGATATTAATCAGTCTTCAATGGATATTTCGAATATTATTAAGGTTATCGATGATATCGCATTTCAAACAAATATCCTAGCTCTTAATGCAGCAGTTGAAGCAGCGAGAGCGGGACAACACGGAAAAGGGTTTGCGGTGGTAGCGGAGGAAGTTCGGACATTGGCCGCACGCAGTGCTGAGGCGGCAAAAGAAACGACCCTTCAAATTGAAGGGATCATTAATAAGGTAAAATCCGGAACTGAAATTGCGAATCAGACTGCTGAAGCCCTTCATGATATGGTTGATGGAATTGGACAGATTACAGATATCAATGGGTTTATTGCAGTAGCTTCAAGTGAACAGGCAACGGAAATTGTTCAGATCAGTCAGAGTATTGAGCAGGTGGCCCAGGTGGTTCATCAGAATTCAGCGACAGCGGAAGAAAGTGCGGCTGCCAGTGAGGAACTCTCGGGACAAGCAGAAATGCTTCAAAGTAAACTCAATCAGTTTAAGTTTAAATAGATTAAGTTTAGTGTATCGATGAAAAATCAGTTTACAGTTAGTAGCGTAAAAAATATCGTATGGAGGTGAATTAATTTATGAAAAGTGCATTAATTTCTGGTCTGTTTGGTGGGATAATCGGTTTTATCATCAGTTTTGCGATCAATTATTTTTTAATCGCAATCCCTGAAACAGTCATTGCCAATGCTATGGGAAATGGTATCAGTGGCTTGATCAGCGGCTTTATGGGTGGTTTTATCGGCCTGCTGATTTATATCAGACAAACAAATAATACGTAGTGATCAGCATGTTTTGAAAACAAGAATTAAGCGCCAATTTTTTCTCGCAGATATTTTAACCTCCCCGACATGGGCTCCATGGGATAGACCGACAAGTAAAGATCATAACTAGTTGGCACAAAAATTGCTTAAATTAATCGTTAAACTTAAAAATGGAAGCAGAGGAAAGGTTAACGATGGAAGAGACAAAACGAAAGCGTAAAACAATTAAACGAAAACTATTGGTAGTGCCCTTATGTTCGGTACTGGTGGGGGTGTTTGTAATTGGAGCCATCTCGGCTTATCTGACCCGGGAAAGCCTGTTGGCGGAGATGCGAGAAAGTGGCTTTGCGACGTCGCAGCAGTTTGTTGAGCGGCTCGAAGACAATACCGAGGCCCTCGATGCCATGAATGTCATGATCGAGGAACAGATCCGCAGCATCGGCAACATTGTCATTGCCAACCGGGCCATCATCAGTGATCCCTATCTGACCGCTCTGGCCCAACAATCGGGGATCAATCAGATTTACTGGTTTAATGCCGCTGGTGAAATTCTTAATGCGGTGAACGGGGAGTACGTCGGCTGGAAGGCTGAGCCCGGGGATCCCATCCATAATTTTATGGATAGCGGTCAAAACGAATTGATGGAGGCCATCCGCAAAAGCACCGAAACCGATGAGACCTTTAAATTTGGTTATATGAAAACCAGCACCGGTGAATTTGTTCAGGCCGGGGTCACCGCTGACCGGATCACCGATCTGACGGAACGATTTGGATATCAGGCGCTGATTGACGAATTGTCAGCCAATGATAATATTGTTTATGCCAGTTTTATTGACCCGGATTTGACCGTGGTAGCCGACACCCATCCCGAAGATCTGGATACCAGTTATGCCGAGGATGAAAAGGTTAAGGCAGCAGCCGTCGATGGTCAGTCCTCCGCCTCGGAGTATTATTATGAAGCCGGACAAACCAAGGTTTATGATGTGTTATTTCCAGTGGTTATCAATGATGAGCTCAAGGGGGCCTTGAATATCGGCTATTCCATGGACGCCATTGAAGCGGCGATCTTTAAAAATATTCTGATGGTGTCGGTGGTTGGATTGTTGGTCTTCCTGGTTTTGGCCTTGATTCTCTATCGGGTGTCAACATCGATCACCACGCCCATTTCCAGTATCAATCACATGATTAAAGAGATGAGCCTGGGGCATTTGGGCCTGCGGCTGGGTATTGACAGTGAGGATGAAATTGGCGAAATGGCCACCGCCATGGATTCCTTTGCCGAAGACCTGCAAAAAGTAGTAATCGGCACCATGATTGAAATATCCGATGGAAATGTTTCGGCAACGATTCAGGAAAAGGATGCGGAGGATGAGATTTCTCCGGCGCTGAAGCGCACCATTGCTTCAATTCGGGGTCTGATTGATGAGGTTACCACCCTTTCCCAGGCGGGGGTGGCCGGCCGGTTGCATGTCCGCGGCAACAGCGACCAGTTTAAAGGCGGTTTTCGGGATATCGTTAATGGGGTTAATGACACCCTGGATGCGGTAGTGGGTCCCATCAATATGGCGGCGGATTATGTAAAACGAATTGGTGAGGGCGATATTCCGGCCAAAATAACGGCCGCTTATCAAGGCGAATTTGATACCCTGAAAAATAGTATCAATGCCTGTATCGATGGTTTGGGCGCACTGCAGGAGGGAAACCGGATTCTGGGACAGATGAGTCATCACGATTTTGGGGAAAGCATGGATGGTCAGTATCTGGGCATTTATTCTGAGTTGGCCCGATCCATTAACAGCCTTAACCAGCGACTGAACGATGTGATTGCGGTGATTAATCATATTGCCGGGGGAAATCTTCAGGATCTCGATAAGCTGCGACAATCGGGACAACTCAGTGCCAATGATCAGCTGGTGCCAAGTCTAATCGGGATGATTGAAACCATTGATCTGTTAATTGCCGAAGCCAACGAAATGGCCCGAATTGCCGTGGCGGGAAACACGGGTAATCGCGGTGATGAGAGTCGTTTCCCTGGTGAATATGCCATGGTTATCGCCGGCTTTAATAAAACCCTGGATGCCCTGGTGAGACCGATGATAGCCGCTTCAGAAACCCTGGAAGAATTGTCCAAAGGCAATCTGAACACCGCCATGAATGGCAATTATCAGGGCGACTACGCCCTGATTCAGGATAATATGAATCATACCGTTGGCTTCTTAAAACAATATGTGGATGAAATTACCGATGTATTGGAAGCGGTGGGCAAGGGGAATCTTGCTCAGGAAATTACTGTCGAGTATCTGGGGGATTTCCTAGCTATTAAAAAAGCCCTGAACCAGATCACCACTAATCTCAGCGACACGATGACGGAAATCAATATGGCGGCCGGACAGGTGGAACTGGGCGCCCGGCAGATTTCCGATGGCGGTCAGGCGCTATCCCAGGGAACCATGGAACAGGCCAGTTCGATTCAGCAACTGACCGCCTCCATTGACGAGGTTTCCACGGAAACCAAACGCAACGCCACCAATGCCAACGAAGCTAATATCCGGGCCATCGAGGTTCGGAATAATGCCGAAATTAGCAATCAGCAGATGAAAAAAATGGTCACTGCCATGGTGGATATTAACGACTCATCCAACAATATTTCTAAAATCATCAAGGTCATCGATGATATTGCCTTCCAGACCAATATTCTGGCTTTAAATGCGGCGGTGGAAGCGGCCCGGGCCGGCCAGCATGGCAAAGGCTTTGCGGTGGTTGCGGAAGAAGTCCGGACGCTGGCTGCACGGAGCGCCGAGGCCGCCAAAGAAACCACCGGCCTGATTGAAGGATCGATCGCCAAGGTCGAAGCGGGGACGAAAATTGCTGATGAAACCGCCGCCAGCCTCAAAGAAATTCTTGATGAAATTGAAAAAGTTTCGGATCTGGTGGGGAATATTGCCCAGGCTTCCAGTGATCAGGCCTCGGAAATTTCCCAGATTACCAAAGGCATTGAACAGGTTTCCCAGGTTGTTCAGACCAACTCTGCCACGGCCGAAGAAAGTGCCGCCTCCAGCGAAGAACTGTCGGGTCAGGCGGAACTGTTAAAAAAGATGGTCGGGGAGTTTAAGCTAAAATAAGACGAAATGATGACATCAAAAAGTGCTTGGAAGGCGTGGATACAATTTGGGAATGGTTGTATTGAAAGAGATTTACACGACGGAAAAAGGTGCAAAAAAATGTAGGCACGCAAAAATAAGTACAGTTCATTAAAATATGGCCGAATTGTGGCGAATTATAAGGTTTTTGATCCCGAATTTATCAGATTGACTGCATAATAATTTGCACCATGGTTAAATTAAATAAAGATTAACCCCGTCAGTCCTACTGACGGGGTGTTTTTTTCAATGAAATGTTTAACTTTTATTGACAAGCAGTTGCGATGTGATTGAATAATAAATTCTTTACTGATTGATGGCTTCGGCCAGCCCGGAGGAATCATCCTCGGCCATGTAATCCTTACCCCATTCACACATGGCGTCCAGAATCGGGTAGAGGCTCTGGCCGAAACTGGTTAGAGTGTATTCAGTTTTGGGTGGCACCACCGGATAGACCGTCCGAGTGATCAGTCCGTCTCGTTCCAGCTCCCGGAGCTGTTGGGTGAGCATTTTGGGGGTAGCATGGTGAACGATTTTCTGCAGTTCGTTAAAGCGTAGAGTTTGGTTAACCAGGTTCCACAGAATTTTGGTTTTATATTTACCACCAATCAGGCTGATGGTGGCATCAATGGGGCAGCAGAAATGTTTTTTTTCGGTCATTGGAGACTCCTTTTGAATTTTAATGGATACTTACTATCATATTGGGTAGTAAGTGACTTATAAGTGCATACTTGTTTTTATGAAAATCATTGGTAAAATGATAGCATGAATAGGAGCAAGGTGCAAGAAATTGCCAAAATACGATTATAAAAATTTATTGGAGGAAGAAAATGAGTACAATTTTTAGTCGAACCAGTGTTAGAAAGTACGAAAACAAAGAAGTAGAAGCGGAAAAAATCGATAAGATTTTAAGAGCTGCGATGGCCGCCCCATCAGCTGCCAATCAACAACCCTGGGAATTTTATGTTGTTAAAAACAAAGAAACCCTGGCCGCTCTGGCTGATTGCAGTCCCTATGGCGGATGCACCAAGGATGCTGCCATGGCGATTGTCCCCGTATATCGTAAAGAAATGATGATGCCGGAATTTGCCGACATCGATATGGCTGCCGCCACCCAGAATATCCTGCTGGAAGTCACCGAACTGGGTCTGGGAGCCGTCTGGATTGGTATTGCGCCACTGGCAGACCGGATGGAAAATGTCCGAAAAGTGTTGAATGTGCCGGATCATCTCCAGCCATACGCCATTATCCCAATTGGTTATCCGGTCGGGGATGCCGAGCAGAAAGACCGGTTTGACGCTGAGCGGGTCCATTTTGAGTAAGCCTGAGAAATCATAATCTAACGATTAAAAGCCGCATCCAACCGATAAAAGGTTGATGCGGCTTTTTTTAGAATGTTAGCATAAGTTGTGGATCCTTAAGATAACTGAAAGCGTTGACAGAAAAATCGGGATGTAATATAATACTCTAAATTTAACCGGTAAAATCTAGATTAATCAAAAATTTAACTGGGAAAAAACGCTATTGTTGTTAGGAGAAAGTTTTGGAAAAGAAAAAAATTAAAGTTGCGATTCTGTCGATCTCATCCTTATTGATGATATCGATGACCGCATCAGCGATTCTGGCCGATATTCAGGCCTATTTTGAGGGTGTCGATCCATCGTTGATTTCAATGGTTTTAACCATTCCGGCTTTGATGGGGCTGGTCTTTGCCTTTGCCTCGGGGCCGCTGTCGCTGCGGATGCCAAAGAAAAATCTGGTCATTTTTGGTCTGGTCTGCGGTCTGATTGGGGGAATGGTGGCCCTGCTTTTTGGCGCTATCAGTATTTATGTGTTACTGGGCTGCAGTCTGTTAGTTGGCGTTGCTCAAGGGATTAATTCGACCATGTCGATGGCGCTCATTGCCGATTATTTTGTGGCAGAGGAAAGCGGCGCTCTAATGGGTTTGCAGTCGGCCTTTGTTAATGGCGGAAGCATGGTACTGTTGTTCAGCTCTGGGATGCTGGCGGGGATTTCCTGGCAGCTGTCCTATTTGGTCTATCTGGTTTTTATTCCGGTAATCTTTCTGGTCATCAAAAACCTGCCTAAAGATCATGCTCCGGCTCATGCTGAAGAAAAGCTCGCCGATAAAAGCGCCAAGCTCAATGGCCGGGTTTATTTTACAGCCTTCACAATGTTTCTGTTTGGGGTCTTTCTGTTTGTCTTTCAGACTAATGTGGCAATGTTTGTGGCCGGCAAGGGATTGGGGGATGCGTCCACCAGCGGTTTGATCAATACCGCCATGTCCGCCGCCGGGATGCTCACTGGGATCCTGTTTGGGCGGATGCAGCAAGTCCTGAAAAAGCTGGTAATTCCGGTTTCGCTGCTGGTTGGCGGTATGGGGATGCTGTTGATCTTTGTGCTCGGCAATCTGCCGTCACTTTTTCTCGGGGCGATGTGCTGCGGTTTCTGTCTGGCCACCATCAATCCGGCGGGAACCTTCCAGGCGGCTAATGCCGTTCATCCGTCGATCAGTTCATTGGCGATTGCCATCGTTACGGCTTCAACAAGCGTGGGGATCTTTGTCTCACCAATCGTATCCAATGGCGTCGCAAATTTAGCTGGCGGTAACATCGAAATCAAATTTTTGCTGGCGGCTGTCGGGCTGGCGGCAGTTGGGGTGATGTCTTTTGTTGGCAATGCCATTCTAGACAAAAAACAAACGATTTAAAAACCGTCGGCAATGTCAAAACCGCCCGGATTCATCAAGAATCCGGGCGGTTTTCGGTTTTTTGGAAGCCTTAATCAATTTGAAAATAGGGCTTAAAGGTGAAGGGCACTATTTCCAGCACCTTTTTGCTCGCGGCGATTATTTCATCAATCCGCTGGTTATCGATGTGCATCAGGACAAAATTCAGCCGGATGATATAATCCAGACAGTCATCCCGGGTGCATTTGAACTCGCCCCGGTCATAGGCCCACATCAGGGAAAAACTGGAAGCTCGGGCAGCGTTGGCAATCATCGCCAGTTCATCAGCTTCTTTGTTAATATTCAGATGATAACGGCGATCATGCATTTTATAAAGGAGATTGCCATCGGTGCTGAAGAGGTCTTCGTATTTGTCATCAGCCAGTTCCCGAATAAATTGCATCGCTTTCGGGTCGGAAAGAAACAGCAGGTGATAGAGCCGGATTTCCACCGCGGTGCTGATCTGAAGATCGGCGCGTTGCGTTTTGAAGTATTCGGTATAAAGCTTAAAAGCGATTTTGTTTTTAAGTTCAAATAGAAAGGCATCACTGACCGCCCGGGCCAAACTAGATTTTGATTTAAAATAATAGGAAATTAATGGTTTAGTAATCTCGCAGATTTCGGCAATCTGATCCAAATAGGTTTTTTTATAGCCCTGTTCATAGAACAGCTGGCTGGCCACCTGGAGAATATTCTCTTTCTGGTTATTCATGGTCATCTCTCTCATGTTAGAATTATTTTGGAGTATCATTTTATTTTAACGCTTTCGGCCAATAGATGCAAGTTTATTTTACTGTACCGGTTCAAATTAAATTAATTTAAAATCTGTTGACTTTTCGTAAAAAACCGTTTACAATACATTTACTGAACCGGTTAAAATAATTAAACCGGACGAATTACTATGGATAATACATCGATAAAGTCGTGTATCGTGTATTTACATGCGCATAAACGGTACTAAAAAATAAATGATGAAGACGATGATAAATGATCCATGTAGTCTAAATTCGTAAGAACATTGAATTCATTTAACAGGAGGAAGAAAGATGTCTAAAATTACAGAAGTTAAAGCCAAGGTTGAAGCAGGGAAATCCAAGCTGGTTCCCGGACTGGTTCAGGATGCACTTGATGCTGGTGCTACACCCGCAGAAATCCTCCAGGCAATGGTCGATTCCATGGGTGTTGTGGGAGACAAGTTCTCATCAGGTGACATCTTTGTGCCGGAAATGCTGATCGCTGCTAAGGCTATGTCAAAAGGCGTGGAAGTTTTAAAACCACTGATGGCTGGCGATGGTTCAGCTTCATTGGGAACCTGTGTCATTGGCACCGTTGCCGGAGATTTACATGATATCGGAAAGAACCTGGTTGCCATGATGATCGAAAGCGCCGGCTTTGATATGGTGGATCTGGGTGTTGATGTCCCTGCTGATACCTTCGTGCAAGCTGCAAAAGACAATGCCAATGTCAAACTCGTTGCCTGTTCTGGCTTGTTGACCACCACCATGCCTGCCTTAAAAGAAGCTGTCCAGACGATTAAAGCGGCTTGCCCGGATGTTAAAGTTATCGTTGGCGGAGCACCGGTAACACCGGAATACGCCAGCGAAGTTGGCGCCGATGGATACGCTCCCGATGCCGGCAGTGCGGCTGTCAAAGCCAAAGAACTGGTTACCGCGTAATTAATCACAGTGTTAAGGAGGAACAAGGATGTTAACTAAAAAACAGAATATGCTGGAAACCATCAAGGGTGGGAGTCCAGATCGTTTCGTCAATCAATATGAATTTTTGAATATTATTATGGAAATCCCCACCGGTCTGCAATTTAATTATGGCCAGACCTGGAAGGATCATTGGGGGATTACCTGGCAATGGCCGGAAGGGCAGCTGGGAATGTTCCCGGTTCATCACGATGGTCTGGCTGTTATTCAAGACATTACCGAGTGGCAGAAAGTGGTTAAAAAACCGGAAATTGCCAAATCGGATGAAGCTTGGGCGCCAGCCGTTGCCCGTGCCAATGCGATTGACCGCGATGAAGAATATGTAACGGGATTCTTTGCCCCGGGAATTTTTGAAATGACCCATCACCTGATGGGCATGGAAAACGCCCTGATGGCTCTTTATGAAGAACCGGAAGCGATGCATGAACTGATTGACTACCTGGTCGGTTATGAAATGGAATTTGCCGCAGTGATGGTAGAAAAAATCAAACCGGATTGTATTTTCCATCATGATGATTGGGGTAGCCAGATTTCATCCTTTGTTTCGCCTGACATGTTTGCTGAATTTTTCCTGCCAGCCTATAAAAAAATCTATGGTTTCTATAAAGACAATGGCGTGGAACTGGTTGTGCACCACAGCGATAGTTACGCTGCCAACCTAGTGCCTTTTATGATCGAGATGGGTATCGATATCTGGCAGGGCGTGATGAACACAAATAATATTCCCGGACTGATCAAAGAATATGGCGGGAAAATTTCGTTTATGGGCGGTATCCATAGCGGTTTGGTTGATTTCCCGGGCTGGACCCCTGAAATTGTGGCAGACTATGTCGAAAAAGCTTGTCGGGACAATGGCAAGCTGTATTTCATTCCCTGTCAGACCTCGGGTCTTCCGATCGATAATTTTGAAGGTGTTTACGCAACCGTCAGTAAAGAAATTGATCGCATGAGTACCATATTATACTAAAACCTTCTCGCTTTAATTAATTCAACTTCTGGTATTTGCAAAGTGCTCACGGCACTTTCGCAAATACTGAATATACAATAAAAAAGGAGGAAAAAATGAATCAAACAGTGAAACCCATCTCAACCTTCACGATTTTGGCCATGGCGTTTTTCGGAATGGGTGTCGGGACCATTACCCCAGCCCTAAATGCAATTTTTGTACAGTTCTCTGATCTGCCAATTACCACCCTCTTGCTGGTGTCGACACTGCCCTCATTAACGGTTATTCCGGCCACTCTGATTGCCGGATCGGTTGCCGGTAGTAAAGTAAAATACCGAACCCTGGCAATTATCGGGATGACCCTTTTTGTCCTCGGCGGTATTGCCCCGTATTTCGCAACTGACTTTACCGTTATTTTACTGGAACGAGCTATCTTTGGGATTGGTCTTGGGATCATGTCACCACTGGCTAATTCCCTGGTCATGGGCGTTTATGAAGGCGACAAAGTTGCCAGCATGACAGGTATGGTCACCCTGGCGATGAACATCGGTGGTATGGTGCTGCAGTTTATGGGCGGTTATTTTGCCGGAATTGGCTGGAATTACAGCTTCTTGCCCCATGCATTAGGTATCATTTCTTTAATAATGGTTATCTTTTTCTTGCCAGAGCCGCCAAAAGCTCCGGTAACAGCTGAAACCCAGGCCGCTCCCAAAGAAAAACTACCTGTTAAATTGTTTATTATCGTGTTTGTATATGGTCTTTACACTCTGTCCATTTATCCGATGCTTGTTAATATGTCCACCCTGATTGTTGATCGGGGAATGGGAACAACTGCAACCGCAGGTGTTGTCCTGGCACTGTTAACCATCGGTGGAATGGTAGCCGGTTCTGTTTTTGGCAAGGTATTCAAGATGTCCGGTCGTTTCATTATGGCCCTGGGTTATGCTTTGGCAACAATCGGTCTGGCGATGGTCGTTTTTGCCAGCAATATTGCACTGTTGTCAGTGGGTGTCTTTATTGAAGGTTTTGCCATGTCCACCCTGATTCCGGCCAGTATGATGCTCATTTCGATGACCGTTAAACCAAGCCAGATGGCTATCGGTGTGTCCTTCTTCATGGCTGGCATGAACCTCTTCGGATTCCTGTCAACCTACTGGATTGGCGCTATTGCCGCCGTAACCGGTGATGCCGTGACCGCTCCAATTGCGGTTGGTGCTTGTGTAACAGCTGCTTTCTTTGTGATCTATCTCATTATCAATCCGTTAAAATCAAGTGCATCGGTTGCCCCTGAACGCGGATAAGTATCAAGAACCAGAACTGTTCTATTGAATAAAACTGAAATAAAGCCTTCCGTTTTTTAATTAAAATGGAAGGCTTTTTTCCGTAAATTAAGGCGTTGCAGTGTTTGTAAACAGGAATTCTGGGTAGTGGGTAAGTAAGGAGGAATAAGGGAGGCGAGCTGGATGAATAAAATCTTTATCTGGATTTGGACGTTTATAATGATGGTTTTCTTTTCTGTTCCGGCGAATGAAGTGACATTGCGAGTCGAAGATTATTTTCCGATTCGAGAAAATACCCGGTCGGCTTTTGCTGGGCAGGGCAATGAATTTGCAACCTATGATGTCTTCATTGATTATGCAACCCCGAGCAGGGTTCAACAGCGCATCAGTAATGGTGGCACCGTAACCGTCAATGTCATTGAATTGGTTGATGGCCAACTGGTCAAAACCCTGTCGCAACCGGAAACCTATTACCGGGAAAATTTCCTGGGAAAAGGCAATCAGAAAGAGATTCTGTTAATGGAACCGCTCAAAGTTGGCACGACCTGGGTTCTGACGGATAACCGGACCAGAAGCATTACGAATATAGCTGCCGCGGTTACCACCCCTTATGGTAATCTCCAGGCGCTTGAGGTGACCACCACCGCCGTCAATCAACCCAATCAGAATCAACGGGATTATTATGTGCAGGATCTTGGTTTGGTGAAGTCGGTATTTGAAGTCGGGGAGAATGGCGAAGAAATCAGTTCCTCGCTGGCAGCGATCGAGGAAGGGGTGGCAATGACCCAAGCGATTTCGTTTTATTATCCCAATCTCAATAATGGTAAAATCGAATATCAGATCAAACCGCTTGATTTTTACACCAATGACATTACCCGGGACAGATTGGCCATGGCCTACAAAACTAACGCACCGGTTCCGGTATTCTCACCCAATACCAGAATCAACAGTCTGTATCTTAACCAGGACGGCATGGTTTATCTTGATTTGTGCAGGGATTACCTGAGTGAAATGAATGCCGGAGCCGAGTTGGAGACAATGATGCTGCAGTCGATCGCCAATACTTTTGGTAGCTACTATGGTGTCGAGCGGGTGCTGTTAACAATTGATAATCAGCTTTACGAATCGGGGCACATTGCTTTGAAGCAAGGGGAATATTTAACGGTGGACCTTAACGGGACGGTTTTAATGAATTAACTTAAAAAACCAGGTCAATGCATGATGTGATAGCTATGATATCAATGCATTGATCTGGTGTTTTTGATGATTAAACGGGTATCGGTACAATCTGATCGCGAAACGCGCGAATGATATTTTTGTTACTGAGTATATTTGCCAAATGCTTGCGCCAGTCGCTGATAAGTTGGCATTGGAACGTGGAAGCGTGCACCCATCCGCAGGACTTCAAAAACCAGGCCGTCAATCTCGGATGGTTTCCCTTGGCTGATGTCACGTTGCATTGATGTTGAGGCTGTTGGAGCCAGTGCGTCAAGAATATCCAGATTAAACTGGATGATATCGACGTCAAAATGAATGTCCATGGCCAGAGACAGAGCCTGGATTTCGTGCAGTAATGCAATATAAGTAGCTCTGATTTCTCCCGGCTTTTGCACCGCTCCGGCCTCAACCTGATAGTACAGACCGCAGGCCGCCATGGCCGATACATAGGAAAATTTCTGCAATGCGTCCTTTCGGATATCCGGGGACAGGATACCCAGAATATCGCTGTCATTTAAATCGGCTTCAATTTGCTTCAGAACCGGGCGGAATTGGGTGGGATCACGGACTCCGAAAAAAACCCTGAAAATTTTGCCGTGCATCTTGATTTTTCCCGGTCCGGTAATATTGGCGGAGATATAAATGCAGCCGTCGGTAACCAGCAGCTCAGGGAGTAGGATCTGAAGTTTTCCGCCGGTACCATAAATGTTTAAAATGGGAATTACCACGGTATTTTTATCAGCGATCCGTTTGATAAACGGAACAATATCGGCAAGTGAATAGCCTTTGACGCAGACAAAAATCACATCCGGACGCTCATCATAATGCGCGGTGTCACAAGCCTTGATCGGGGTGACCGTATAAGTCCCTTGCCAACTAGTTTCTAACTCAATTCCGTTTTCCCTGATCCGGTCGAGGTGTGAGCCTCTGGCAATTAAGGTCACATCTTTTCCGGCTTTGGCCAGATAAGCCCCAAGGCATCCGCCAGTCCCACCAGCACCAATAACCAGATATTTCATAAGCGTTTCCTTTCAATTTATCAAAATAATGTCGTTTATTTATAGTATACAGGGAACAAGAATAATCAGCAACTGCGATTTTTTCAATGAAATAGAAAAATACTCAAATGACCTTCAATCAGGTTTCAGGTGCTTTGGAAAGGGTAGACAAATAGTGAAAAGCAAAGCGTATCACAGTTTCCGGGCTTATGGATTTGCTGTTTCCAATTGGTTATGGACTAAACAAATGGTTCAAAATACAAGGAGGAAATGATCATGAAAACAGATTTGAAGAAATGGATTTATGTGCTGGCAACGCTGATCTTGATCGGCTTATTACCAGTTACGGCGCTGGCCCAGGTGGGTATTTCGGGAAAGGCGGTTGAAGCGGATTTTCAAGTTGAAGAATATCAGACCGGGGTGAGAATTGTCAAATACCTTGGCAGCGGCGGCGAGGTGATCGTGCCATCAATGCTTGACGGAAAAACGGTGGTCAGTATAGGGGATTTTGCCTTTTCCCATTGCGTCAGTCTAAAAAGTATTGTTCTCCCTGACGGCATTCTTGACATTGGCAGTGATGTATTCTGGGGATGTTCCGGTCTGAAAAGCATCGAGCTGCCGCAAAAGCTTGAGACCATCGGGGCTAACGCCTTCTGGGAATGCAGTGCGCTGGAAAGTATCATCATTCCGGAAACGGTGAAATACATTGGTTATGGAGCCTTTGCCCGCTGCGACATGCTTACTAGCATATCCATACCGGAGCAGGTGACAGCAATTGATAATTATACCTTTGGTTCCTGTCACAATCTGTTTAAGGTCGCAATACCAAAAACGGCGGTCAGCATTGCCGACAATGCTTTTGAATCCTCTCCTGGTATCACTATTTTTAGCGAAGTAGGCACCTATGCCCAGCAGTATGCCCAAGCCCACCAGCTGCCCTTTGTGGACATCGCCCTGAATTGTTCTTATCACACCCATGTCCAGAATATTGGCTGGCAGGAGTGGAGTCAGGATGGGGAATTAAGCGGTACCACCGGACAATCGCTGCGGCTGGAAGGCATTGAGATCAAGCAGAATGACGAGACCGTCGATGTTGGGATTGAGTATCGTACCCATGTTCAGAATGTCGGCTGGCAGGACTGGGCCAGTGATGGTGCCATGAGCGGCACCTCGGGACGATCATTGCGATTGGAAGCCATCGGGATTCGACTCACCGGTGCCGATGCAGAAGACTATGATGTTTACTATCAGGTTCACGCCCAGAATGTGGGCTGGCTTGATTGGGCTAAGAATGGCGAAAGTGCCGGAACCTCTGGTCTCTCATATCGTCTCGAAGGGATCAGAATTGTGATCGTCGCAAAAGGCGCAACCGCACCGGGATCCACCGCCCGGCCCTTTATTGGAAACCTGACCAGTGAAGATTTTATCAGCAAAATGGATGGGCTCTGGTATGCTTATATTGAACCCACGACCCATATTCTTTATTTCACTGATCGCTATTGTATTGACCGGACCTTTGCCGCCTCACTGGGACAAAATTTGGGGGGCTATTACGAGGTGATCGCCACCACCCAAAATGGCGGGACGGTTAGAATTAATACTTGTCACCTCTGGAAGTCCACGGTCTGGGATTATCATCCGACCGATCCGATGATCTTAGAATTTGATTTTGGAACCCCCGGCGATAACAAAATAACGGTTACCGAGAGTGGTGCCAGTGATGCCCCCTATGATATTAGCAGCACCAACGAATGGACCGTTGCCCAACCCCTCGGTGCTGACCGCTATGAATTCCCCAATGTGATGTTCGGGGAATTGCTTGAAACCGCTAACGTCATCCTGCACGATAGTAATATCCAATATCATCTGGACCATAACTTCATTGATTTTGATTAATTTTGGATTTTAAGTAGTTTGGATGAAGGGGTTTATAGATAGTGGTCATAACTAGAAAAAGATTCCTTGATTTTGCCGTCTTCAAAGTCATTCATGGCCAGGTTATAGTTGGAAAGAAACAGCTGCTCAAAAGCTGATAGCCTATGTTTACTGACATTGAGGCATTCCTGACACTGGTTGTCAATGGTTTCGGGGATCAGAATATCCTCGGATTTTTTGACCTCATTAAAATCAATATTAGTCAGGTTACAGTGGTTTTCAATGTTGACGTCGGACCAGAGGCTCTTTAAAAATTTCAGGCAGGTTTTCTGGGGTTGCTCAAATACTTGCTTGATCTGGGTACAGCTAATATTCTGACTGATTTTGGTCACGGTATTTTCCAGATCGGACAGGGTAAAATAATTATTTAATGTTACTTGATTCATTTTGATTCTCCTAATTTTATAATTATCAGGCATATACGAAACTGCGGTGAGTATCGCTGCCAGTTTTGCTTGGGTCAATCAACCCCATAGACACGTGATTGATTGTATAAATAAATAATAACAGAAGAATGTGAACGTTATGTTAACAAAAGATTACGATTTAATGAAGATTTAAGCAGCAATGTTTAAGTTGTTGCGGAATAAGACTCATTGCGCATGAAACAATAATTAACCGAAGCGATATATTGCATGAGCTGTTATGGGAATGGTTAAAAAAAAGAACCACTTTGGGAAATGTGGTAGATAATCCCAAAATGGTTCTTTTTATTTGCATAATAATTCTGATAATGGTTTTCAATCCCTATATAGTGGTATAAATCCCAATAGCATCGCTCATAAACTGAGCTAGGCCTTCGGCGTGTGTGTCAATGTTCGCCTTGAACCGGTCGTCATGGACATACATCAGCCCCAGTCCGGACAGAATTTCTTTGGTGCAATCGTAATAGTGTCGGGTGATGTGTGCCTGCCATTGGGCAACCAGATCCTGGACGGCCGGGTCTGAGACATCCTTGTCCATATGGGTAACAAAGCCGGCATAAATGGCTTCCGCTTCGTTGTGGATGGCTTCCCAGTTGTCTGCGGTATAGTTATTGGTTTTCTGCTGACTCTGGCTATAGGCGTCAGTTTTACCCCAGCGGCTTTTTACCTCGGTTTCGTATTGTTTCTTGTTCGCTTCAATTTCGGTCATATCAAATGGTTTAAAATTCATGGTTTTTTCTCCTTCTAATTTTTGGTCCAGCAAGGCAATCAGTTTATCTAAACGGCGCCGTTTGAGCAGCAGCAAGTGGCGTTGCTTTTTAAAAGCATCCATTTCGTCATAATCGGGATCGGCCAGAATCCCTTTGATTTCCTGGATCGAAAAATCCAGCTCCCGTAAGAACAGAATATTCTGGAGCTGGGCC
>PGZR01000153.1 GCA_002841405.1 Firmicutes bacterium HGW-Firmicutes-4 | reverse complement strand
AAAGGTAAATCAAGATGCCTACTTGGCAGCAACCATAAAAAACGTTGATCGTATTTCTTATGTTTTTGCAGTGGCTGACGGACTGGGAGGACATCGCAGCGGCGAAATAGCAAGCAAAACTGCGGTGGATTTTATCAAAAATAATTTATCTGAAATTAACAATTATTTTGATCCTGAAGAGATGATGTCGTTTGTAAAATCGATTAATTTAGAACTTAAAAAAATTGGAGATGATGAACCCGCACGATTGGGCATGGCGACCACCCTGACTATGTGTATCGTTGACGGGAATTATTTATGTATTTGTCATGTCGGCGACAGCCGTACCTATAGTATCACAGCGGACGAAATCATCCGTTTGACGAAAGACCACTCGCTTGTTCAGATTTTGGTGGATGAAGGAAAAATAACCCAGGAAGAAGCAGAAATTCATCCCCAAAAGAATGTCATAACCCGGGCCTTGGGAACTGATAATTCGGTGAACGTGGATTTTTACCGCTATGAGATCAATCCGGAAGCAATCTATCTTATCTGTTCAGATGGCCTTTTTAATATGGTTTGCGATCAGGATATGAAGACCATTATTATGGAAAATAGTCTGGAAGATGCAGCTAAAAAACTCATCGATCTGGCAAACATAAACGGGGGCAAAGACAATATTACTGTTGTCCTGTTCAAACCTCTGGAAGGAGTGCCTAATGCTCAGTAGAACCTTAGGAAAACGATATGAAATAGTAGAGTTGATTGGACGAGGCGGGATGGCTTACGTTTATAAAGCTCGGGATTTAAAACTGAATCGTTATGTGGCAGTTAAAGTACTGCGAGAAGAATATACCGAAAATGAACAGTTTATTAAAAAATTTGATCGGGAATCCCAGGCGGTTGCCTGTTTATCCCATCCAAATATTGTCGGCGTTTATGACGTTGGCGTCCAGGATAATATTTACTACATTATCATGGAGTATGTTGATGGGATAACGCTAAAACAGTATTTAATGCGAAAAGGGCGTTTGGATTATACCGAAGCGACCAGGTTTGTGATGGATATCTCCAATGCATTGCGCTGTGCGCACGAAAATAAAATTATTCATCGGGACATCAAACCCCATAACATATTATTAACCAGGGATTTGGTTCCCAAGGTGGCCGACTTTGGAATCGCCCGGGCGATTACCAGTTCAACCGTCACCATGACCAATCAGACCATGGGTTCGGTTCACTATATTTCACCGGAACAGGCTAAGGGCGGATTTGTGGATGAACGTTCAGATCTCTATTCGCTGGGGATTTTATATTATGAGTTATTAACCGGAAAACTTCCCTTTGACGAAGAAAACACGGTTACCATTGCCATCAAACACATCCAGGAAGAGATTGTCCCGCCCAAATTACTGGAACCCAAAATACCGGAACGGGTTAATCAGATTGTTGTTAAGTTGACGCAGAAAAAACCTGATGAGCGATATCAAAATACTGATGAGCTCATGGAGGATCTTGAAGCGGTATTGGAAAACCTGAGTTTTGCTACAGGAGATGGAAATCACCTGGGTAATGACACCCATATTATTCGGGAAGGCCTTTTCCATGTTGAAAATACTGGCAGTCACGCAACCGTTCGTCCCGATGAAGAAGATGATGATGACGAATATTATTATGAAACGCCGAAAGAAACAGCTGCCAGAAAAAAGAAGCGCAAGATCATTCTTATTTCGGTCTTTGCAGCGGTGGCCATCCTGGCTATGGCCGCTATGGCATTTGCTTTCTTTTCAGGAAAGACGGTGGAAGTACCCGATCTTAAAGGGAAAACAACGGCGGAAGCAAAAAACACCCTGGAAAAACTGGATCTGGTGCTGGAAGTAGAAAAAGAAGTATATAATGCAGATGTTGAAGCTGGACTGATTATTACTCAAAATCCGGAAAGTGGGAAAGAACTGCAAAGTGGGAAAACGGTCAAAGTTACGGTCAGTAAAGGTGTAAAGACCGGGACAATCCCATCAGTCATCGGGTTAAGTGAAACAGAGGCAATCAAAGCGATCGAAAATGCTAAATTTGTGGTTGGTGAAATTAAGAGAGAGTATAATAGCAACTATAACGCAGATATCGTCTTTCAAATGAATCCTAATGGTAATGCGACTGCCAATGAAGGCACTAAAGTTACAATTTACGTCAGCAAGGGTGAAGATCTGGTCACAGTGCCGAGTGTTGTTGGTCAAACCGAGGCTGACGCCAAAAGTACGATCACAAATTCTGGGTTGATAATGGGCGCGATAACTTATGAAACCAGCTCTGATTACTCAAAAGGAATGGTCATGAAACAGTCTCCAACTGATGGTAATCAGGTTACTAAAGGTACTGAAGTAGCGATTGTGGTCAGTAGTGGTAAAGTGTCAACTCAAAAATTAACTATAGATTTAAGCGAGTATATTGACAAAAACCCATCGAAATCAGTTAAAGTGAAGGTTGTTTTAACAGCTGCTGATAAAACCGAGACAGTAATTTATGAAGGTACAAATATGTCAGACGATGTATTTTCAGTCAATGTCGAAGGCGTTGGCCGAGAAACCTATGAGGTATTTATCGATGGAAACAGTGCAGGAACTGGCGAAATCGAGTTTTAATTGAAGATATGATATTTACGGGTTTATATAACAATTAAGCATTCGATTCGTACAGTTCCTTAAAAGGTTCGACTGGAACAATGTTTCAATTGATTATAGAAGCCCGTATTTAATTTAAAGGGTGTTACGATATTAAAAGAAACATATGATGCAAACAAGGGGGATTAATATTGATATCAAACGAACAATTATCAGGGAAAATTATCAAAGGAATTGGCGGATTTTATTATGTAAAGACAGACCGAGGCAATGACGCACTGGAGTGCAAGGCTAGAGGTGTGTTAAGACACCAGAAAATTATTCCTACTGTCGGTGACGAAGTGATGATTCAATCGGACAATCCCGGAGAGTGGATGATCGAATCAATTCTGCCCCGAAAAAATATCTTTTTGAGACCGCCGGTGGCCAATGTTGACATTGGTCTGATTGTTTTTTCAATGATAAATCCGAAACCGAATTTACTGCTGCTGGATATGCTTTTAATTAGCTCAGAGATTCAAAATGTGGAACCGATTGTGTGTTTTACAAAGCGCGATTTAACAAGTACTGATGAGGAAAATGCTATCAAAGAGATCTACGAAAAAACCCCATATAAGCTGTTTTTTTTCAGTAAGCAAGATACTGACACCATGGATAAGATTATCGGTGAAATAGGTGGTAAAACCGCTTTTATGGCAGGTCCGTCAGGGGTTGGCAAATCAACCATGGCCAACTATTTATGTGCTGATCAAACCATGGAGACTGGTACACTAAGTCAAAAGTTAAAAAGAGGAAAACATACAACCCGACATGTCGAATTACTGGAAACAAAAAATGGCGGTTATTTACTGGATACCCCAGGTTTTTCATCGTATCAGATTTCGGAAATGATCAAACCGGAAGAATTGCGGGAGTATTTTCCGGAATTCTCCCGTGGAGCGTGCCGCTTTAAAAGCTGCTTACACAAAGAGGAACCAGGCTGTGATGTAAAAAAGTCGGTTGAGACCGGAGAAATCAGCTCTGTCCGATACGAACATTATTTAAGTTTGCTGGATGAAATAAAAAAGGACCAATACCGATGAAAGTGGTTATCTTTACAAATGGAGAGTATCAGAACAGAGTTTTTTATGAAGCGTATTTACAAGAAATTAACGCCGACTATCTGATCTGTGCCGATGGTGGAGCAAATTACGCCAGAGAACTTAATCTCAAACCAGATATTATCATTGGAGATATGGATTCAATAACCGCTGCAACCAGAGTGTTTTTTAAAGAGGTAAAATTTGAATCTTATCCAACCAAAAAAGATCAAACAGATACGGAGCTGGCAATTGCCCATGCCATCAAAATAGGTGCCGATAAGGTGATTATTCTCGGTGGTCTAGGCTCCCGGATAGACCATAGCCTTGGTAACATCTATTTATTGAAACGGTTCATTGATGCTGGGATCGAAGCTGAAATGGTTAATGAAAACAACCACATTAGACTAATTGGCAAAGCGACTACATTTCACCTTCCGATCGGTACGATTGTTTCGATATTGCCGATAGGCGGAGATGTGGAGGGATTGACGATTACCGGATTTGAATACCCCATTAATGAGGGGCAAATGACTATCGATAAGCCTTACGGTATCAGCAACGTGACAGACAAAAACACACAGCACATCGCGTTTGAAAAGGGGATGTTGCTGATGGTTATTCCGAAAGATTAATGAGAAGAATTCGCCAAGTGCAAAATAATCAGCGGATCTGAATTTTCAGTTAGTGTCAAACATCTGCCAAACGAGTAACCTACTCGTCTGACATTTAATTTTGACACAAGAAAAAAGAGCCTAATTAAAGACTCTTCAACGATCACTTCGAAGATAAAAAAGCCTAAGCTCTTTCGACTTTACCGGATCTTAAACAACGTGTACAAACACTAATTCGTTGTGGTGTGCCTTCAGCCACTAACAACGGTTTTTTTACATACAAAACATTCTTTAGCCATGACATAACCTCCCTTACGCTTACCTTTTATAAAACAAGGTGTATTATATCATGAGAATTAAAAATAAAGCAATAGAAATTTTGACTTAACTGGAATTATTATGTAAAATAGAGAAATAAAAATATAAGGAGCAATTCGATGAAAATAAATAATGAATTAGGATATATTGATATTACCCGTAAAGCAATTGCAGATATAGCTGGCAACGCCGCAATGGAATGCTATGGCCTGGTGGGGATGGCTCATAAACGCGGAAAAGACGGTCTGATCGAAATTCTTTCAGGAGAGCAGGCAAATAAAGGTGTGGGTGTGATTATCGAAGACGATCGATTAGTGATTGATCTTTATGTCATTGTCGAGTACGCGATAAAAATTTCGGTTGTTGCTGAAAATATCATTTCAAATGTAAAATACCGGGTCGAAAAAGAAACATCTTTAAAAGTGAAGTGTATCAGTGTGAATGTAGTCAGCGTGCGTGTGTAAATGGAGGACAGAATGAAAACCCAGACAATAGACGGTGAAATGCTCATAAAAATGTTTCGTTATGGGGCGAAAAATTTAGAAATAAACAAACGAATTGTCGATGAACTAAACGTTTTTCCGGTACCGGATGGGGATACCGGAACGAATATGTCACTTACCTTCAGTCATTCGGTTTCAGAATTCGATAAGATTGAAAAACTAAATGTCTACAGTGTGGCCAAGTCGGCTTCATCAGGTGCCTTGATTGGTGCCCGGGGGAATTCAGGCGTGATCCTTTCGCAATTGCTGAGAGGGTTTGCAGAAGGCTGTAAAGCCCAGGAAGAACTGGATATCTCAGCATTGGCAGGCGCTTTGAAGCTGGCATCCGATGTGGCTTATAAGGCGGTTATGAAGCCCACTGAAGGAACGATTCTCACTGTAGCCCGGGAAATGGGCGAGTTTGCCATGGCGAAATACAACGCTTATGACAGTCTGGAGCGCTTTATTACTGATGTTATTCATCATGGTAAGATCACATTAGAAAAGACGCCGGAGATGCTACCAGTATTAAAAGAAGCTGGCGTAGTTGACGCCGGTGGACAGGGTCTTATTTGTATTGTTGAAGGCGCTCTTAAGGCACTGCTAAACGAAGAATTAGGGGTGGAGCTGGAGATCAAGCCTAGTAACCTGGACAAGTTTGTTGATGACTCCCATATGAAACCTGAAGATATAACCTTTGGTTATTGTACTGAGTTTATTATTCAGGAAGCTGAAGAAGTCGATGAGGGCGAATTAAGAGCGTATTTAGATACACTAGGAGACAGCGTTGTGGTTGTTAAAGATGATGCCATCGTCAAGGTTCATCTGCATACCGATAATCCTGGTCTGGCATTGGAACGGGCTGGTAGTCTTGGCGGTCTAATCCGTATCAAAATTGACAATATGCGGGAACAATTTGCGTCCAAGGGAAGCAAACCGGATGAGGTTCTGATACCCTATGGATTTATTGCGGTTTCACCGGGCGATGGATTAACGAAACTGTTTAAAGATCTTGGGGTGACCCGGGTGATTTCAGGTGGTCAGACGATGAATCCCAGCACCCAGGATTTTTTAAACGAAGTGGATAAACTGAATGCGGAAACCATTTTTATTTTTCCCAACAACAGCAATATTATTATGGCAGCCAAACAGGCCAGTGAAATATCGGATAAGCAAGTTCATGTCATCGCTTCAAAGAATATTCCCCAATGTATCGCTGCGATGCTGGCATTTTCGCCGGAAACAACACCAGCAGAGAATGCGTCAGCGATGTCAGAAGCAATTAATCATGTGGCAACCGGGGAAGTAACTTACGCTGTCAGAGACACGAAAATCAATGGCTTAAAAATCAAAAAATCAAATGTCATCGGTATAACCGAGGGCGAAATCAAGTTTACAGGAAAAAGCATTAAGGCTGTGACCGAAGAACTGCTCAGTGATATGGTCGACGAGGATAGTGAGCTGATCTCGATTTATTATGGAAAAGATGTTTCCGAAGAAGATGCCAATACCCTGGCAGAGGAACTGGCCGATAATTTCGAGGAATGCGATGTAGAAATGCATTATGGCGGACAGCCCCTATACTATTACATTGTGTCAGTGGAGTAGCTGTAAATCGAAATTTATTCACAAGATATAACATGAGGAAAAACCATGAAATGGGAAGATTCACTGGAAAAAATAAAAGGTGTTGGACCCAAGCGGCGGGAAGCCCTGGCCAAGGCCGGGATTAAAACTGTTGGGAACCTGTTGTCCTTTTATCCCAGAAAATACATTGATCGCAGCGTTTTTGGAAACCCGGAGCAGTTTTTTGAGGATCAGGAAATTTCCCTTAAAGCCACGGTTTTAGACAAGGGCCGGGTTCAACGTGTTCGCGGAAATCTTTCGATTTTTACGGTGCCGCTGTTATGGCAAGAAAATAAAATATCGGCGGTGTTTTTCAATCAACCCTATTTAAAAGGTATCTTCCAGGAGAATCAGGATTATTATTTTTATGGCAGGGTTAAAAAAGCCTATGGCGGTACAAAGATCACCAATCCGCAGTTTGTGATCGCCAGTAATCCTGGTAAATTTTTTGAACTGACACCGGTGTACCGGAATATTCCTGGAATCCTCGGCAGTGTCATTCCAAAAGCCTTGAGTCAGATTTTTGCGGGCGAGCTGGAGGTTCAGGATTCAATGCCGGGAGAGATTCGTTCTTCCGAAAAATTGTTGGATATGAAAAGCGCCTTAAAGGTCATTCATTTCCCCCAAAAAGCTGAAGATGTTATTAAGGGAATTGAACGACTCAAATTTAATGAAGCTTTAAAAATAAATATGGGGATCATGTCCAGCGCTCGAGGAAAAAGGTACTCAGATATTGAAATTAATCTGTTTGCCGGTTTAGAATCCTTTATTGGCAGTTTGCCCTATGATCTGACCGCTAGCCAGCAATCGGTGATTGAAGACATCATTGCCGATTTAAAAAGCGGTCAGGTCATGAATCGGCTGGTTCAGGGGGATGTGGGTTCTGGTAAAACGGTGATTGCGGTGATTGCCGCTTGTCTGATGGCACAAAATGGTTATCAGACCGCTTATATGGCTCCCACCGAGATATTGGCTCAGCAGCATGGTCGCAGCTTTAGTGACCTGTTAAAAAATACTGGCATCACCGTGGAAGTGGTGACCGGTGGCCTGAAAGCTAAAGAAAAGCGAGCGATTCTTGAGCGGGTTGCTAAGGGCCAGGTATCGGTGATTATCGGCACTCATGCCCTGATTCAGCAGTCGGTGGATTATTACAATCTGGGATTGGTGATCACCGATGAACAACATCGTTTTGGGGTTAAGCAGCGGAGTCAGTTATCATCAAAGGGAAACCAACCCCATACCATGGTTATGAGTGCCACCCCGATTCCCCGAACATTGGCGTTGATCCTCTATGGGGATTTGACGGTTTCCTATATCGATGAACTGCCCAAAGGCCGAAAACCGATTAAAACCTACTGCTATAATGAAGCATCACTATATAAAATTCTGGGTTTTGTCCAGGAGCAAATGTCAAAAGGTAGGCAGACCTTTGTGATTTGTCCATTTATCGAGGCGTCAGAAGAACTGGAAGAAGTTCGCGATACGGAATCTGTCTATTTGGAACTATTGCAAAAAATTGAGCCTGGATTTCGGATGGCATGCCTCCACGGTCGTCTGAAGAGTGAGGATAAAGAATCAATCATCGCGGCATTCAACCAGGGCGAGATTGATTGTCTGGTCGCAACCAGTATTATTGAGGTTGGTATCGACGTACCTAACGTCAGCACAATGGTGATTCTCAGTGCCGAACGATTTGGACTATCGCAGTTGCATCAACTGCGTGGTCGGGTGGGACGGGGAAACCATCAGTCTTTTTGTTTTCTGGTTACCAATTCTAAAAGTGAAGATACCCTGGCCCGAATGAAGGTGATTGTAAATAATCGCAACGGCCGAAAGATTGCCGATGAAGACTTTAAATTAAGGGGGCCGGGAGATTATTTTGGCTTTAAACAGCATGGCTTGCCGAAGCTCGGTTTACTTAATCCCACCGAAGAACTGGCATTGATTAAACGAACAAAAGAAATTGCCGAGGTCATTTTTGAATCCCACAACCGCGAAATGATGACCTTTCGAGACGATGTACTGAAATCATTTTATATCGATATAGCAGATATATCATTTAACTAGGAGGAAAAATGCGAATAATTGCTGGTGAAAAGCGCGGCAAAAAATTGGTACCCATCACAGGCGATGGGATCCGGCCAACCGCTGACAAAATCAAGGGGGCAATTTTCAACAGCCTCCAGAATGAAATAAGAGCGGCCACCATATTTGCGGACTTATTTTCGGGAACTGGTGCCATGGGATTGGAAGCACTCAGTCGGGGCGTGCCGTTGGCTTATTTTTTTGATGTTTCCAGCGAGAGTATCCAAACAACAAAAAAAAACATCAACCTGCTGGGTTATGAAAATCGCGCCCGGGTCTTTAACCAGTCGGCCCGTAGTGGGGTAGAAATGCTGGCGGTCAATAAGGTCCAGTGTGATATAATCTTTATGGATCCGCCCTATTGCAAGGTCGATGAGATTTTTCAATTATTAGAAATGATTTCTGAAAAAGAAATTCTTTCGGAAAATGGAAAATTAGTGATAGAAACAGAAAAATCTGTTATAATGCCATTAGTAAAAAATAAATTAACGTGTTACAAGTCAAAAAAATACGGTATCACG
>PGZR01000017.1 GCA_002841405.1 Firmicutes bacterium HGW-Firmicutes-4 | reverse complement strand
TGATCCCTCCGCCCATATGTATACCAACAAGATTTAATGTGTTATAATCGATTTTTAAATCCTCTGCATATTGCTTCCCAACTGCCCGTTGATTCAGTAAATGAAAACTACTACGTCGACTGATCTGAGGTAGTCCGCTTAATCTTGCCAATGGTTCAAATTCATCTGTTACCGGTGGGTCCACTGTAAAAGCTTTTGGACCCAACTTGGAGAAGTCATAAGCTATTTTTAAACCAAGATCTGTTGCGTAATTTCCAAATTTTTCACTGGCAGACTGATTTAACATTTTTTCATTAATTTGGTATGTTCCTCCAACGATGGGTTCGGTATGTCCACCTCGGGTAACTACTGCATCCAATTTTTCAATTTTTAAACCATGCTTATCTAATAGTTCTAAAATCAAATTTTTTCTGTATTCGAACTGCTCCCCAATATTAGAATATTTATTCAACTCTTCAGCTGAATGAATAAAACTTTTTTTAAATAAACAATTCTTATTCTTATAATATGCAATTTCTGTTGATGTAGAACCCAAGTTGATTGCTATAATTTTATGTTCTTTCATTTGGTTCCCCTTTGAGTGGATCAATTTTCATTCAATAAAAGCATTACAGTTATTATTGAACTATGTTAATTAATATACCTATTCGCTATGCTAGGTAACGAAAAACGACCATTCTTTTATTGATTCATTTTTATATTTTTTGCACTCTTTAACCATTTTCATAATATCTACTCCATACCATAGCTAACAAATATTATGATATTATAGTCGATATTGCTTTTATTTATTTTTCTCTATCTGAAATGTATTGCGTTATAAAGAAAAGTTCATGGCATCATTTTATCAAATTTTTTTATTTTGTAAATCAACAAACCGTTGAAGGTGTACGATGTATTTTGGCATTGCAAAAATATTTTTAGGTCTGTTTCCATTAACTCTTGCTTAGATCTTTGTATTTTCTAGTTGTAAAAAAGTTACTGTCCTGTTATTCTATGGGCAACTTCAAACTTCATAATCAAATACATATAAGGGGATTTGAATGAAAAATAACGCTGACTCTGAAAAATATACGCTTCAATCTGTCGACAATGCACTGGCATTGATCGACTTACTTTGCATTAATGAAGAAATGGGAGTTTCTGAAATTGCCTCTGCAATGAATCTAGGGAAAAGCACAGTTTTCAGGCTCCTTTTTACCTTGGAAAAAAAGAACTTTCTGTATAAAGATAAACACGCTAAATATCGACTCAGCTTGAAATTCACATCTATCGGTAATCTGGTTTTACGTGGAATGGAACTAGTCAATCTTGTCCATCCTTTTCTGGAAGAACTTACAAAAGTTACTGGTGAAACCTCCCATCTTGTCATCTGGGATTCCAGCGTCAATGTCATTTTTATTGACAAAGTTCTTGGTCTATCGTCAATTCGAATGGAATCAATGGTCGGTCTGATTCGTACCGCTCATTTAACTGCTTCTGGTAAATCCTTACTAGCATTTTCTGATAAAACAATTGAAGAAAATTATTTAAACCGCATTCGATTTGAACGAAAAACAACATCATCCATAAAAAATAAGACAATGCTACGCGAGGAGTTGAAACTGATCCGAGCTCTGGGATATTCCTGTGATGATGAAGAAAGTGAACATGGCCTGACATGCTTTGGTGCTCCACTTTTCGATTCTTTTGGATATGCCATTGCGGCCATCAGTATTTCTGGTCCGACCGATCGAATGCGGACACATAAGGATGAACGAATTAATCAGGTTGTTGCGAATGCGTGTAAAATCAGTTCGTATTTATAAACAAAATTTATTAGTTTATAACAATTTCTCTATAATTACGCAAATAAAAGCATCAATTTATTGTTGATGCTTTTGTAACAATTTGTGAATGTTATGGTTTTATTAATCTCTTCTTTCCTTCAATACTACATAAATATCGGTTTTAAAATAAAATATTTATTGTGGTTTTAATCGGTATTAGCCCAAACACAATCAACAATATTATATCTAAATAGATCTCCTTCTCTCAATTTACCATTCGCTTGAAGTATAAATAGTTTTGAAGAATTAGTTTGCAATTGTAATATAGACAATACTTTAAATAATTAACTGAAGTCATTCTTTAGAGCAAGTCTCTGACCCTTATTGAAAACTTTGATGGCTTGAAACAAAAATATTATCCATCTATTTTAGAGATTCATATGTAAGCGCCTCAAAAGATGACATATAGTAAAGCAGATTATGACCTATTATACTGAGTACATCATTATTTGCGGCACTTTTTATAGTTGTGCTTGAATCGAAAATCTTAGGAAGTCCTTGTCTTTAGAAACGGTTGTCAAACACATTTCAAAAATCCCCTAAAGGGGGTGCGGACATTTTTTTGGACCTAAACAACCAAAATACTCACGTTGAAGATATAAAGGTAACAAATCCCGTTTAAAATTAAACAATTCATTTTTATAATGCGTGCAGTTTTTCATCCCGACTCATCAGATATCTCCTGATTGACTACATTTCACGCCTCAATTTAAAACATAAAAAAAACACCCATAAAATATGAGTGTTAATAATTTCAATAAAATGGCGTGCCCTGGGCGTACCCTACTGTATGTACGACAATTATTAAGAAAAATACGGAAAATTTGTTAAGATTTACTTAAGTTATGCCACTTCCCTAGTGCAGACGGTCCATACTGGTTTAAAGTGAAAATTAAAATAATTTATTGCAGACATACAAAATCACTCAGTTAATGAGACATCCTAGCTTAGCAACCTGATTACGAATTAAATGGGCTGCTCTTAACAACAAATTTCATTCAGTCACTTTATAACATCCAAGTAATTATTCATTTAGTGCTTTTCAATATTACACTTAAATGGTATACTAATTTTGGTTCTATTTTGGTTCTATTTTGGTTCTATTTTGGTTCTATTTTACTTTCAATGTATTGGTATAAAAACCGCCTATCACCTAGAAACGACTTATTTTAACGACCAAGAAATATCTATGATATCTAATTGATGCAATTTAATCACTTTATACTCCTGGAGGTTGATACATGAAAACGAAAGATAACCTATTGCTAAATGTAACTTATACAACGAAGCCCGGAAAAAGAACCGAATTTTTAAATTTTTTAACTCAACTTGGCGTTGTAGAACAATCAAAACAAGAACCTGGAAATCTCAGATATAACTATTTTTATCCGCTCGACTCTGATGAACAACTGTTGCTTGTAGAAATATGGGAAGATGACGAAGCTTTGGCTTTGCATGTCCAGACTGATCACTATAAACATTTACAGTCCATCAAGGCCGATTATTTAATCGATACCTGTATTGAAAAGTTTTATATCTCCCCCTGTCAATAAAAACTAGAAAATCATTGAATATTTTATTTATATTAGTAACTAAAAAAGCTCAGTCATCTGGAGATAATTACCAAATGATTGGGCTTCATTATAATTCTGGTTTGTTTGTCTGGCTTTATTCAATTATATGAATTCACCTTTCTCAAACCAATTCCCCCTAAAAAAAGAGCTTCACCGAGACAATTGCTGTCATCGCAATTATTAAATACCGAAATGCTTTTTCATTGATTCTTTTTATAATAAATGCTCCAAATACCGCGCCGATACCAATAAAGGGGATCATTATCCCCGTCAGTACGAAGGTCTGGGCCGTAATATTATGCCAGATGAATACTTGCATGGGTAGTTTCGTAACGTTGACAATAAAAAAGAACCATGCTGTCATTCCCAGAAAATATACTTTATCTACGCCTTTTGCTAGCAGGTACACACTAAAAATGGGACCTGCCGCATTTCCGATCATTGATGTAAAACCGGAAAGAATTCCGACTGAAGCATGCAACCAGGTTTTGTCGGGAATTTTTAGTTGATCGCCTTTTTTTTCAAAATAAATCAACAAAAATAGACAAAGTAAAACTGAAATTGCAATCAGACTTTTAAACTGTTCATCATTGATATAACCACCGATAATTAAACCAAATATCAGTCCCATAAAAGTCCACGGCAATAATTTAAGAATATCTTCTCGTTTTGCATTATGTTTATAATAAAAAAGTGCGAAAACATCTCCCACAATCAGCATCGGTAGGATGATCCCGGTTGATGCTTTTCCGCCGAATACGGCTGCTAGTATCGGGATTACCAGTGTGAGCAAACCACTGATCCCAGTCTTTGATACACCAATTAACAGTGCCGCAAAAATAACCCAAAGCCACTGGACCAGTTCTAACTCCGGAAATATTCCCATCGTATTTCTCCTAACGTTCATTATCTATGACATTTAATTTTTTGATTTAACATTTTCGGATTTTGCTTTTCTCAGCTTCTAAATGATCCAATAATTTTTTGTCAGCCATCCTGACCATCTCCGCATTAAATACATCCCCAAAATATTTGATTATTTTTTCTTTGATGTCATCTAAAACAAGTTCCCTTTTTATTATATTTTTCAAAGAAGTCGGTCTGCGATCCGAGAGACCACAAGGATTAATTAAGCTGAAATGGTCAAGATTTGTATTAATATTCATTGCAAAACCGTGCATGGTAATCATCCGTTTCACATGAATTCCGATGGCTGTGACCTTGTCTTGTCCGATCCATACGCCGGTATATTTTGCTTCTTCTTTATGAGCGATAATCCCATACTCTTCTTCAAGCATACGAATAAACACTTCCTGAATTCGATCTAAATAATCTTTAACACTGAGTCCAGCTTTTTTCAGATTGATAATGGGGTAACCCACTATTTGTCCGGGACCATGATAAGTGACATCTCCCCCTCTGGATGTTTTGAATACTTCGATTCCCATTTCTTCTAAAATGCGACTTTCTGTTAAAATATTTGCATCATTGCTAATCCGACCTTGGGTTAATACAGCTGGATGTTCAACCATTAGTAATGTGTCATCGATTTTCTCAGCATCTCTCAGTTCCAGAATCCGATTTTGCAGCTCCAGACATTTTCCATAATCCATCATTTTTAAATCAACTGTATTAATTTTCATTTTTCGCCTTCTTTACCACGATTTCATCCCCAGGTCTGACTGCACCATTACTGAGCACCTTCACAAAGATTCCTTCCCGGGGCATAATGCAATCGCCTACCTGTTTTTTAATGGCACAGCCAGAATGACACTCTTTGCCGATTTGGGTCACTTCAAGCAGGACGTTGTTAATCGCTATTTGGGTTCCAATGGGCAGAGTAAAAAGCTCGATTCCTTCAGTGGTTATATTTTCCGCAAACTTCCCCGGATCCAATCCTGCCACACCCATAGCGATCATTTTATCAATGCTTTCCTGCCCCAGCAAACTGATCTGGCGGTGCCAGTTTCCGCCGTGGGCATCGCCTTTGATACCGAAATCGACTATGCATTCTCCGATCTCGACCGGTTGTTTAATTACACCTTTTTTCTCGCTTGTATTAACTGCAATTACCTTAGCCATTTTTCTGTTCTCCTTTTTATTTTTATTGCTTCCATTAAATCAGCCGCCGATCATATTCATTCTTCGCGAGGATGTAAAATCCGCTCCGAAATGATGTCCCTTTGGCTTATCCATAATAATCTGTCTGACAATTCGATTAAAATTATCACCTTTAAGGTCAAGGGCTTCCCGAATATTTACTTCTCCGTTATTTCCCAGACAAGGCCGAATTTTTCCGTCAGAAGTCAGGCGGATGCGATTACAGTCGGAACAGAATTGATGGGTCATCGGTGAAATAAACCCGATTTTCCCGGTGTAACCGGCCATCTGATAATAAACCGCCGGTGAACCTTTATCGGTTCGTTCCAGATACTGAAGACCGGGTCTGGATGCAATTAAGTCATCATTATGAATGATCTTATCCCGGTTATCTTCGCCAAAACTCCCCATCGGCATTAGTTCAATAAAACGGACTTCAATCGGCCGATCCCTTGTCAGTTCGATGAGGTCATCAATTTCATCATCATTGATCCCCTTAATCAATACGGTATTAATCTTTACTGGTGTCATCCCCAACGCCAGGGCCCGATCAATTCCAGCCATGGTTTTTTTCAGGTCACCGCCACCGGTAATGAATTTAAATTTCTCTGGCTTCAGCGAATCCAGGCTGATGTTAAGCCGGCGAAGGCCGGCTGCTTTTAAATCATCCGCCATTTTCAAGAGATTAATGCCATTGGTTGTCATGCAAATGTCTTCGATGCCATCGATCCCCGATATTCTGGAAATAATTTCGCAGATATCCCGTCTCAACAGCGGTTCGCCACCAGTAATTCTAACTTTTTTGATCCCCGCCTTAACCATAGATCGGGTAACTTTTTCAAATTCCCAGGGCGTTAAACTATCTTCTTTGCTATCCTTGCAGTTTTCACCATCCGGATCACAGTAAATACACTTCAGATTACATTTCTGGGTCACTGAGATCCGCATATATTCAATTTTTCTTCCATATTGATCCAGCATAATTTTATCCCACTTTCTTTATCATAGATCAGTATTTTTCTGGAACAGCTGTCATAATCCGATGCTTTCCAGAAATACTTCGATAATCCCCCCACAAACCATGCCTTCTTCTTCAGCCTGCCACCCCGTCATATCAACTTGATGCAACTCCGCTTTTTCTTTGTCACTGCTTAGCATACTTAAGGCTCTGATTTTTATATCTGCTTCGGCACAGCCGCCACCAAGGGATTCCACAGTTCGGCCATCCGGGTAGATCAGCATCTTGGTTCCCACTTCCCGGGGAGCTGAACCTTTTCTGCTGATGATGGTTGCCAGTACTTTTTTTTGTATTTGTTCTTCATCATTAGTAATGGTCTTAAGCAATTCTTTGGAATAACCAATGCTCTGTTTTTTCTGGTTCTTTTCCTGAACGATTTCTGCCATGATGGCGATGGCAATTTCAGCTGGGGTTTCTGCCCTGATATTTAAACCAATGGGGGTATGCACTTTTTCCAGTTTTTTTATGTTCACACCTTTTTCGGCCAGCTGATCCTTAACTTTTTTTACCCGGACTTTACTGCCGATCATGCCGACATAAGCATGCTCTTTTTTGATAATTTCTTCCAGGCAGATCTGATCATAACGATGTCCCCGGGTTACAATGACAAAATAGGTGTTTTTATCCCCTTCAATTTTCTTAAGTCCCTGTTCAAAAGGTTCACAAATTACCTGATGTGCCCCAGCTCTAACAGCATGGTTGGCAAAGGTATAACGATCTTCAATCACACTCACTGAAAAATCAGCCATCAGTCCAATTTTTATAATCGGGATGGAAACATGGCCCGCTCCGCAGATCACCAGTTTTTTTTCGGCACCCAGACTTTCGCAGAAAATTCGATTGTCTTCGATGGTAATGATCCCGGTTTCTGTTTGTTTGATGATTGTATTAATATGCTGTGCCAAAAAACCACTTTTTACTGACTCTAATACCATTTTTCCAGCGGTAATGAATGCTTTTTCCCCTAAATGCTCGCCTGCCACCACTATCGCTACCAGATTCTTCTGGTTACCATCACTGTTGCTGATTATTTCATAAAGATTATCCAAAATTTATCCCCTTATCTTTTCTTTATTGACTGCTGTTTCATTTGATATCAAAAAATCATACCGCTTGTTTTTACACACCTTTGCCAAATCCACAGTTTGGATAGGTACAGTGGTCACAATTGAGACAGAGACCACCTTGACCCAGAGCGGTAAAATCTCCGATTCGCAATCGTTCATCGGTCATGATCCGGGGCAGCATCAGATCAAAGATGGTCCGTTTGGCATACATCACACACCCGGGAAGGCCTAAGATGGGGATGTTTCCCTTGTAATAAGCCAATAAGAACATCGCTCCGGGAAGCACCGGGGCACCGTAAGTGATCATTTTTGCGCCGGTATTTTTGATGGCCAGAGGGGTCCGATCGTCCGGATCGACACTCATTCCCCCGGTACAGATGATCATATCAGCCCCTTGTTCGAGCAGAGTCATAATCGACTGAGTAATCATCTCGTGATTATCATTTGAAATAAGATGCCCGATAATTTCAACGTCAAATTCCGATAATTTTTCTTTAATGACTGGTGTAAAGGTATCTTCAATCCGACCGTGGAAGACTTCGCCGCCGGTGGTAACAATCCCCACTTTTTTATGGACATATTGCCGGATCTGAAAAATCGATCCTTCCCCACAGACTTCTTTGGCCCGGTTCATTTTGCTTTCTTCAATGACCAACGGAATCACCCGGGTTCCCGCCAGTAGATCCCCGGTCTTAACCGGGAAATTTGCATGCCGGCTGGCAATCATCATCTCACCCAGTGCATTAATCCGGTTCATTTTATCTTTATCAATTTTAAGCACACCATCGCAGGTGGCAATGAGTTCGATTTTACCTTCCTTAATTTCTGAAGGTCTCATATTTTCACCTTTGCAGAGGTCATAGAGTATTTCTGCCGCTTCGTTTTCATGAAGCATTCCTTCTTCTTTTTCCCAGACATAAAGATTTTCTTTGCCGACTGACAATAATACTGGAATATCTTCTGCTTTAACCATATGACCTTTTCTGAACACCGCATCCTTGGTGACCCCTTTGATGATCTGGGTAATATCCTGACATAAAACATGTCCAACTGCATTGGTAGTTTCAATTAGTTGCATTGTTATTCTCCTTCTGGTAACTCATACCTTCTTCGATACGAGCTTCAATTTTTTTGGCCTGTAGATAGGCTAACCGATGGTTAGCTTTTCCTATTAAAGTTGTGCATTTGTTTTTGCTTTTATCAAAACGTTCTTCAACACTAACCCGACGACACCCCGATATTTTCTTATCAGCCAGATAAACAATTGTTTTTTCCGTAATTTTCTTCTCCTCATCGTTTGAAAGAAAGTGATGATATTCAATTACCTCTGCAACCATCGGGTAACCTTCACGGCCAATCAACTCTGCTCCAATATAAGCATGATCTTTTTCGGCTCTTGCAATATCATGAAGTAACGCTGCAGCAGTAATCAATTTACGATTTAAAGTATAGTTTTTTTGTATCAGGCGATCCGTCCATTCTAATGCCAGTTCACTGACACTTCTTCCATGTTCTTTGATTTCTTCACTCACTTGATACTTTTCTAAAATAGCCTGGCACTCGTCTTCATCAGGAATCGCTTCTAAATTTTTACCCACATATCTTACCTGTTTAGAATTCTCATCTACCTCCACCAAACTAATGCTTCCATATGGCTGGATCAACCCTGGTGCCTGCTCCAAATTCAAACCCATCCACTTGCTCAGTATTCCCTGATTAACACATGCATGACCGACAATGATCAAATTCCCATTATACTTTTTTATCATATTCTCAATACACAACTCAGTCCTAATCAAAACCTGATGATACGATTCGCCCTTTGGAAAAGGTATTCTAGCCAAATTTTCACCTCTCTTGCGGTATTCATCTGGATACTTTTGTTTAATCAAACTAAATGGTAAACCATCCCACAATCCAGTATCGATTTCCTCGATTTCAGGTGCAACTATAATCGGATACCTGCCATTTGAAATAATCTCAGCAGTTTGCGTACTTCTGGCAAGTGGGCTACTAATAATTGCGGATATTTCACTGTTAGAAAAGTACACAGCCAGCTTTTTTGCCTCATGTTCCCCTGCCTCACTCAGTGGCAAATCAAGTTTTCCAATGCAACATTTCCGTCCATTAGGAAACATCGGTTCGCAATGTCGAATTAAAAATATATTTCGCATGTCTATTAACCATCGTCTAGGGCTTAATGAGCATGGCAGTACCATGAAAATCACAAAGTGGAATCAAATATAAACTGTGTTTACTTAAATATTCGTCAACTGCCCTTTTTACCCCTGGGAACTGGGTGCTGTTATAGTCATGAATTAAAATCACACCGCCCGAACTGAGACGAGGATAAAAATAATCTAAACCATGCCGAGTGGGTTCGTACAAATCGGCATCCAAGCTGACGAGAGCATACCGAATTTCTAGATCTGGAATGGTTTCGGGAAATCGGCCTTTTAAAATTTCAACTTGCCCCGGAAAGGGCATGTGACTGAGAATAGTTGCTTCACTGGTGTCGGAAAAATCTCCGGCTTTAGCTTTAGACAGACCCCTTTCGCTGACGATGTCTTCCGACTGAAAGCCATCAAAGGTATCAAAGAGATACAGTTTTCGATCCGAAAAATTCTGATTCAGTTCCCTGGCAAATTCCCCCTGGTAGACACCTAATTCAGCAATAGCCCCAGCGACCTTGCGTTTTCTTATTTCACTGCCAATGAGCCGCAATTCAGCAAGCCGGAGATCATATTTAGTTTTAAAATCACTGGCGTGTTTGATGATTCCGTCAAAACCCAGATCTCTGATCTGATTCTCCATGTCGATTGCCGCATCTGCATTTAAACTGCCAGTCCAAATAATTTCCGGGTTATAATCCAGGAGTTTATCCGGTTGAATGACTGTTAATCCCAAAACAATTGAACCCCATTTGCTAGGGTTATTATCAAAACAGGCAACAATTTCATAGTCACTGGATATTAAATTTATCAGTGCATTTCCGCCCTGTCCGGCACCAAATATTGCAGCTTTCATACTTCTCGACCTCCCAATTTATCTTATAATTTATTTTCATAATCATTCCATTCAAAAGAACTTTATCAAATATTTAACTGATTCAATTCATGCGGTTGTAAACAACCAGAAAAAGCAGTTTCAACAATGATTTGGTTTAATCGTCTGCCAACAACCGACCGAGTTGTTTTAAAAAACAATTCGTTTTTAAAAAAAATAACGATCAAATATTTCATTCACTCTCTTTTGCGATTCCTTTTCAAATTTCTGATACTTTTCCAAAAACTCGATTCCCTTTTCTGTTAATATGGTTTTTCCGCCGTTCATTCCCCCACGCTTGCGACAAACGATTGGAAAACCCAGTTGCTCTTCGACCTGATTAATCATTTTCCAACCCTTACTGTAGGAAAGATTCATTTGTCCACAGGCGCTTTTAACCGATTCTCCAATTCTGATTAAATTGAGTAATTGTTCGGTGCCGGTGCCAAAAAAAGATGCTTCTTTTTCCACACTGACCCGGACTTTTGGTTTTAATTTCCGTTTATAATATAAATCCAGCAGGGTTTTAAAATCATCTTTGGTATCCGCATCCAGCAAAATGCCTTCATCCTCCACTTCAACCTCAATTTGTTCATAATTACAGCTTTCAACGGCTCCCTGTAATCCTTGGTGTCCGGTGTAACTTAGAATCTCTGGTATAACCCGGGTATCAATCATAAAGGGATGACCTTTTACACCCTGATGCGTCGGATTAATAAACAACCCTTGTGAAGTCATCAGTTTCATCACCGTTTTTTTGGTAAAAAGGGGAATGTCGATGGGCGTAATGAGAATTCGTTCACACTGATTCTCGAGATATTTCAGACCGATTTTCACCGAATCCAACATCTGAGTTGTGGCAAAGTCTTGATTATGAAGACAGGTAACGTTCATGTCTTTGACCAAGTCTTCCACAATTCTGGCTTTATTTCCGGTTATCAGAACAATTTCTGTGATTCCGGCATCCTGAAAAGTTAAAATGATCCGCTCTAAAATTGAAAGATTCCCTATTTTCAGTACCGGTTTAAAGTCACCCATTCGTGAAGACATGCCAGCTGCCAGAATGACCGCTCCTTCCTTTATTTTTTTCATGTTATTACCTCTTTCACATAAAGCCGACTCCTCCATTAAAGGAGTCAGCTGATAAATAAATACAAAGAACAAACAAAACTTTGATGATAATGCTATTGTTTTAAAATTGGCAGGGTTGAGCCGCCATGCGGCATCACCAGAACTTTAGAATCGTGTCCCAGTTTGTTAAAGGCGGCCTTTAATGCCCCCTGAACGGTGATGTAGGGCTTCATAAAGATGGATTCGACGACTTCCGGTTCCATTTTTGAAACAAAGAAGATCTCGCTCTTTTCCAGAACCATGGCAATGGCTGCCGCCTTATGCCCTCCCAATTGAAAATCATTTTTGATCCGTTCAATTAAGGACTGGGAATCCTCAGCTGCCAATAGCCATTTTTCAAACACCCCTTCTCCAAATCCCTCTTCACAGGAACCCACCAGAATGATGATGCCACCATCTCTGATGGCGTGCTTGGCATTATCCAGGGCTTTCTGGGTTTGATAGAGATTTAAATCTTTGGGTGCGCCTCCCTGGGAGACAATCACAATATCTGCCAGGGCATCAATCGGTTTACTGTACAATTGATCCAGGAATTTACAGCCTTCCCGATGGGCTTCGATATAATGTCCGGCCACTGCATGGATAACATTCTTTTTCTCATCGAGAATAACGTTGACAATAAAGTCGATGGGGCAGTAATTAATTGCTTCCTCCAGATCCTGTCGCACCGGATTGTCGTCAATTTTTCCGGCTACCGCCAGTGGATTAACCATACAGCTGTGATTCTTCTGAATGGCTGCCCGGGTGGATACGCCGGGCATGATTGCCTTGGCGCCGCCACTGTAACCGGCAAAATAATGGTATTCTATGTTACCCAGGCAAATGCGTCGGTCTGCTTCGGCCACAATCCGGGTCACATCCACTGGGGTACCATGTTTTGTTTTACCCATGTTCACAAAATCTTTTGGATCGCCATCCACACAACGAATGGTTGAATAGATGTAATCACCGACCAGTTTTTTCATTTCTTCGGCGGTATGTTTCCGATGACTGCCCAGAGCGAAGACAATGGTTATGTCTTCACACTTGATGCCCTTCTTTTTTAGTTCATGAAGAATCGGCGGCAATACCGCATGTGAAGGCAGTGGCCGGGTAATATCGCTGGTAATAATCACGACCTTTTCACCCTGTCTGACGATCTCTTTTAAAGGGGGTGTCCCGATGGGATTTTGAAGCGCTGCGCAGACGGCGTCTTCACCTGTTGTTGTCACTTCAATGGGATTTGGTGTTAAGATTGCTGCCAGATTTTTTTCTGGAATATTAACCGATTGTTTTTCTTTTCCAATTGCTATATCTATTTTCATAACTGACTCCAACCCCTAGATGCGGCTGACACCGCTTTCATGGGCAGCCTTTGCCACCGCTGTGGCGACTGCGTCTTTAATGCGGGGATCAAAAGCATTTGGAATAATAAAATCAGAACGCAGTTCTTGATCGGTGACCAAACCGGCAATAGCGTAAGCTGCCGCGATTTTCATGGCGTCATTGATATCGCTGGCTCTGACATCCAATGCTCCCCTAAAAATCCCGGGGAAGGCTAAAACGTTATTGATCTGATTGGCAAAATCACTTCGACCGGTGCCAACTACCGCCGCTCCAGCCATTAAGGCCAAATCCGGCATAATTTCTGGAATGGGATTGGCCATCGGAAATAAAATCGGATCTTTTTTCATGGAAAGAACCATTTCTGGTGTGACGGTATTGGGTGCAGATACACCAATAAATACATCGGCATCCTTCATCGCATCGGCAAGGGTCCCTTTGATTCCGCCTTTGTTGGTCACCAACGCAATTTCCTGTTTGTCCGGTGTCAACCCTTCCTGACCGTCATAAATGATACCAACCCGGTCACACATGGTGATGTCTTCAACACCCACCTGCAAGAGCAGTTTGGCAATGGCAATTCCAGCTGAGCCAGCGCCATTCATTACCACTTTCATGGTTTTGATATCTTTGCCAGTTAATTTCGCAGCGTTTAACACCGCTGCCAGGGTGACAACTGCGGTGCCATGCTGGTCATCATGAAAAATCGGAATATCACAGATTTCTTTGAGTCGTTTCTCAATTTCAAAGCATCGCGGAGCGGCGATATCTTCAAGATTTACGCCACCGAAGCTTCCAGCCAGGAGACTAACCACCTGAACAATTTCAGCCACATCTTTAGAACGGATGCACAGGGGAATTGCGTCCACATCGCCAAATTCTTTGAACAAAACGCATTTCCCTTCCATTACCGGCATGCTTGCTTCCGGGCCAATGTCACCCAGTCCCAGAACTGCGGTTCCGTCGCTGATGACAGCAACGGTATTCCAACGTCCGGTTAATTCATAACTTTTGCTGATATCTTTTTGAATTTCAAGACAAGGCTGGGCTACCCCCGGGGTGTAAGCCAGGGATAGATCCTCCTTATTGTTTACGGAAACCTTGGAATTGACTTCCAGTTTCCCTTTCCATTGGTAGTGCAGTTTTAATGATTCCTGTGCATAATCCATTTTAATAACCTCTCTAAATTTCCTTCTTAGTGTCTGGTGTTCGTTTTTATTTTTGCTTTATCGCTGAACCATGCATCAATGCTTTGACAACCGGCAGGGTTTCGCCTGTTAAAAACCGGATCAGGGCACCGCCGCCGGTACAGATATAATCAATTTTTTCGCTTAAATCATATTTGTTGGTGGCCGTAATGCTGTCACCGCCGCCGATAACGGTGTAAGCTTCGGTTTTTCCCAGGGCGTCCCAGACATTTTTGGTGCCGTATTCGGTGATTTTTTCTTCAAAAATCCCCATTGGTCCGTTGGTGAAAACTGTTTTAGCGCCAAGGATGATCTCCTGGAATTTTTGGGTTGATTCGTGGCCGATATCCACCAGCATTTCATCAACCGGCAAGTCAGACAGTTTCACTTCTTTTCTAACCCCGTCATCCAGATAAGCTAAATCTGTAGGCAATTCAATCATCGCCCCATATTTTTCCAGCAGTTTTTTGGCATCCTCAATGTATTTATTAAACCCTCTTTTTTCAATAAAGGCTTTGGAGCTTGCTCCGATGTCAAATCCTTTTGCCAACAGCATAATGTTTCCCACTAAACCTCCGGCCAGAACCGTGTCGGCGATTCCTTTTCCCAGCACCGAGTTCATCATGATAAAGGCATCGGATATTTTGGCGCCGCCTAAAACAAAGACTGATGGTCTGCCCGGATTTTCGGTAATTTCGGAAAGAACACTGTACTCTTCTTCAAACAATCTTCCCATCGCTGACGGCAGTACCTGTTCAAAACCACAGAGGGAGGGTTGATCCCGGTGGGCGGCCGCAAAAGCATCACAGACATATAGATCAGCCAGGGGTGCCAGTTTTCTCACCAGTAGAGTTTTAGCCTGGTCTTCATGACTTAATTTTAAATTAGTTTCAAATAAGGTCTGTTCTTCAGAGACAAAACGGACATTATCCAATAACAGAATTTCGCCATCATTCAAAGCTGTAATCGCTGCTCTGGCGGTGGGTCCGCAGACATCCTCAACAAATTTCACTTCCTGGTTAAGCAGTTCGGTTAACACTTTTGCATGAGGTTCGGTGGTATAAAAGTTTTCATATTCGATATCACTGCCCTGATGGGCCAGAATCACCGCCTTTGCGCCCTTATCCGACAATTCCCGGATGGTCGGAACACAGGCTTTGATTCGGGTAATATCTTTTAAGGTATTTTTTTCTTTGTCCACCGGCTGGTTAATATCCACCCGGAGGAGAACCGTTTTTCCGGAGAATTGGAGGTCATCCAAGGTTTTAATCCCAAATTTCATTGGCCCACTCCCCTTAACGGCATTGACAATTCAAATATTTGTTTGTTGCTGCTGTTCCGTCTTCTCGGGTTTGCTGCATTCCGGTAGCCGCTCTGACAGCATCCATTGTTTCTGGAATGGTGACGCTTTCCTGAGGAATATTGATGGCAAACATAATATCGTTTCCGCTTTCGACGATACAGTCTTCCCATAAGCCAATTTCATACATGTCGCCTCTGGTATTGCCCAGATCTCGGGCATATCGGAAGAAGGAGGCATTGCCCTGGAAACCATCATCAATTTTCACCACCCGAATACGGGGATGTTTTTTGAATGCTTCCAACGCCATTTCTTTGGTGATTTTTTTCTTTCCGGTAGCCAGTACGGTGATAATATGACCATGAGTTACTGGTGTATGAACCAGCACGCCGGTGGCTTCAACATGAGGCATGATGGTCATTAAATCCACCGCCTGATGGGATGGGGCCTTATCCACCTGCAGAGCATTGGTTAAGCCGCGGTGATAATCGCCGGGATCGGCAACCCGACGGATAATGGTAATGGCAACCCGTTCAACGCCGCCGCAGTTGCGGTCCAGACAATCAACGGCACGAATCAAGCCGGTGGTATTACAGCTGGTGAGTTTCAAATAATCCTGATCCAGCCCTTGTTCGTAATTGGCATAGCCGTGGAAAAATACATCGGCGACTGAATTCTTTTCGCCCCCCTGGAAAATAGCCTTCACGCCTTTTGATGCATAAAGTTCTTTGTTTTTAACGCCCACACCGCCTGGTGAAGAATCCAGCATAATATCAACCTGATCGACCAGGTCTTCAAAAGATCCGGCAATGGGAATTTCCAGGGCTTCAAACTCTGATTTTCGGTTCATGTCCACTAAAAACAAGTTATAAGGCATTCCTTTTTCTCTTAATGCCCGGATTGACAGGGTTGGTGCTAAATCAGCAACCCCCACCAATTCCATATCGCCTTGCAGTGCCACTGCGTCTGCCAGTCTCTGGCCAATGACGCCATATCCGGCTACTCCTACTTTAACTTTTTTCATTATATTTTCCTCCTGAATTTTATTTCTTTGGTGGCGCATTGCAGCACATCCCTTCCACATCGTGAGCCGCTTCCACGATAATTTCGCAAACGGTGGGATGGGGATGAATGGTTTCTGATAATTCTTCTATGGTGCCTTCGCATTCCATGATTACGGCAATTTCGCCGATCATATCGGTGGCTCTGGGGGCCATGATCTGGGCTCCGTAAACTTCGCCGGTGGCATGGTCACAGACCAGTTTAATGAGTCCTTTGCTTTGTCCCATGACACTGGACTTGCCATTGCCGCCGACACCATAGCGTCCGATTTTTATGTTCTTGCCGGCCTTGACTGCTTCCTCTTCGCTCAGTCCGATCCAGGCAATTTCCGGATTGGTGTAAAGACAGGAAGGTACCACCTCATATTTCATCTGCTTCTGTTTGTCGATAATGTTTTCGGCGGCAACCATCCCCTGTTTTGTGGCAACATGGGCCAGTTGAATTTTTCCGGTGATGTCACCAATGGCATAGATGTTAGGAATATTTGTTCTGAGATACGCATCCACTTCAATAAATGAGCCATTGCGCTTAATGCCGACGGCATCCAAACCGATCGTATCGATTTGCGCTTTTCGGCCAACACAGACAATGCAGCATGTCCCAGCAGCACGGTGAGGCTGTCCGTCTTTTTCATAGCTTACGGTGATTTCTTCCGCTTCTTCGATCCCAGTGACCTTGGCGCCAGCAATAATCTGAACCCCTTTTCGCTTAAGAATCTGGGACAGTTCCTTAATAATTTCTTTGTCGATTCCCTTAAGAATATCCGGCTGCATTTCGATAACCGTCACCTTTTTTCCCAGCGATGCATACAAGGTAGCAAATTCGATGCCGATGATACCGCCGCCGATAATCACCAGGCTTTCCGGACACTGTTTCATTTCCAGAACTTCATCGCTGGTCATGACCGATTTGTTGTCGACGCCTGGAATAGGTGGCAAAAAGGGGGCGGAACCGGTGGCCAGAATGATGTGATCGGCCACAACCGTTTCTCCATTTACGGCTATTTCATTAGCATTTTTTAGTACCCCAAAGCCCTTAATGACGGTGACGCCATGGGCTTTTTCAAGTCCTTCAATGCCCTTTCTTAATCTGCTGACGATCTTATCTTTATAGATTGCCAATTTTTCATAGTCAAATGCGATATTGTCAAAAAAAACACCAAACTCCTGGGCACCCTTTGCTTCATCGTAAAATTCGGCACCATGAAGCAAGGCTTTGGTTGGAATACAACCGCGATTTAAACAGGTACCGCCAAGTTCTCTTGCTTCGATGAGCACTGTTTTGAGACCATACTGGGAACAGCGAATTGCCGCTTCATATCCCCCCGGGCCTCCTCCTAAAACTGCAACATCATATTTCATAAAGTCATTCTCCTTAAATCAGCAACATTGGATTTTCAAGTAATTCTTTGATCCGTTTCAGGAACTGAGCTGCCGGCGCGCCATCAACGGTACGATGATCATAAGTCAGGCTGAGCTGCATCATCATCCGGATAACAATTTCATCACCGATTACCACTGGTTGTTTGGCCAGCTTTCCAACTGCCAGGATGCCGGCTTCTGGTGGGTTGATGATAGCAGTGAAGCCGTCAATATCAAACATCCCCAGATTGGAAACGGTAAAGGTTCCGCCGCTATAGTCTTCCGCCTGAAGTCTGTTTTCTTTTGCTTTTGTGGCCATTTCACTGGATTCTTTAGAAATTTGATCCAACGATTTTAGGTGAATATTTTTAATAACAGGAACAATTAAACCCTGGTCAATAGCTACCGCCATGCCCATATTTACATATTTCTTAAGAACAATGCCGGCGCTGGTCCAGGAAGAATTCATCATTGGGAATTCGGTCAAGGCTTTGGCCGCGCAGCGCAGTACGATGTCGTTGTAGCTGACCTTTCTGCCCACTGCTTTGTATTGTTCTCTTAACGCCACCGAATTGGTCATATCGACGGTGATGCGATGGTTGGCCTGGGCCATTTCGCCAAGACTTTGTTTCATGCGTTCTGCGACAATTTTTCGCATCCCTTTGATGGGAATCAATTCTTCATCAAGTTGCTGAACCAGCTGGATCGGTGTTTGACTGACTGATGCCGATGAACGCACATCGTCTGCTAATACTTTATTGCGTACACCGGATCCCTGAATCTCATTGATATCAATATTTTCCAGCTCAGCAACTTTTCTGGCCAATGGCGTTGCAGCCGTTTTTTGTGCCGGATTAAGTATATAATCCCGGACATCCTTTTCAATGATCAGTCCCTCGGGTCCAGAACCGTCAATATCAGCAACATCAAACCCTTTTTCTTCAGCCAGCATTTTAGCCCGGGGTGATGCAAAAAATCTTCCGGTTCGTGGTGCTTTAACTGCTGCTGTTCCGATCGATGCTTCCTCAGTCTGCACTGGTTCCACACTTTCAGCAACCACTGATGGGGCTGCCGGTGCTCCGATGGAATTTAATAAGCCTGAAAAATCTTCGCCTTTTTCACCGATAATGGCAATCGGTTCAGTGATCGGAACCACGGCTCCGGCTCCATGAATTATTTTTAACAAGGTACCACCCGCACTGGCGTCAATGGTAATGGTTAATTTATCAGTTTCCATTTCGAATAAAGGAGCATCAGCAATAACTTCTTCTCCTTCTCCAATCAACCATTCCATAATGGTTCCTTCGGTCATCTGGAGACCTTGTTTGGGCATAATTATAAATTCTGCCATTCTATCCTCCTAACTATCGAATCTATCGATAACACACTTTTTTTGCTGCTTCAACGATCTGCTGCACACTGGGTACAACCGCATTTTCCAATTCAATATTAAAAGGAAGCGGACAGGCTTTGGCACCGAGATGAATCGGTGCGGCATCTAAATATTTAAATGCGCCGTCAACGACTTCTGAAACAACTTCTGCTCCCCAACCAGCTACCTTATGGGCTTCATGAACGACAACCAGTTTTCCGGTTTTTTTAACCGATTCGATAATGGTGTCCATATCAAAAGGTACCATCGTTCGGGGGTCAATCACTTCGGCATCAATCCCTATTTTTTCCAGTTCAGCTGCCGCTTCCAGGGCTCTGCTGACATAGAGCAGTGAACCCACGATGGTGACATCTTTACCAGTTCGCTTAATCTCAGCTTTACCAAAAGGGATACAGAAATCCGGATCATCCGGCACTTCGAATTTAGAAGCATACAGCGCCTTATGTTCAAAGAACATTACCGGGTTATCATCCCGAATGGCAGTTCTTAATAAACCGGCGGCATCGGCGGCATTAGAAGGACAGGCAACCTTGATCCCGGGAAAATGCATAAAAATGGTTTCCAGACTCTGACTGTGGGTGGCGGCGTTGCCCCGGCCAATTCCCTGTTGTCCCCGAATGACCAAGGGAATCTTCGCTTTGCCCCCAAAAATATAGCGGGTTTTAGCAGCCTGGTTAATAATCTGATCGGCGGCAACTAAGGTAAAATCCATGTACATCAGTTCGACAATGGGTCGCATGCCGGCACAGGCGGCACCAACACCGGCTCCGACCATAGCGGCTTCCGAAATCGGCGTATTTCTGATCCGATCGGTGCCGAATTCTTTATATAAATCCCGGGTACATCCAAAAATACCACCCAGTAACTCAATATCTTCTCCCATAACAAAAACATTTTCATCCCGGCGCATTTCTTCTGCAATGACGTCGCGAATGGCTGTTGCGTAAGTTTTTTTACTCATTTTTGCTCCTTTCTCAAGCTTCGTAGAAAACATCGTCCATAACATCGGCAGGATCCGGGTTAGGACTGTTAATCGCAAATTCAGCGGCGGCATCAGCTTCAACTTTAGCGGCTTCTTCAACCTCATCTAATTCTGCGGCGGTGAAATCGCCGGCGTCAACCAGACGTTTTTTGAACAATTGAATGGGGTCTTTTGTATCTCGCCACATTTCAACATCTTTTTTATCCCGATAGGTTTGGGGATCTCCGGTCCAATGACCAAGGGTTCGATAAGTTTTACATTCGATCAAAGTCGGACCGTCGCCTGCTTTCGCCCGTTTAACGGCGGTTTCAAAGGCTTCATATACAGCAAAAACATCATTTCCGTCAACGGTTACTCCCGGTATCCCATAGCCGACGGCACGATCACTGATGTTTTCAACAGAAGTTGACTGAGCAACCGGTACCGAGATACCGAAGCCATTATTTTCACAAACGAAGATGATGGGCAGTTTCCAGACCGCTGCCAGATTCAGACTTTCATGGAAGGTTCCTTCATTAGAAGCACCATCCCCAAAGAATGAAACAGCGACCTTGTCATTTTTCTGAAGCTTGGCTGCCAGAGCCGCTCCGGTTGCGATCGGAATGCCGCCGCCAACAATGGCGTTTGCCCCAAGGTTACCCTTGGTGAAATCGGCAATGTGCATGGAACCGCTGCGACCTTTACAGTAGCCGGTTTCCTTGCCCATTAATTCGGCCATGGCTTTATCCAGCTCAGCGCCTTTGGCAATACAATGTCCATGACCCCGATGGGTACTGGTAATATAATCGTCATCGGTTAATTGGGAACAAACGGCGGCAGCAACGGCTTCTTCACCGGCATATAAATGAACCGATCCACGAAGTTTATTTTCTTCAAACAAGCGCAGGGCCTTTAATTCAAAATATCTTATTTTATTCATGATCTCGTAGATCCAAAATTTTCTTTCTTTTGATATCACGTTGATACTCCCTTCAATACTTATTATTATTTTCTCATTAGTCTTCTTCTGGTAGACTCCAGTTAAAAAACTCAAAATATGGTTTTGCGGCCTTCATCCGGAATTCGTCCATATCGACCTTGGACCAGTCGTAAACACCCTTACCGGTTTTCTGGCCAAGATCGCCTTTTTCAAAGCGTGACCGGATGTATTCCTGGGTTTTGTCTGCATTTGAAAGATCCGGGAAGAGGTAGTCATCAATGCTGACGATCATATCCAATCCGGCATAATCAAAGTGTTCAAAAATGCCGATGGATGTATACCGGGGCACAAAACTGTATTTCAAGGTTTTGTCGATATCTTCCGGCGAGGCGATGCCCTGTTCCACCATGTGGACGGCTTCCCGGTATAGCGCATGTTGCAGGCGGTTACCGATAAATCCGGGAGCGGCTTTTTTCATGACCACCACTTTTCGTCCGACTGATTCCAAAAATTCATAAATGGCATCGATGACGCCTGTTGCTGACCATTGGCTTGGCACCAACTCCACACAGGGGACCAGGTGGGGTGGGTTCCAGGGGTGAGCCACAACCAGCTTTTCTTTTTGCTTCAAGCCTTCAGCAAGATCGTCAGCTGAAATCGCTGATGTCGATGATGCAATGGCTTTAAAGTTGGGACAGTTTTCTTCAATCGCTTGATAGACGCTATGTTTAACCGCCAGATTTTCAACCACACATTCAAAAATCAGTTCGGTATCTGAAATGTCCTGATAATCGGTTGTTAGCGTCAACAGTTTCTCGCAGGCTCGATATTGTTTTTCCGTGACCAGCTTTTTTTGTACCAAATCTTCAAAACATGCCTGATAACGTTGTTTTCCGGCTTCTATTTCGGCGTCGTTATAGGCTAGAATGGTTGTTTTATAGCCATTTCCGGTAAATAGTACAGCTATACTGGCACCGATCATGCCGGTTCCGATAATTGAAATGTTATTAATTGAATCTAATTTCATCGTTATTTTCCTCCTTTTGTGAATATGTTATGAGCCTCGTATCCAACTTAACCATTAGTTAAATAGTTGTAACACTTAAATATATTTGTTGTTTGAATATAAGGCATCATTTCATCCTGACCAATATCCACTGGAAATCGATCTTTAAAGCTGATTTTTTCAACACACTCTTCAACTGACCATTCTTTTCCGATCCCGTTAGCTACAGCAGCTAGCCATTCATAGATAAAGCCGATCTGCTTTAAAATATACGATTTTTTCACAACTGGTCCATGACCTGGGACAATATAATCCACATCCAGGGTGTAGATAAATTTGAGTGACGCAATCAGTTCATCAATGTTGGCTGAGTGCAACCAGGTTTGACAGTCAGAAAAAATGGTATCTCCGACAAAGACAACCCGTTCTTCCGGCACATGCACGGCAATCTGTGAATCAGAATGTCCTGGTGTATGATACAGATTAAAGGTATGATCGCCAACTTTCATTGACATATCTTTAGAGAAGGTAATTTGTGGTTTATTAATAATGTAATCTTCCCGGGATGGCATCAATGGCAGACCTTTAGGATCCTGACGGGTCAATACATCCACAGAGTAATCATAGCCATCCATTTCACCAGGAACCAGGAAGAAATCTTTGTCAATTGCTTCGTGTCCTATAACCGGACATTTACCGGCAAACCAGTGATTTCCGAAAATATGGTCAATATGAGGCTCGGTATTGATCATGTATTTGATTGGTCCTTTTTCTTCGGCAAAGGCAATCATTTCCAGCAAGTCCGTTAAAATCTGGGCGGTATCAATAAATACCGATCCTTCGCTTGTGAATACAATACTGGGATTACACCCCCGAATCTTTGTTTCTGTATATACATTAGGTGTTAGTTTCTCCATTTTAATTTCCTTTCTCAATAGGTGGGGTTAATTTATTTGTAAAAAAAGGAGCAGAGATGCCTTGCGGCATCATTTCTGCTCCTTAACTGGCTTAGTTGTTTTGAGCTTCCTGTGCCGCATCGGTTAATACATGTCGTACCCAAACCTTAACCATTTCAGTTCGATACTCTTTTGTCGCACGAGCATCGGTTATCGGTGTACACGATTCTGAAGCGATCACTGCAGCTTCTTCAATTAGTTGAAAGGTCAGTTTCTTTCCTGTTAATAAGTCTTCGGCTTTTGGCACCCGCATAACGGTTGGGGCGACACCGCCTAAAGCAATTTTCACATCAGCCACTTCACCCTGATCATTCAAAGTGATTTTCCCCGCAACGCCGATAATTGCAATATCGGTATCGCCACGGATTGAATATTTTTTGTAAACAGCACCGGTTTTATCGGCGTATTTTGGGAGTTTAAAACTCACTAACATTTCGTCATCAGCTAATACGGTTTTGCCTGGGCCGGTAAAAAAGTCTTCCAGCAGAACACTTCGGTCACCATTTTTGCCAACGATATTGGCTACTGCTCCGGAAACAACCAGACCAGGAACGGTGTCGGCACTTGGGGAAGCATTACAGGTATTTCCGCCAAGGGTGGCATTGTTTCGAACCTGCATGCTGGATACATTTCCGGCACCGGTTTTTACAATTTTCCAAGCGCCAGTTAACAGTTTCGATTTGGAAACATCCATCAGGCGAGCCATAGCTCCAATATAAAGGCCATCTTCTTTCAAAGTTACTTCACTTAATTCAGGAATGGCATTTAAGCTCACAACTGTTTTTGGTTTAAGTACTCGGCTTCTTAAGCGAATAACCAGATCGGTTCCACCAGCCAGCATTTTAGCGTCTGATCCTTGTTCGCTTAAAATCTGGACACACTCTTCCACTGTATTTGGTTCATAATATGCATTAAATTTCATTAGTTTGCACCTCCAGCATTGATCTGATCTCGTGCAACTTCAATTGCTTCAACAATTTTTACATAACCGGTACAGCGGCATAAATTTCCATGTAAGCCTTCACGAATGTCATCTTCATTGGCATTAGGGTTTTCATTTAGAATCGCAATCGCTGTTAAAATCATGCTCGGAGAACAGAATCCGCATTGAATGGCCCATCGGTCAACAAAAGCCTGTTGCACCGGGTGAAGATTCTCACCATCACATACACCTTCTATCGTAATCACTTTTTTATTTCGTATTTGTCCGATCAGCATCGAACAGCTTTTAACTGCTTTACCATCAACCAGAATGGTACAGGCACCGCAGTTTCCATCATCGCAACCTTGCTTTGTTCCGGTTAAAGCCAGTTCATTTCTTAATACATCAACCACAGTTCGGTCTGGTGAAACAAACAAATTAACCGGTGCTCCGTTAACTTCACATAGAACTTCGATATAATTCTCTCTATTTTGCATCATTAGCCTCCTTATCTTTAATCAACTTCAATATTCTTTCGGCAGTCATTGGCATTTCTTTTGGTCGTACTCCAACCGCCTGATAAACTGCTGCTGCAATTGCCGGTCCAATCGGAATCATCATCGATTCGGCACAGCCTTTTGCATTAAACGGACCATCTGGTAATGGATCGGGAAGAATTGCCCGCATAATGTTTTTCTGAAGCGGTGTTTCTAAAACTGTTGGCAAACGATAATCCGACATATTCGGGTTAATCATTTTTCCATCTTCAAACATATGATAATCCAAAGTTGAGAAACCAAGCGCCATGATGACACCGCCATCGATCTGACCTTCAACCAGTTTCGGATTAATCGGGTTTCCGGTATCTGCGGTACTGAATAGTTTCAGAAGTTTAATTTGTCCGGTTTCAACATTAACGGCAACTTCAGCGCCAAAAGCACTGTACTGATACCAATTCCACATTCTTGGAGTTCTGCCATCTTCATGACCTGGACCAAACCATGGTACTGCTGGAGCTGGACAGAATACACCGCGGCCTCTTACGGGTGTCCCTTGTAACAGACCCCAGGTTTGTTGGGTGAAGAAATCAAATGGTTTGAATAAATCTTTAATATCAATGACTTCAACGTCTGATCCGACAACATATGCTTTTCCGTTTTTGATGGTGATCTGTTTTTTTGCTAACCCAACTTCACGGCCGGCTGCTTCTTTTAATTGGTCAATCGCATCCTGACATGCAATGATGACGGCATTCCCAGTTGTATAAGTTGTTCGGCTGGAAGCTCCAAAATTATCATATGGTGTAACAGCGGTATCCGAACGGGTCATTTTAACGCGATCAATATCAATCTGTAATTCTGTCGCTGCTATTTGTCGGAGTGCAGATTGGGCGCCCATACCCTGTTCATCACAACTGACCAGGATTTCAACACTTCCATCGCTATGAATTAAACAGTCTGCTTCAGCACGACCAAGCGGGGTGTTCTGCTTTCCGCCTGCGGCAATTCCTTTACCATATTTCCATGGACCATCATCCTGCTGGCAGGGTTCATTAATTTTGATCCCTTCTGCGACAGCCTCTAAACATTTTCCAATGGCAATACTGGTAACTTTTTCTCCGTAAGGATTACATTCCCCTTTTTTGATGATATTTTTCAAACGCAGTTCAAGTGGATCCATGTTCAGTTTTTCGGCTAACTCATCCATCAGATTTTCCATTGCCCATTCGGATTCGGGAACGCCAAGACCGCGATAGGGGGCACAAGGCATGGTGTTTGTTCTGACGCCATAGGAATCACAACGGACATTAGGAATGTTATAGACACACATTAAACCAGATGCTGATAAACGACCATCAAAATAACCTCTGATTTGAGCTCCGGCATCTTCAACCAAATAAAAATCTTCAGCAATGATGGTTCCATCTTTTTTCGCACCCAGTTTTAACTTAGTAAAAACTGGCCAGTTGGATGGTGATGAGGTAAACATTTCTTTTCTTGACAAAACATAAGAACATGGTCTTTTTGTTCTTAATGTCATCAGTACTGCTAGTGGCTCTACTGTCGGGAATAGACGATTCCCGAAGCTACCGCCGGTAACTGGTTGAATAACTCTCAGAGTAGATGCCGTCAGCTGTGGGTACATGGTCAGCAAATGTTTTTTGAGTACCCCATGTACGCCCATCCCATTAGAGATTAGCTTAACAACACCATCAGATTGATACTCTGCGATGCAGCCATTGCATTCAATTTGAGATGTTGATTTTTTGTTCGCCTGGAATTCTCCCTCAACGATTACATCTGCTTCAGCAAAGGCTTTGTCAACATCACCAAGGGTCATTTTATAGCTTCCGGCAACATTTGGGCCGTCCGCACAAAATCCCATATATCCGCAGGCTAATCCTAATTCAGGGCTGACTACTTCTGGAGCATCTGGTCCCATCGCAATATGCTGATCCGTGACATAAGGTAACTCTTCATAGACAACCTTGACTAATTCCAATGCTTGTTCAGCAATCTCAATGGTCTCTGCAGCCACTGCCACAACCGCCTGTCCGGCCCAGATTACTTCGTCTTTGGCGGGATTTCCATAGTAACTGGAACCATAAGGAATATCAGACCAGGGAATATCGGGATCACTTCCCTTGACAACCGTTGCCACACCAGGAAGCGCCTCTGCAGCACTCACGTCGATACTGACGATTTTAGCGTGAGCATGTGGGCTACGTAAAACCTTTACATGCAACAAATCTCTGTATTGGATCTGGTAATCCTCAAAGTACTTCACTTTACCGGTTGCTTTTTCTAATGCGTCAATTCTCGGGACACTTTTACCAATATAATTGGTCTTTTCACAATCAGACATAATTAAACCTCCAAATTTAAAGTAAAATTTTAAAATACTTGAAAATCTAACAACAGAATTTTTGCATTTATAAGCGGTGCTTTAAGAACCACAAGAAAATTAGCGTTTTCATACCATTGCTATTAATTACAATATTTTAATTTTTCTTTGTACCGTATAATTTTTTAAATATTATATATAATCGATTATATTTTATAAATGCATATTAACACCTCCCTTTCTTAAAGTCAATTGATATTTCGTAAATTTAATAAAATTAATTTTGCGCAAAAAAAAATCTGTCTAACAGAATTTTTCATCATGACTACTCAATAATCATGATGGAAATTTCTGTTAAACAGATTCGAGTTTTTTCTATTTAATTGTTTTTTTCAACTTACACTTGTCAGGAAATATTATTCATTTCTTCGATCAGTACTTCAAAGTGCTCGGTGACCGCTTCCATGGCCATTTCCTTGTTTCTTGTTTTCAATGCCTGATAAAGACTCTTATGTCGCTCGGCCAATGTTTCTAAGGTAAGATCTGAAATCCAGGCACTGATGCTGGTATATTCCCGTATTTTGCATTGATTCCAAAGCTTGATTAGCAGCTCATTGTTAGACACCTTCATGATTTTTTCGTGGAACAAGCTGTCTTTTTCTACAAAAAGTTCAAAATTTCCGTCTTTAACCGCTTGTTTCATTTCATCCATTACATTGAGGATATCTTCCAATTGATCATCGGTAATGACTTCAACGGCGTAGCGCATGGCTGCCATCTCCAGGGCTTCCCGAACATAATAAGAATCAATCACATCTTTCTTATCCATTTTTCGGACAAAAGCTCCCTGATAAGGACGGTTTTCAATAAAGCCCATCATTTCAAGATCACGGATGGCTTCTCTCACCGGTGATTGGGATACCCCCAATTTTTTTGCCCAGCGGGTTTCAACCACCCGTTCTCCGGGTTTTAACTCCTCACTGATGATGGCCTGTTTGATGACTTCTCTTATCTCATCACTATATAAAGTTCTCTTTTTTAATTTTCCGTCTGCCTCAACCACAATAGATCACTCCTTGCTACAACATTCATTATTGATTAATTATAGCATAGAATCTCTACTTGTCAAAATTATCTATAATCGTTAATACATTTTTCTAGCAGATTTTTAAACTAGTATAAATTTATACTCTCAATAATATCTTTGCCATTAATGTTGCCACCAGAATATCAACAGGAGATTTTAATTGAAATGGAACTTCTTCACTTAAATTCATTTAATAAAGATGAGAAATTTAGCCTTACCGAGTTCAGGTTCCACAAACATATGTAATCTAATTTTAAAAATGAATAACTAAAAAAGCCGTATTGCCTAACTATAAGTTACTAAGCAATACGCCTTTTTTTATTTAATTATAAACATGCTTCCTACTTATGCGATTTTAAGAGAAACGTTTTATTCTTGAATCTGTTATGCTTGTTGTTCTACTGCCTCTTTTTCCGGAAACTTCTTGGCAATTAAACCCGCAATTGGGCCTGCTGCTTTTTCAGCAACCCATCCCATGGCCGCTCCACATGTGAGTGCGATCAATACCCCTACAATATCGCCGGTTGGAAATGCTTCGGTTTCTGATCCAAAAAGACATGCTGCTCCAATAAATGCACCAGGGATAAAAGAAAGAAAATCAATTTTTGCTTCGACACACATCATAACTACGGCAATAAATACCGCTATTCCCAAGGCAAATGGCGACGTCCATGCCCCAAAAACGAAAAATATAAATACTGCCCATAAAACGCCGGCAAAGTTTGACGCAAGGCCCTTTACTAAACCCATGTTTTTTCCGCCTGCTGCGAAGAATGTTGCTTCACCGGCAAAAGCAACCCATACAATTACTGGCAATACTCCTGCAATGAAAACCAAATGTGAGAATACTCCTGCAATAACTCCTGCAGTAAGCCCAATCGCTAATAAATAACCCATAATAATTCCACCTTTCAATTTTACCGTGTCGGTAATAATAGATAATATGATTGCTCCTGGTGTCTTTTTTCTGATCGCATAAGTCTCGATTAATAATTCATTGAGTTGTAAATTTAGGATCCAATATCTTTACTATCAATTACTTATAATCGATTATCTATAATATACAATAGTTTATTGTAAACGTCAATCACTATTTGCAGTATTTAATCGTGCCTATGGTAGCTTTAATCTAAAATAAAAAGAACTTTTCAAGACATTTTGAAAAATCTTGAAAAATTCTTATTCAACTACTTGAGGCTAAATTTTTATTTGAAAAGCTTCGACCATCTTTTTAAGGAGCTCTGCCTGCCCCGAAAGTTCCTCGCTGGCGGCCGCACTTTCTTCTGCCGTTGCCGAATTCGATTGAACAACCATAGAAACCTGTTCAATCCCCAGAGTGATTTGGGCAATCTCTGACGCCTGATCATTAGATAACCGGGCGATATTACCCACTAAATTAGTAACCATTTCGATTCTACTTTGGATATTTTTCAAACTTTCAGCTGTATCATTAGCAATTTTGCTCCCTGTTTTTACTTTTTCAATGGAGCCATCAATCAAACCGGTTGTTTCTTTAGCGGCCTCCGCACTTCTAGCTGCCAGTGTTCTAACTTCTTCAGCAACCACAGCAAAACCTTTCCCCTGTTGTCCGGCTCGTGCTGCTTCGACAGCTGCATTTAATGCCAGAATATTTGTTTGAAAGGCAATATCATCAATGACTTTGATGATTTTTGAAATATTACCGGAAGATTCATTAATCTCTACCATGGCTGTAAGCATATTATTCATCTGTTCATTTCCCGTTTCTGCACTTTGGCGAACAGCCAAAGCTAATTCATTGGCCTTATTGGCATGGATAGCATTCTGTTTTGATTCGCCTGCTACTTCTTCAATTGATGCTGTGAGTTCCTGAATAGAACTAGCCTGTTCGGTGGTTCCTTGAGCCAACGCTTGGCCGCCATCCGAAATTTGCTGAGCACCCAACTCAACTTGACCAGCTACTAAATTTAAATCCGACATTGTTTCACTTAAACTTCCAGTAATCTCATTTAATGCTGTCTTGATTGGTAGAAAATCACCTAAATAGTTGGTCGTAATTTCCTGGTTTAGATTTCCACGTCCAATTTCTTCCAAGGTCATGGTAATTTCTGAAATGTATTGCTTTAGAAATGCAATAGTTTTGTTCAAATCACCTTTGATCTGAGCATGATCACCCATGTAGTCACCAATCATACCCGAGCTTAAATCTCCCTGCGATAACCTTTTGAGGGTATTCGACGCTTCTACGATTGGTGCAATAACCGCATCCAGTATTTGATTGAAACCACTGATAACCCGGGCATATTCACCCTTAAATTTGACAGAGTCGCCTCGATTGCTAAGATTGCCTTCAACTGCAATTTTAGCCATATTTTCTGTTTCTTCCACCAACTGGATAATATTTTCAATCATAATAATCAGACAGGGTACGATCTTATCATTTTCACTTTGACGCGGGACTTTTCTCAGCGCATCCAAATCGCACATATCCCCTTTTCCTATATTGGTGGAAATCTCCACAACGCGTACCAGTTTAACATTAACCAAATTGATCGACTTGGCTAGGTCTGCGTATATACCTAAAAAATCACCTTCAACATTCTGGGTAAAGTCGTTTTTGGACATCTGTGAAAGGATACGTTCACACTCTTCTAAATCAGCCAACCCCTGAATACAGGAATTAACATTATTTTTCAACACATCAAAATCTCCTGAATAGGTTTCCGACATAAATTCTGGTCTCTCGCCCTTTCCAATGCAATATAAATATTCTGAGACCGTTCTTACCGGAACGGTAATCGCATCTAATATCGTGTTAACACCATTGATAATTTCATTATATTTCCCATTAAACAAACTTAAGTTGCCTCTTATATCCAGCTGGCCTCCCTGACAAGCTTTAACAATCATGTCGATTTCTGAATATACACTTTCTATCGATTCAATTGTATGTTGTAATTCGACGCTTGCTTGACAATGTATATTTTGATTCTTAAAATCAATATCAAAATCCCCTATGCTTACTTTTTTGATTGTTTCAAAAAAAGTTGTGTCAAGGAACTCCACTAATTGCTTCAGGTTGAGTAACATATCTTCAATTTCATTAGCAGAAGTTTGCTCAATTCGTTTATTAAGGTATATTGAGTTTGCTTTTTCAATAATTTCCTTCATCTCAATTAATGGTTTAAGAATTTTTTTTAACAACAAATATGCTAGACTTTCGCCGATCAAAAATATTCCTAATGATGTGAACAAAAGTACATTGAGCTGATTTGAAAATGATATATAACTAAGTGACACAAGAACCGTTAAAATTATTGCCATAATAAAAAGAAATGATATAAATATCAGTAATTTCTTAAATACACTCATTGTAAAGTTCCTACCATTTCTTTCGTTTCTAACCTCTTTACGTTACTACTAACAATTTGCTCCATGCTTTAACCTCTTTCTTCTTTTATTATAATAGTCAACAAATCGATGTACTTTAATCGATTATCGTTGATGTATTATTAATTGCATTATAACTCCAATTCATGAAGATGTGCAACTAGAAACGTCAGTAAATAGTAAAAGAGCTTTTGATTTTATATACAATACAGCAAAGCCATTCCTTACTGACATTGAGCCAAGATTGACTTTATTAACATTGGTTCTAGGTAATTGCGAAATGAAAAAGATTTAAAGCTCAGAAAATCCGGGGAAACAGAATTCATGAAGTCGGACGGGAAGCGGAACAACAAAGCAATGAATGTGTTGAAGAAGATGAAAACAGAGCGCAAAAATAAAAGCTGGGCAAAGAAGATAAAAATTCCAATTAGGTAATGAGTGGTTTAAGACTGGGCAAGTACTGATGCTGATGAATCGTATCGGAAGGAATTGCCGTAATCAACTGGGCAATCCGGATAGGAAAGGTCTCCACGCTAATTCAGGGGAATAAAAGCTTTTTCAAATTTCAGTTCCCAGGGAGGGACTGATAAATCGCTGAACTGTCAAACGCAGCATCACCAATGAAAAGTTTGGGGAAAATCAGCGGGTGCTTTTTAAAGAAGTCTGTAAGAGCCGGAATCAGGGCTTTGGTATCATGAAGCGACTTGTCCTCATCTGGAGAATCTGATCCGTCAGAATAAATTTCAGCCAAAGAAAGCTGTTTTTGTTATAAAATAGTCATAATATAACTCCTTTCAGGTTGATAGATTTGTTTTTAAGCAACTTAATTTTATCAAAATCTGGTGAGGAGTTATATTTTTTTATCTAAAAGACCTCCCGTAATTATGCGGGCTGTGGCGTCTTGCAAACGCCTAACCATTGGTTATCTTGGGAGATAAGGTAGTAAGCTTTTATTATTGGCACTTGCAGCTAAATCTCTCACAATTGGCACAGCGTATGCTATTTGAATTGTGATTGGCGTTTAGGTGCAGTATTACTAGGTATTATCGTCTTCGATGAACCTACAAATACTTTTTAACATAAGACATTCTTATTTGAAGCAAATAAAAAATTTACCATACAATCGGTGATCATTTAAAAACATAACAAATTCCCCCAGTCCATTCATGCACCATCTAAATAGCATAAAAAGTACGAATGAACAAGAAGTTCTCTTGGGATAGAATGCCTGGAACCTAATTATTCAATCGTTCCAAAACCCGAAAAGGATCCGATAACCATTCCGAATAAAAGAAACAATAAAGTTTTCATCCACCCCGATGGGCACCTTAGCCAACGCCAGGCAATCATGTCTTCATCAAGTGCCGGTATCTGGTAATCGATCTTTTCTACATCCAACAGCCCCAGAAAATCATGTATAAACAAATCATTTTTTCGTTCAAGATCCGATGGATAATCCCGGCTGATCAAGGCAATGTTATTGTCAAAATTCGGTGCCATTCTTAAAATTTCTCCGGTCGCATGGAAACCTCAGCATCATCAGCGTTGGTCAAGCGCAGTACTCGCTTTAATAATCTTGAATTGATCCGGTGTCGATCAATAGCCCGCGAGTATTCCGACGATCCAGGGTTCTTCCGTAATATCCAGCCCGACTTTTCAGCCACTCGATCAGGTCGCCGTTTCGTTGAAGGTATAAAGGCAACAATTCCTGTTTAAGTGGAAGTAGTCCGTTTTTTTTTTCAATTCGAGCAATTTTTTAATCCCGACTCATCAGATAATCCCTGATTGGCTGCATTTCACACCTCAATTTTAAATATGAAAAAAAGCCACCCATAAAAGTCGTAGCCGAACGCTCTATCCAGCTGAGCCAAGGGCACGCATATCGTGACCTAGGATACTTCCGTTGGCCACGAAAGTTATTATAGCACACTCAGATCTAGAATAAAAGTCTTTTTTTGATAATTTTGGGTAATTTTTCAATAATCATGGTTATGCCTGTTTTCGTAGCATTCCCGTTCCTCTAAAATCTCCGCTTCGGTTTTGCGGCGGGGCATAAACCGCTTGGCAAATTTCCCTTTGCTGCGATTTTTAATATAAAAATATCCAAGAATTGAAAAGGTCACCGCTCCGATAAAGTTAACAAAAAGGTCATTCATGGTATCGTACAAACCGATATCGATATAGCCCCCATAATCCCAGGGCACCTGATTAACTACCATGCTCTCGATGGGCATCACTACCGCCACATTTTTTCCCTCGGGATTAAAGAGCACCGAACTGATCACCGTCTGGATGGAATCTTTCTGCATATCGGTTTGAAAAAACAAATCCATGCCAAACTCGAAGAACTCCCAGACCACCCCCACCGTCATCGAAAAACAGAAAGCCACCAGGGCCACAAAAAGCGGCGACAACGAAAAGGTCACTTTTTCATTGCGGTTGAGAATATCAATCATAGAGAAGCCGATGGCCGCACAGAGAAACCCGTTGATGGTATGGAGCATGTCATCCCAGCGGTCAAAAATCAGGTAATACTCATTGATTTCGCCCAGAATCTCAGCACCAAAGATAAACAAGAGCACGATGATTTCCAGGGTTCCCGGCAAAACAATATTCATTCGCTTGTTGAGAAAGTTCGGAATCATAAAGAGAATCAAAGTAAGCACACAGAGAAACACGTTGTTATAATTCCGGTTGAAAATCTCGGCAATTAAGGCCATCACCACCAGAATACGCAGCGAAACATAAACAAAGGCCTTGATTTTATTTTCCTTGGCCTCTTCCCAGAAGTCCCCGAGATGCTCAAGCATCCATGCTTTTTTATCTATCTTCACTTTTGTCATCGGCATTCTCTTTCATTTAGTCGTGATCTTATTATTATAGCATCATTTCTAAGCAGTTTACAATTACAATCCGTCGTAAACAATGAAGATAAGGTTGACCAATTATAACGGCAAAAAAAACAATGCTTGATGATCTGCTAAAAAAACGGCGGCGAAGAACCAATCATTTGAAAACGGTCAGTCAATCATTGTTTTTTAATTTACCGTTTTATCTCATTTTTTTCCGGCCGGCCTCGATAAAGGCCCGCATAATTTTTAAAGTATTGTCGTCCTGTTGCCATAAAAACTCCGGATGCCATTGCACGGCCAGACCAAAGGTCAGATCCCGGATTTCCACTGCTTCCACCAGGCCGTCCCCGCTTGCAGCGGCGGCAATCAGTTGGGGAGATAAGTGGGCAATGGCCTGATGATGCATACTATTAACCCGGATCGTTTCTGTCCCGATGATTTCATATAATCGGGAGTTTTTTTCGATATTGACCTGATGAACGGGAAATTCATAGTTGTTTTGTTGAAAATGCTGAATCTGGAATTCCCGCTTTACCTGCTGATCAATATCCTGATATAAGGTTCCTCCCAAGGCAACGTTTATTAATTGGAGTCCCCGACAAACCCCAAAAATTGGCTTATCCCGGTTCATTACGGCCCGTAACAGCCGTAATTCCAGCTGATCCCTGGGCGGATAGATTTCATTGCTGAATCTGAGCAAGGCTTCGCCATAATACTGGGGGTCCACATCCTGACCACCGCTGAAGACAAACCCATCCAGCCGGTCTGCAATGGCTTCAATATCCTCTTCCTGATTTAAAATTGAAAGAATCACCGGGATCCCGCCAGCTGCTGTAATCCCCTCGGGATAACCCGGGTACATCCAGAGACTTTTTTTGATACTGTCATATAATGGTAAAATCCCAATTAAGGGCTTTTTTTCAGAAATCATCGTTTTCCTCGTTTCCATGGATCATTTCAAAAATGGCATCTCGTCCGCTTTCGCTTTGAAACACCATTGATACTATTTTAAACGAAAAGCATCGTAATCACAAGGAAAGTTTGATTCTTGGACATAATTGTGACTAAAGTGTGATTGCTATTGTGCCAAAAGTGTTATAAAATATACTCATACATGAAATAGG
>PGZR01000152.1 GCA_002841405.1 Firmicutes bacterium HGW-Firmicutes-4 | reverse complement strand
TTTTATGGTTTTACTGGATCTTTATATCCGCAAAACAAAACAGGGTCGTGCCATGCGTGCCGTATCAGAAGACAAGGATGCTGCGATTCTGATGGGTATCAACGTAAATCGAACCATATCACTTACCTTTGCTGTGGGTTCTGCTCTGGGCGCTTTAGGAGGGGTTCTTTACAGTGTTGCCTATATTCAGGTTTACCCAACCATGGGCGTTATGCCGGGCCTAAAAGCTTTTATTGCGGCTGTTTTAGGTGGAATAGGGATCATACCTGGGGCCATGCTGGGCGGTTTTATCATTGGAATGGTCGAAACAATGACAAAAGCATATCTTTCAACTACCTGGGCGGATGCCATTGTTTTTGCAATTTTGATCATTGTTCTTCTTTTCAAACCAACCGGCATCCTGGGTAAAAACACGAGAGAGAAGGTATAGACAATGGATCATAATAAGAAAAAAGCATATTTAATCAATGCAGTTGCCGTTGTTGCTCTCTATCTGGTATTTTTTGTATTAATCCAGACAAAAAGCATGAACAACTATTTTGTGGGAATTGCAATCATGACCTGTATTATGATTATTATGGCCATGAGTTTGAATATCGTCGCCGGATTCTTGGGTGAGATGGCATTAGGACATGCCGGTTTTATGGCCATAGGGGCCTATGCATCAGCTAGTTTTTCGATGGCCCTGATCGATGGCGGATTGCCATTGCCCCATTTGGTTATCCTTATTCTGGCTATGATAGTCGGTGGTATCGTTGCCGGGGTTTTCGGATTTCTGATCGGGACACCGACATTGCGGCTGCGCGGCGACTACCTTGGTATTGTAACCATTGGGTTTTCTGAAATTATTCGGATCTTCTTTATTAATTTTGGACCGACCGGAGGAGCGGCAGGGTTAAAAGGGATTACCAAACTGGTTAATTTTCATAATGTTTATTGGGTCACAATAGTCATCGCTTTTCTAATTTTCACATTGGGGCGTTCAAAGCAGGGACGCGCGATCATCTCAATTAGAGAAGATGAGATTGCTTCAGAAGCAGCTGGAATCCCCACCACCCGATACAAGGTACTAGCATTTTCACTGGCAGCATTTTTTGCCGGTGTTGGCGGCGCTATGTATGCCCACTACCAATCGTTTCTGGAACCCAGTAAGTTTGGCTTCATGTTCTCAATTGAAATGTTTGTAATTGTTGTCTTAGGTGGGTTGGGAAGCTTGACTGGTTCGATCATCTCAGCCATTGTACTGACAGTACTGCCGGAAATGCTCCGCAGCTTTGCCGAGTATCGACTACTGGTTTATTCGCTGGTGCTGATTATCATGATGATTTTCCGACCGCAGGGAATTTTTGGAAGATCTGAATTTTCGTTGACAGCTTTCATTGAATCACTGATTCAACGAAAAAATGTTAAGAATTCCATTGGCGGAGGTGAAGCATCATGACGGTTTTGTCAGCAAAAAATATTACCATGCAATTTGGAGGTTTAACTGCCGTTGATCAGTTTAATCTTGAATTAAGCTCCAACGAACTGGTTGGTTTGATCGGACCCAATGGCGCCGGAAAAACAACGATTTTTAATATGCTCACTGGGGTATATGTGCCAACCATGGGTGAGATCCTTCTTAATGATCAAAGTATAATCAAAAAAACACCTCACGAAATCGTTAAGCTGGGTGCCAGTCGAACCTTCCAGAATATCCGCCTGTTTAAAGATCTGACAGCGGTTGAAAATGTAAAAATTGCCTATCATAATTTTATTGACTATAACATGGTTCAGGGGATGTTCAGGACAAAAAAATTCTGGGAAGAAGAAAAAAAAGCTCAGGAAGAATGCATGAAACTCCTGGACATCTTTGATATGGGTGAGTACGCTGATACTTTGGCTAAAAACCTGCCTTATGGACAACAACGAAAACTGGAAATTGCCCGAGCATTGGCTTCAGATCCTAAAGTACTGATGTTGGATGAACCAGCGGCAGGAATGAATCCAAATGAAACGGCTGAACTGATGGAAACCATCCACTTTATCAGAAATAAATTTGATATTACCGTTCTGCTCATTGAACATGATATGAAATTAGTAATGGGGATTTGCGAGCGAATTATTGTAGTGGATTACGGCAAAACGATTGCAGAAGGCACTCCGGATGAAATCAAGAACAACCCTGATGTTATTCGTGCTTATTTAGGAGATTAGGAGGCCGCAGATGCTTAAAGTAAAAGATTTGAATGTACACTACGGAAAAATTCATGCCATAAAAGGAATTAGCTTTGAGGTAAATGAGGGTGAGATTGTAACCCTCATTGGTGCCAATGGCGCTGGCAAGACGACCATTCTCCAGACCATTTCGGGACTATTAAAACCCAGCGAAGGGATGATATCTTTTGAGGGTGAAAATCTCAACAAGGTGCCGGCGCATCAGATTCCGGTACTGGGAATAGCGCATGTCCCGGAAGGACGACGTATTTTTGCTGAAATGACAGTTTTTGAAAACCTGCAAATGGGCGCATATATCAGAAAAGATAAGGAACAGATCCAAGAAGATATGGAAAAAATATTTCTGAATTTTCCGCGGCTTAAAGAACGAATTAAACAAATTGCTGGAACCTTAAGCGGCGGGGAACAGCAAATGCTGGCTATGGGACGGGCGTTGATGACTCGACCCAAGCTAATTCTGTTAGATGAGCCATCAATGGGACTGGCGCCACTTCTTGTTGATGAGATCTTTAACATGATCCAAACAGTCAATGATGCCGGTACCACCGTTTTGTTGGTGGAACAGAATGCGAACAAAGCATTGCACATCGCTAATCGCGCCTATGTTTTGGAAACTGGATATATCAAACTTTCAGGCAATGCAAGAGATCTGTTGGTAAATCCTGAAGTTCAGCAAGCCTATTTGGGGGGCTGATTGAAAAACTGTCTCGACAGAGGCAGTTTTTTAATGGGATGCTTCATCTATGCTAAATTTGAACGCATAACACCCAAAACTTTCTTAAACACCTTAATTTTCATCCTTGATATGAAAATATACCTATGATATACTGTTAAAATTGAATGTAAATATAATTTATAGTGAAAGATACGGAGGATAACATGAGCGCAACAGTAGAAAGTATTGAAAAAAATATTGCAACCTTAAAAATTGAAATTAGTCCGGAGGATTACTCAAAGGCTGTCAAAAAGTCCTATGATAAAAATAAAAAGCGTTTTTCAGTTCCTGGCTTCAGAAAAGGTAAAGTTCCTAAAACAGTCATTGAATCCTATTATGGAAAAAATGTGTTCATGGAAGATGCCATTGATTTCGCATTTGCGCCTGCCTATACAAGTGCACTGGAAGAAACCGAAATTAAACCAGTAACCCGTCCTGATCTTGAGAACATTGAAAAGATCAGTGAAGAAGAGGGTGCAACTTTTATCGTTAAGGTAGGGGTAAAACCTGAAATTAAACTGGGCGAATACAAAGGTGCTGAAGTTGATTCTTTAGAAGCTGAGATCACAGCCGCAGAAATTGCAGAAGAACTGGCCAAAATGCAAGATCAGAATGCCCGACTGGTTACTTTAGAAACCGGCGAAGTCAAAGACGGCGCTACAGTTACCATTGACTATGAAGGGTTTTTAAATGATGAGCCTTTCCTTGGTGGAAAAGATACCGATCATGATCTGGTTATCGGTAGCGGGTCCTTTATTCCTGGTTTTGAAGAACAATTAATTGGCGTAAAAATCGGTGAGGAAACAACTGTTAATGTGACTTTCCCAGATGAATACCATGCCGAAAACCTAAAAGGTCAAGCGGTGGTATTTAAAGTAGCAGTTAAGGGAATTAAAGAAAAAGAATTGCCAGAATTAGATGATGATTTTGCCAAAGATACCAGTGAATTCGACACATTAGAAGAACTGAAAGCAGATGTTGAAGCACGTTTAAAAGCCGCTAAAACAGCTGAACTGAGAAAAGCGGCAGAAATCGCAGCCGTTAATTTTGCAGTGGAAAATACCGAAATTGATGTACCATATTTAATGATTGAAGAAGAAGTAGATAATAACTTGCAAAACTTCGAATCTCAGATGAAACAACAGGGAATTTCCCTCGACGACTACTTTAAATTTACCAACGTCAATCGCGATGAGTTCAGAGAAAATCTTAAAGAAGATGCAGAAAGAAATATCAAAACTGAATTGATCCTTTCAAAAATCGGTGAAATGGAAGCATTAGAAGCGACTGAAGAAGAAGTAGATGAAGAAATTAAAGTATTTGCAGATGCCTACGGACATGATTTTGAAGAATATAAAAAAGGTCTTCAGGAAAGAATGTTAGATTATATCAAAGCAAATATTATCAGAAGAAAGACAGTAGATATGCTGGTTGATGCAGCTACTACTAAAATTTCCGAGTAATAAATAAGAAAGCAGGAAAATGTATTCATGCTAACAAGTAAAACAACACAATCGTTGATTTCCAATAACCTGGTGCCTATGGTCGTTGAACAGACCGGTCGGGGAGAACGATCGTATGATCTATTTTCACGGTTATTGAAAGAGCGAATCATCTTTCTAAATGGTGAAATAAACGAAAATCTTTCTTCACTGATTGTCGGACAGTTGATTTTTTTAGAAGCTGATAACGCTGAAAAAGATATTCAGATCTATATCAACAGTCCCGGTGGATCTGTCACTGCAGGGCTTGCCATCTACGACACCATGAATTATATCCGTTGTAACGTGTCCACCATTTGTGTGGGCATGGCAGCATCCATGGGGGCTTTTCTATTGGCTGCCGGTGAAAAGGGAAAACGCTTTTCCCTGCCAAACAGTGAAATTATGATCCATCAGCCGTTGGGAGGAGCCCAGGGCCAAAGTACAGACGTGGAAATTTATGCCAAACGTCTAATCAAAACACGAGAAAAACTGAATTTAATACTTAGCGAGCGGACAGGACAACCCCTGGAAACAATTGCTAAAGATACTGATCGCGATAATTTTATGGATCCTGACGAAGCGAAGGCCTACGGATTGATTGATGAGATCATTGTGTCGAGATAGGAGGCTTAAAAA
>PGZR01000151.1 GCA_002841405.1 Firmicutes bacterium HGW-Firmicutes-4 | reverse complement strand
GACGACGATCCCGATGGGATAAACCCGCTCGATGTCGATGCCCTCCATTGAGAGGGCTTGAATGAAAAGTATTTTCATGGTTTCTCCTTGATTTGATTAGCAGTTAATCGGTATCTTATTTTAAACAGAGGTGCTCCAGGACCGACTGGGATCGGGCGGCAAAGATCAGGGCGGTGTCGGTGGCCAGCGGTATCAGCGGCGAGGTGACTAAATTATTTGTTTCAAGGGTCGCAATCACCCAGGAGCCGGCAAAAACCTTGCCGTTATAGGTGTTTAAAAACATATTGATATCGCTCAGATGGGCCTTTACCGGATCATGCTCATTAAAAAAATCATGGATCAGAATGACACCGTCATCCGCTAAATGGCTGGCTGCGGTTTTTAAAACCAGTTCATTTTCAGCTTCGGCGTAGGCATGGACAATATTCGAAAGGATGATCAACTGATATTTTTGGGTAAGCCCCCATTTCGGTTCCAGAATATTAGCGGGATGGTAGCAAACTCGATCTGCAAGAGCGGTAACATCGACAAGTTTTTTAGTTTGGGGAAGCATCTGCTCAATATCTAAGAGAGTGGCATCGGTATCCGGAAAAGCTTCTAAAAAAGCCAGTGCCATGGCTCCGGAGCCGGTTCCCACATCGAGAATAGCGCCACTGAGTGTGGTAAAAAAGGTGATGCAGTCCCAGGCTTTAAGCTTGGCGACATTGTCCATGGCCCGGATATATTTGGCCCGGCGGCTATTCAGCTCATCTTCACTGATAGTATCCGGCAGAAAGTTGACCCGACCGCCGGCGGTCAGGGACGCTTTCAGGGTAGTCCAGTCGTCGCTAAGATTTTTTCGCCACAGAATCGAGTCGCCCTGGTAAAGGGGGCTCGCTTTCAGCAAATATTCTTTGGTCAGCAATTGGTTATAATATACGTTTTTGTAGTGGCCCACCAATCCCAGGCTATTTAAAAGTGCCAAGTAACGTTCCAGGGCACTTTCATTGGCCTGGAGTTTTTGGGCGAGCTCAAAGAGATTGGCGCCCCGGATTCCGAAATTATCGATGGTCTGAAAAAGATCCATTTCCAGAGCGGTGAATAGGGCGTCAGAAACCCAGTAGGCAGTAGCCAGGTCTTCCAAATACTGGCCGCCGTTAGTACGGGGATCATACCCCTTCATGACCATTGGTTACTCCTGCATCGGCAAAGGTTAAGACATCACAGATCACCCGGGCCGAGGATTCCACCAGGTGCATCGCCACTGCCGCTCCAGTACCTTCACCAAGGCGGAAATTGAGATTAAGCAGCGGTCGTAATCCGAGGGCCTGCCACATCAGCTGATGACCGGGTTCTTCACTCTGATGAGAGGGAATCATATAATCCAGCGATTGGGGACAGAGAGCCTTGGCAATCAGCGCGCCGGCGGTGGAAATAAAGCCATCCACCAGCACTGGCACCTGATGATAGGCAGCCCCCAGGATCACGCCGGCAATCCCGGCAATTTCATAACCGCCCACCTTTGACAACACATCAAGGGGATCGCCTTTATCCGGCTGAAGACGGTTAATTGATTCGCGAATCACTTTGATCTTATTGATCAGAGCGGCGTTGTCAATGCCGGTGCCCCGTCCGGTTACCGATGAAACCGGATACTCCGCCATGACGGCTAAAATAGCGGCACTGGGGGTCGTGTTGCCGATTCCCATATCGCCGGTGGCCAGCAAGTTAATCCCCTGTTCTTCGATGACTTTGGAAGCCACATTGATGCCCGCTTCGAGAGCGGCAATGGCCTGTTCGCGGGTCATCGCCGGTTCGCGGTAAAAGTTTCTAGTGCCATGGGCGATCTTGCAGTCGATGATGGCACCTTGTTCAACCAGTTCGGGCATATCCACTGCGACGCCCATATCAACGACGATCACTTCGGCGCCAGCAGCTTTGGCGAGGATATTAATGCCAGCGCCGCCTTTGACAAAGTTTTCCACCATCTGCGGGGTCACTTCCTGGGGAAAGGCGGAAACGCCTTCGGCCACCACGCCGTGATCCCCGGCCATAGTGATGACCATTTTTTTATCGACATTGGGGCGGATGGTCCGTTGAATCCCGGCCAGTTGTTCAGCGACAACCAGCAGCTGACCGAGGCTCCAGGGCGGAATCGCCAATTTTTCAATCTGATCACGGGCCGCCTGACGCCACTGGGGATCAGCCGGTTCGGTATTATCGATGACGTGTTTTAAAGTATATTTGGTTTCGATCATGGTATTTATCCCTTCTATTGATATTAAATGAAATGGAAGATTGATCAGTTGTCATTATACAGGGTGCGGATGGGTAAGCCGTCCGCATCGGGTGGTTTATCATTTAAGCCAGTCCGAAAAACTCTGCGGCCACATCGGCTGGACATTTGCTGTCGGCACAGACGGCACAGCCATGGGAGGGTTTTTGGGTTGCCAAGGCGGCGATCAGATTAGCCTGATTGATGGCGTTCTTAACCTGTTCCTCCTGGTTGCGGGAAACCCGGGCCCGGGACATCGCCAGATCGCGGTTCCAGGCTGTGCCACCGCGCTTTAAGACATTGGCGGCATTAGCAGCGATCCGGGTAGTCTCGACACCGATGCGAACATCTTCTTCGTTGGGCAGACCCAGATGTTCGGCCGGAGTTAGGTAACAAAGGAAGTCCGCTCCGTGCATACCGGCAAAGGCGCCGCCAATGGCCCCGGAAATGTTATCATAGCCGGGAGCCACATCAGTGGCCAGGAAGCCCAGAATATAGTAGGGGACATCAAAACAAAGCCGTTTTTGCAGCAGCATCGCTGACGGAATATGGTTTAGCGGCACATGGCCGGGACCTTCCACCATCACCTGAACGCCAGCGGCCAGAGCCCGTTTGGTCAGTTCACCAGCGACCATTAAGCCGCGCAGGTGGGCCTGATCGAGAGAATCGGCATTGGCGCCGGGACGGATGGCATCACCGATGCTTAACACCGTATCGGTGGCTTTAAGAATCTCCAGCAGCCGATCAAACTCAGCATAAAGGGGGTTTTCTTTATCATTATGGAACATCCAGCCAGTTAGCAGCGATCCGCCGCGGCTGACCACGTCGGCCACCCGGCCGCTTTTCTTTAAAATATTCAGCACATCCATATTCAGAGCTGAGTGCACGGCCATAAAATCCATACCGGCCTGACATTGTTTTTCCACCACGTCAAACAGGTCATCTGAGGTCATATTGACCATCAGTCCTCTTTTTTCGGTGGCTTCTTTGGCTGCCTGATAAACGGGCACACAACCGGCGGCAATGTTGGAATTGGTTAAACTCAGAGTTCGCATGGTATCAATATCTTCACCCATGCTTAAATCCATAAAGCCGTGAGCACCGGTGTCTTCGATAATTTTTAGTTTTTTGACTTCCATTTCCATATCATCCCGGTCGCCAGAGGTCCCCATCAGACCATTGACTTTGACGTCCAGACCACCACCGATGCCACAGATCTTTGAACGGTTACGCAATTTATTTTTAGGAATGACGATCCGGCCAGCGGCAACTCCGGCGCGGATAAATTCGGGAGTGAAGCCTTCGCTGATCGCCACCATTTCCATTTCTTCGGTAATTTTTCCCGCACGGGCTTTTAACATTTGGGTCATGATTAATTCCTCGCTTCCTGGTTTTCGTCTCGTAAATACTTGCCAACAATTTTCATGGCACAGAAGTCGCCGCACATGCTGCATTCGGATTCAAAGTTGGTGCTGCGATCTTTCCAGACTTTAGTGGCGGTTTCAGTATCGATGGCCAGTTCCATTTGTCGGCCCCAGTTCAGTTCCCGTCGGGCATGGGACATTTCCAGATCCCAGGCGATAGCGGCCGGATGACCTTTACCGACATCGCCGGCATGAGCGGCAATGCGGCTGGCCATCACGCCTAGATAGACATCATCGGCATTTGGCATGCCGATATGTTCGGCTGGGGTCACGTAACAAAGGAAATCAGCACCGTAATAGGCGGCAATCGCTCCGCCGATCGCACCGGTGACATGGTCCATGCCAGCCCCGGAGTCGGTGGGCAGACAGCCGAAGACAAAGTAGGGGGCGCCACCGCATAATTGTTTTTGTAATTGGACAGTGGTCTGGATTTGATCCAATGGCACATGTCCCGGTCCTTTGACCATTACCTGAACACCGGCCGCCCGGGCTTTTTTAACCAGGCCGCCAAGGATCACTAATTCATGAACCTGGGCACCATCCAGTGAATCAGCGATGCAGCCGGGGCGCATGCCGTCAGCAAAGCTCAGTACGACGTCATATTTTTTGCAGATTTCCAGGACCCGGTCATATTGGGTAAAGAAGGGATTTTCGCATTGATTATGAACCATCCAACCGATCAGGTGGGATCCCCCATAACTGACCAGTGGATCAATCCGGCCTTCTTCTTTGGCGCGGTTGATTACGTCCATGGTGGTGCCGCAGTGCAGGGCTAAAAAGCTGACGCCTTCAGCGGCATGCTTTTCCATCATTGCAAACATGTCGTCGGGAGTCATATCTAAAGCAGTACCGTATTTTTCCTGAGCTATGGCCAGGGTCTGATAAAGGGGTAGGGTACCTACCGGCCGATCCACGGTGGTTAAGACTTTTTCGCGCATCTCGTCGATTGGGCCCCGGACACTTAAGTCCATCAGGGTATCGGCCTTGGCCTTAACGGCCTGGTCAATTTTAGCCATTTCACCGGCGATGGTGTCGTCCACTTCATACATCCCGACGCTGGCTGATACCTTGGTAAACAGACCTTTGCCCACCGCGACCGGGTTGATATTGGGCCGGGAACTCATCAAGATGACGATTTCACCAGCAGCCACCCCCTGTCGAATCAGCTCGGGATCAATCCCTTCTTTTTGTGCCACATAAATCATTTCTGCGGTGATTTCACCTGCTCGTGCTTTTTCCAGAATTGTCATCGTTTCCTCCTGAATGATTGTTGGTATGTTGATCTCAACAAATTTTGACAAATAAAAAAGTCCACAGCAGTTATTGTTACAATAACAGCCATGAACTTTACCTTCGTTCATTCAGGATCGAGTATAGGCAGGTCTCCTGACTTGGGGTTTTAGCGCTGTGCCACACCTTCCCATTAAAAAACAGTGGTTTTTCTTATTGCTAAGGCACCTATGTTCGCTTTTTTATTCACTTATTCTTAATTATACACACTAAAAATGAATGTGCAAGAAAAAAATAAAAAAACTGATTTGAACAGTTGAAATAAAAAAACGAATAAAACTGTGTTATAATAAAATCAAGTGAATAAGGGAGGTGAGAGGATGAATATTGTTTTTGTCTGGTTGGTCTTGTTTGTCGTTTTTCTGGTAGCTGAACTGGTTACCGCTGGCGCACTGGTTTCGATCTGGTTTTGTGTCGGCGCCCTGGTGGCCTTGGTAGCCGCTTATTTTGGCGCCGCTTTCTGGTTGCAGATGACGCTTTTTTTTGTGGTCTCGGTTGGGTTATTATTGGGGACAAAGCCGTTTTTAAAGAAACACCTGGATCCCAAAACAATGGCCACCAATGCCGATCGGATTTTACAAAACCGGGGGATTGTTGAAGAAGAAATCAATAACCTCAAAGGACAGGGAGCGGTCAAAGTTGACGGCAAATCCTGGACCGCCAGAAATATCGATGGCGATGCAGTTATTCCTGTTAATGCTGAAGTGATCGTGGTGCGGATCGAAGGAGTTAAAGCCATGGTTAAAGTGGTTGAAAAAGAAACTATATCAAAATAATAGGAGGAAAAAATTATGTATGGACTTATTGTTTTAGGCGTAATATTTATCATTTTTATTGTGGTGATTGTTGTTAATGCCAAGATTGTTCCCCAGGCTAATGCCTATGTGGTGGAACGGTTGGGGGCTTATCATACCACCTGGGAAACGGGCTTTCATATCGCTATCCCAATCATCGATCGAATTTCGAAAAAAGTGAGTTTAAAAGAGCGGGTCGCGGATTTTCCACCGCAACCGGTAATCACCAAAGATAATGTTACGATGCAGATTGATACCGTTATTTACTTACAGGTCACCGACCCTAAATTTTATATGTATGGAGTGGATAATCCCATGAAAGCCATTGAAAATCTCACCGCCACTACCCTCCGTAACATCATTGGGGATATGGAGCTTGATCAAACCCTTACCTCACGGGACGTTATCAATACCAAAATGCGGGTGATTCTTGATGAAGCCACCGATCCATGGGGGATTAAAATCAACCGGGTAGAGCTTAAAAATATCATGCCGCCGGAAGCGATTCAAAATGCTATGGAACGGCAGATGAAGGCCGAGCGGGAACGTCGTGAAAAAATCCTCCAGGCCGAAGGGGAAAAAGCCAGCGCCGTGCTGGTGGCTGAAGGGGAAAAATCAGCGGCTATTTTACAGGCCGAAGGTCTAAAAGCTGCCGCCATTCTCAGCGCCGAAGCCGATCGGGAAGCCCAGATCAGACGGGCTGAAGGGGAAGCAGAAGCGATTATCAAGGTACAGGAAGCGGTTGCTCAGGGCGTTAAAATGCTCAATGAAGCGGACCCGATCAAGTCAGTCATTGCGCTGAAGAGTTTATCCACCTTTGAAAAAGTTGCCGATGGTAAAGCCACCAAGATTATTATTCCCTCAGAAATTCAAGGGTTAGCTGGATTGGCCACATCCCTCAGTGAAATCATGAAGGATCAGACGAAAGTCAGTCAATAGAGTATTTCATTCATGTTTTATCAACAACCATAAATGGGCAATTGGAAAACGGCTAGCCGTTTTCCAATTGCCCTAAGTTTTTAAGAGTGAAAATTAGAAAGAAGGAATATTTTTGGGAATCACTAATACGCAACTCATCAAACGTTTTATACCATACTATCAAAAATACAAATGGATTCTGTTATTGGATCTCTTTTGCGCCACCCTGACCACGCTTTGTGATCTGGTTCTGCCGCTGATCGTGCGGTTTATTACCAATACCGCCATCAATGATCTGGCCAGTCTGACGGTGGAAACCATCTTAAAGCTGGGGCTGGTTTATCTGGTGCTGCGGCTGATCGACGCGGTGGCCAACTATTTTATGGCCGATGTCGGCCATGTTATGGGTGCCCGGATTGAAACCGACATGCGTCGGGATCTCTTTTCACATCTCCAAAAGCTGTCCTTTTCATTTTATAGCGATACCAAAATCGGCCAGCTGATGTCCCGAATCACCACGGATCTTTTTGATGTAACGGAATTTGCCCATCACTGTCCCGAGGAATTTTTTATTGCGGGTTTGAAAATCGGGGTATCTTTTGGGATTCTGGCCAGTATCAATATCTGGTTAACACTGATCATTTTTGCGGCTCTGCCGATTATGATGTTTACGACTTCCTATTTCCGACGACGGATGCGAACGGCCTTTAAACAGGCCCGGGTTCAAACCGGAGAAATAAATGCCCAGGTGGAAGACAATCTGTTGGGGATTCGGGTGGTAAAGTCTTTTGCCAATGAGAATGTTGAAGAAATCAAGTTTGCGGAAGGTAACAGCAAGTTTCTGGACATAAAAAAACAGACCTATCGTTATATGGCTGGTTTTCAGACAACTACCCGGCTCTTTGACGGGCTGATGTATCTACTGGTAGTGGTTTTTGGAGGGATCTTTATGATTAATGGGGCCATCAATCCCGGCGACTATATTGCCTATTTGATGTATGTCACCACCTTGCTGACCTCGATCCGTCGAATAGTTGAATTTGCAGAACAGTTTCAGCGGGGGATGACTGGATTTGAGCGGTTTATTGAAATTCTCGATGAACCCACCGAATATGAGAATCAGGCTAATGAGCTGGAACTGACCAACGTGGTGGGTGATATCCGCTTTGAAGATGTCAGTTTTCAATACAATGATGGCGGCGATGCGGTGCTATCCCACATCGATGTCGAGGTGAAAGCCGGGCAGAACATTGCCATTGTCGGGCCTTCCGGCAGCGGCAAAACGACCATGTGCCATCTGATTCCACGGTTCTACAATGTCAGCTCCGGCCGGATTCTGATTGACGATCAGGATATTCAGAGCCTGACTTTGAACTCCCTGCGCAGCCAGGTCGGCGTGGTCCAGCAGGACGTCTATCTTTTTGCAGGCACCGTTTATGAAAATATCAGTTATGGTCGGTTGGATGCTGACCGGGCCAGTGTGATTCAGGCGGCTAAACACGCTGGCGCCGATGAGTTTATTGAGAAACTTCCCCAGGGTTATGATACCTATATCGGCGAACGGGGGATCAAACTTTCCGGCGGCCAGAAGCAGCGGGTCAGCATTGCCAGGGTCTTTCTGAAAAACCCGCCGATTCTGATTCTCGATGAGGCCACCTCGGCCCTGGATAATGAAAGCGAACGGATTGTTCAGGAATCCCTGAAAGAGCTGACCCGGGGCCGAACCACCTTTACCATCGCTCATCGCCTGACGACCATCAAGAATGCGGACTCGATCTTAGTCCTTACCGAAGACGGGATCGTCGAAAAAGGTTCCCACGAGGAACTGCTCCGGGAAGAAGGCGTCTACTACGACCTCTACCAGATGTACCGGGAGCTGGATGAATTAAACGAAGAATTTTAACCGTTCATATTACCGCAGTTGTAGCCGGCCAGATCCAGGGTGATGGTTTTGATGCCGAGATTTTTCAGAGTGGCGATCAGGGTCAGACGGTTTTCGATGATGGCGGTAAAATCGCCAGGTTCGCATTCAATTTTAGCGGTCTCGCCCAGCAGCCGCAGCCGGTATTGGCTTAAGCCCAGGGATTTGAGAAAATCCTCCCCGGCTTCAATAGCCGTCAGGGCTGCCGGGGTGATCGGGGTGTTGGTGGGAATCCGGGTGGCCAGGCAGGCCATGGCTGGCTTGGTGGCAGTGGGTAAGCCGTAATAAGCCGAGAGTTCCCGGATATCCTGCTTGGTCAGGCCGGACTCTTTTAACGGACTGAAAACACCCAGCTCACCCAGGGCTTTGATACCCGGCCGGTAGTCTTTCATATCATCAAGGTTGGAACCGTCCAGAATTACCTCGTAGCCATTGGCCCGGGCCGTATCTTTGATCTGGGTAAAAATAAATTTCTTACAGTGATAACAGCGATCGGCCGGGTTTTTGACAAAATTTTCCAATGAAAAAACATCGGCATCAATCACCAGAGGCACTGCCCCGATCGTTTTGGCCAGTTCCTGGGCCTCAGCAAATTCCGAGCCCGGCAGCATTGCGCCGTTGACGGTGATAGGCAATACATTCTCTCCCAGCACGTCAACAGCTACCTGCAGCAGCAGGGTACTGTCGACACCGCCGGAAAAGGCAATGCTGACCTTGGCGAAACGTTTGATATTTTCTTTTAAAGCAACCAGTTTTTCGGAAAGACCCGGTGATAGGGTAGTATTTATCTTCATAGTATCTCCTTGAGTGTATCTGTTTGAATTGTTTTATTATGATAATGGCTATATTATAACTCCTTAAGAGGGTTCCCCGCCAGTAAATATTTTGTTATAATGTTTACATTAAAGAATAGGGGGAATATTGGATGTCCGTAAAAAAAGCCATCTCGCTGGGAGTGGGAATTGGAGTTTTGTTTATCATCGTGCTAATCATATATGGGGTCACCCATACATTTAATCAGACTAAAAGTGAAGATCATCTGGTCAAAGGGGTGGACCTATCCGCTTACCAGGGCGAGATTGATTGGGAGTTGCTGGCCGATCAGAACATTGATTTTGCCTTTATCAAGGCCACCGAAGGAAAAGACTATGTTGACGAACAGTTTGAGACCAACTGGGAAGAAAGTCAAAAAACACAGTTGAAAGTTGGTGCGTATCACTTTTTGAGTTACGAAACAACCGGAAAAGATCAGGCCAGTAATTTCATCAAAAATGTGCCGGTATCGGATAAAAATCTACCACCAGTAGTAGATTTGGAGTTGTACGGAATCTATGAGGCGAATCCGTTACCCAAAGAACAGGTAAAGGTTATTCTGGATGAATTTTTAAAAGCAACGGAAGCCAATTATGGGGTCAAGCCGATTATCTATACCACCCAGCGCATTTTTAACATGTACATTGGCACCGATTATAAAGATTATAAAATTTGGATTGTCGATCTGGATAATTCATGGCCAGACACCCTGCCGAACGGGGAAACCTTTACTTTCTGGCAATACAGCCACCGGGGCATGATGGATGGTTATGATGGCGATGAAACCTTTATTGATTCAAATCTCTACAATGGTACCTACGCCGAATTTATCGAAGAATTCTTTTAATAAGACAAAAGCTGCCATAAAGGCAGCTTTTAGTGTGATTTGATTATTTTGTACAGCGTGTGTTTAATTATAGACTTGCTTTCCATAAACCATGAAGGTTACAATATTCGTAGGCAGCAATGACCTTTTCCCCAGCGGTTAAGGCAAATT
>PGZR01000016.1 GCA_002841405.1 Firmicutes bacterium HGW-Firmicutes-4 | reverse complement strand
CGCAGTGAGTAAATCGGCCAGCGGCCTCAGCGGCGGCGATGCCAATAAAATGAGACAGTCGGTTGATGCGGGCAGATCCCTTAGTGGTAAGGTGCTCAGTAAAACCCTGGCCAAGGCGCTGGCGATTGCCGAAGTGAACGCCTGTATGGGCAGAATTGTGGCCGCGCCGACAGCCGGTTCCTGCGGGATTATTCCGGCCGTTTTGCTGACCTTGAAAGAAGAAAACGATTTGGCCGAGGAGCGGGTGGTGATGAGTCTTTTTACCGCTGCCGGACTGGGCATGGTGATTGCCAAAAAGGCCAGCATTTCAGGGGCGGAAGGTGGCTGTCAGGCGGAATGCGGTAGTGCGGCAGCGATGGCGGCGGCAGCGGCAGTTGAATTAATGGGGGGCACCCCGCAAATGAGCGCCCATGCCTGTGCGATGGCCTTAAAAAGTGTGCTGGGACTGGTCTGTGATCCAGTCGCCGGGCTGGTGGAGGTGCCCTGTGTCAAGCGCAATGCCAGTGGCGCTGCCAATGCCCTGATTGCCGCGGAGATGGCCTTAGCCGGCATTGAGAGCACCATCCCGGTGGATGAGGTGATTGGCGCCATGAAAGCGATCGGCGATGCCATGCCAAAATCATTAAAAGAAACGGCGGAAGGTGGTCTGGCTGATACCCCCACGGCGAAGAAAATCGCCCGGGATATTCTGCGCTGACTCAGGACCGGATAATTTGGGGTCGCAAATAAGTGGACAACCAGATTGAAATCAAAGATGAACAGGAGCGTATACTTGTTGTGAACTCGTTCAGTTAAGCTTAACAATTTATAATTTGTGAAGTGGAAAAAGTTTCGACATCTTTTTTCACTTCACTATCTTGGCAGCTGTTCATTGAACGGCTGCTTTTTCTGTTTTATGGGGTTGACAAACCGGTTTGATTCGTTTATGATAGATAAAATATAAAAAAGACGTTGATGAGGAATAGTAGTTATTCGATGATTTTCAGAGATCTGCTGGGTGGTGTGAAGCAGAAATCAGAAGATAATGAACTCACCTCGGAGTTTCTTGCTGAAATAGTGCTGACAGGATCAGTGAAAAAGTAGGTTAAGACGGAAGCCCACCGTTACAGGGGATGGATATCGGTTTTATTAAACCCGTATTGAAGACTTGTATAAAATAGAGTGGTATAGCAGATTTTACGTCTGTCTCGTTTGAGACAGACGTTTTTTTGCGTGAAGGCAACGAGCCAATCGCAAGCGCGCTTGCAGTTGGCGACTGCCCGCGAACCAAAGATGGAGCGGAGCGGAATCGTGGTTGCAAAATTTTATTAAAAACAATCTTCAGGGGCAGGATAAAGGGTATCGATAAAGTGCATACAGATCGCTGTATGAATAAGAGTGGTACCGCGGAAAGCTCCCTTTTCGTCTCTGATTGAGATGTCAGGGAGCTTTTTTTACCCAAAATTCATAAAAGGAGAGAGATTATGTCACGAAAAATTTATGTCTTCGATACCACCTTAAGAGATGGTGAACAGGTACCGGGCGCCAAACTGAATCTGGCTGAGAAGCTGGAGGTGGCTGAGCAGATTGCCAAAATGAAGGTCGATATGATGGAGGTGGGCTTCCCTTCGTCTTCACAGGGGGATTTTGAGGCCGTTCGGGCGATCAGTCGCAAAATTGGCAAGGACGTCTGGATTGCGGCCCTGGGTCGGGCGGTCCAAGCGGATATAGACTGTATTTATGAGAGCATCCGGGCGGCCGAAAATCCACTGATTCATATTGTTTTAGGCTCATCGGATGTGCACGTCGCCAAGAAATTCAGGAAAACACCGGAGCAGGTTATTCAAATGGGGGTCGGCGCGGTTAAATATGCCAGCAGTCTATTGCCCCAGGTTCAGTATTCCCTGGAAGATGCCAGCCGTTCGGAGTTTGAATATCTCTGGCAAACCATTGAAGCCGTAGTTAAGGCCGGTGCAACCATCATTAATGTGCCGGATACCGTGGGCTTTGCCATTCCTGAACAATTTGGGAAGCTGATTTACCGCATCAATGACCGGCTGAAAAATCTGGACCCCAAAGTGATGCTCAGCGTTCACTGTCATAATGACACCGGTCTGGCTACCGCTAATACCCTGGCCGCGGTTAAAAACGGAGCGGATAAGGTGGAGTGTACCATCAACGGCATTGGGGAGCGGGCCGGGAACACCGCGCTGGAAGAAGTGGTTATGGGAATTCAACTGCATGAAGCTTATTATAGCGGACATACCACGGTGGATACCCGGAAAATCTATGAAACCTCCCGGATGGTCAGTGCCACCATGGGGCTGGATCTTCAGGTGAACAAGGCCATCACTGGGGAAAATGCCTTTGCCCATTCCTCGGGGATCCATCAGGATGGGCTGCTTAAATCAAAGGATGTTTATGAAATTATGGATCCGGAAACCATCGGGGCGCCGGCAATGGAAATTGTTCTTACCGCCAGATCCGGTCGGCATGCTTTTATACATGTCACTCAGCGTCTGGGCTTTGATATCCCCGCGGAATCGGTGGCAGAAATCTATCAGCAGTTTTTGACCATGGCCGATGACAACAAAGAAATCTATGATAATGATGTGCTGACGCTGTTGAAAAACAGTGGCGTCCCCAGCTGCGGTGATAGCCCAGAATTATGGCAGTTGCTCGATTATGAGTTGAATGTGACCAGCGGTTTGCCTGCAGCGACGGTAAAGCTGGCCCGAGGTGAGCAAGTGGTGGTGATCAGCCACAGCGGCTCCGGCGTCATCGATGCTCTTTATGGGGCCATTATGGAAGCCGTCGGGGCGCCCATCGAACTCATCGATTATCGGATTAACAGCTTAAGCCGGGGCAAAGGCAGTCTGGGCAAGGTAACAGCCCAGATTCGCTGTGATGGCCAGTTGTTCGCGGGGAAGGCCATTGAACAGGATGTGATGCGGGCCAGTGCCCTGGCGCTGATTAATGCGGTCAATAAGATATTGCTTAAATAAGCGCTGCAAAATGAATCGAAACAGTCTTTTTTGATCGCTTGTGGATCGGCATCTCTTTAAGATTCACAGATGGTTTATCCGCCGATGATGTAAAGTGATCCCAATGCCCGCTAAGTGCTTACTCCAGCGAAAACTCAATGCCCCGGTGTTCCACCGAAGTTGAAAAGACAATCAGTGTTTTGGTCCGGCCGAATCGTTGCAGCTCGCCGATGAAGCCATCCAATTCGCTGGTGCTGGGGAAAAGCACTTCCAGCAGCATCGAATAATCGCCGGTGACACAATTGCATTCAATGACGTTGTTGCAGGTCTGGATGTAGGGGTAAAATTCTTTTTTACAGACCGGCTCCACTTCGAGATTGACAAAAGCTTTAATATGATAGCCCATTTTGATGGGATTCACCACCGCCTGGTAACCGCAAATATAGTTATTTTTTTCCAATTGTTCAATCCGGGAAGAAACCGCCGGGGACGAAAGATAGACCTGGGCGGCCAGTTCTTTGATTGAGATCCGCCCGTTTTTCTGGAGCAGATTTAATATCTGCAGATCGATGGCATCCAGTAACTTGTTTTTCATAGTCTTAATCTCCTGAAATATTTGAAAATAAATGTAAATGGACTGTTGATGTAATATAGCGTACATTCGTTACAATATTTTAACATAATTAAATTAAGTTAAAAAGCGAAAATACTTTTTAAATTAGGTGGGACTACTTAAAATAATTAGGTATCATCGTTTTATATTGAGTGATTGACAATGTAAATGCTTTAAGTTTATGATTGTTTTCAGTTGATGTGCCGCAACAATTCATAAACAGGAGATATTTGTATGAGAGAATTCTATGATCCATATTTGAACGTGGTCGATGTAATGACAGAGGCAATGGAAATTGGCGGGATGAACCAATATATGTTTGATATCATTAAGAATCCCCAGCGGGAAACAAAGGTCTATTTGCCAGTGGAAATGGATGATGGAACGGTGCAGGTGTTTGAAGGGTATCGGGTGCAGCACTCCAATATCCGGGGACCATTTAAAGGTGGGATCCGCTTTCATCAGGATTGTAATTTAAATGAAGTAAAGGCCCTGGCAACCTGGATGTCCCTAAAATGTGCCGTGGTCAATATTCCCTACGGTGGGGCTAAAGGTGGGGTACGGGTCGATCCCAATAACCTGTCCCAACGGGAACTGCGCAAATTGACGAGGCGCTATGCCTTTGCCATTGAACCGCTGATTGGTGCCGATACCGACATCCCGGCCCCCGACGTCAACACCAACTCCCAAACGATGGCCTGGATTCTCGATACCTACAGCATGTTAAAAGGCAAGCCCTGTCCCGGTGTTGTCACCGGCAAGCCATTAGAACTGGGTGGCTCCAAAGGACGAAATTCAGCCACCGGTCGAGGCGTGGCCATCAGTACTAAACTGATTCTGGAACGGGATGGCAAGAAGCTTGAGGATATAGCCGTGGCGATTTCGGGGATGGGCAATGTTGGTGGCAATGCAGCCCGGATTCTTTTTCATCGGGGCAGTAAAATAGTCGCCTTAAGCGATGTTTCCGGGGGCGTCTACTGTGAAAATGGCCTCGATGCCGATGAAATATCGGAGTTCCTGGAGATTAAAGGCAAGCAGTTAAAAGATTATCAGAAAGAGGGGGTCAGCCATATTTCTCATGAAGAAGTGCTGACCTGCAAATGTGATGTGCTGATCCCGGCGGCGCTGGAGAATCAGATCAATGCTGAAAATGCTGAAAAACTGCAATGTTCCTATATTATTGAAGGCGCCAACGGACCAACCAGCGTGGCCGCCGATGCGCTATTGGAAGAGCGGGGCATCGTGCTGGTGCCGGATATTTTTGCCAACAGCGGTGGTGTTATTGTCTCTTATTTTGAGTGGGTTCAGAATATTCAGATTTTAACCTGGAATCGGGATCAGGTCAATAAAACGCTGGAAAAAATTATGTCTGCTGCTTTTATCGAGATCCTTGAAGAAAGCCAGCAATCCCATTGTTCACTGCGGATGGCCGCCTATATTATCGCTCTGAAACGGTTGATCTACGCTGAAGAAATCAAAGGGATTTTCCCCTGATCGCTGCTGCTATTTGATCAAGATTGGCAACATTTTTCTTTTTCAACTTTATTTCAAGGTTCATGGATTAAATTATTAAGGTAATAACATCCACCTCACAAAAAAAAAACAGCGGACTTTATATCAGTCGGCTGTTTTTTCTTTATTTGCTGAATCTTTGCTGCTACTGGGTTGATGATCGATACAGTCATTGTTATTGACAAATGAGAAATAAAAAACTAAGATAATTGTTAATACGTTCATATATTGAAGATATTTAGTAGATGAATGTCAGTTTATCCACTATTTAATGAGAAAGATAAGAAAGCGAGCATGATATGGAACTAGATAATTACAAAAAAGTATGTGAATATTGGCGATTAAAGGCGCTGGAGTTTGATTACGAAGAACGTTATGCTGCTCTGGGACTGCCCGGATATAATGACAATAATTTGCCGATTACTTATTTTGGCGTGGACTACCAAATTAACCGTAGCGACGCTAGCATTATCCGGGTTGATCAACCGGCAGAAGAACTAGATTTTTATACCCAATCAGCGATCTACCACTTATTTCATTTCTCTAAAGAAGCACCGAAAAATTCCGGTAATTTCATTCCCCTCCACGAGCTCCGGGGTGCGGCGCCGTTTAGCCCGGCATTTAAAAAATCGACCCTGACTCCTTTTGCCAAAAAATTTGAAGGTAAAACCCAGCAATTAATTACAGCCGCAGAAAAACTGGGGTTTGAACGGTTATCAAATTCAGACGCCGGCTTTCAGGCAATGGCCTTTGTCTGTATGCCCATCCGGTTTCTATTTTGGGATGGCGACGATGAACTGCCCGCCCAGGCCACCATTCTTTTCGATGAAAAAATCACCGATTTCACCCATGAGGAAACCGTCATCGGGATCGGTTCGGATCTGGTCAACCGTCTTTTTGACGCGGCCGGATTGAAACGATTGGTATAAATGATATAAGTGTAAAAATTACCGAAATAGATGTAGGTAAGGGGATGTAATGAAATGAGTCGGAATGCTTTGCAATTGAAATGATTCGAGAAGTTTAATGGTTGCATCGTCAATAGATGTGATTTATCTATAAGTATAGTATAATAAGGGAAAGAGTATATTGTTGGACTTTAGGAGAATGTAAATGAAAAATAGCTTTGACCATGATAAAGAATATATGGAGTACCTTCATTCGCTTCCAAAAGAAGTATATATAAAAATTTTAGAGAACTGCTTTTCGGATATTTATGTTACAGATAAAAACAAAAAAATTATGTATGCAAACCCCAATTCTTTAAGACATTATGGCGTTAACCCCAAAGAAATGGTTGGTCAGGATAGTGAGTCTTTTCGCAAGGGAAAATGGACCCCTTCGGCACTCGATTTGTGCATGAAAGAGAAACGGACAATTTTTGTTGAACAAAACTATCTTTTGATTGGCAAAAATATTTCGACAGTATTGACACCGATTTTAGATGAAAATAATGAAATCGAAATGGTGGTTGCTATTGCTAATGAACCACCTATCGATTATGATCTGACGTGGCGAAAAATTGAACCAATTGTGTCGAAAAAACATATAATGACTCTCGAAATAGATGAATCTGGCGATGAAATTGTCGGTCAGAGCTATATTTTCTGCAAGATTTTAATCACACTTAAACGGGTTGCAAAATCAGATGTACCGATATTATTAACTGGTGATTCAGGTGTGGGAAAAACTTTGGTGGCGGAATATGTTCATAAAATCAGCAATCGAGCAGATAAGGCATTCTGGGCTATAAATTGTGCTGCAATTCCAGAAAACCTCTTGGAATCAGAATTGTTTGGTTATGCCCCGCATGCGTTTACCGGGGCAAGCGCCAAGGGCAAGGTTGGGCTAATTGAACTGGCTGACAAAGGGACATTGTTTTTAGATGAAATAGGTGAACTTGCCCCAAGCCTCCAAGCAAAGTTATTGGATGTTTTAGAAAACAAACGTTTTATTCCTGTTGGCGGAAACGAAATGAAGTATGTGGATATACGTATTGTCGCGGCTACAAATGCAAATCTTGAAAAGCTTGTAGCTGATAAGAAGTTTCGCGCTGATTTATTTTGGAGAATTAACACAATAAATATACGAATTCCGTCTTTAAGTGAGCGTCGAGAGGATATTCTTCCCTTGATGTCATATTTTTTAAAAAAATATAATAAAAAATATAATAAGAAAATTGAATTTTCGCCCAAGGTCGTTGCTATTTTTATCGGATATGATTGGCCGGGGAATATTCGCCAATTGAAAAATATCATTGAAAGAACTGTTCTTCTCTCTACTGGCGGACCGATTCAAGCTAGGGATCTTCCTGAATTTATTGTGGAAGGGATTACCATGGTAGAGGAAACTTATAAAGAAAGTTATGACTATATTCTGGAAAGTGTTGGGAAACATTTGATTAGGGAGTCATATAAAAAACATAAAAGCATGAAAAAAGTGGCAGAAGATTTGGATATCAGCCATTCAAAGGCGTTTCGTCTCGTCAGTGAATTTTGTAAAGATATTAAATAGGAATGCAGATGGGGAAACCATTTAAATGAATCGTTAAAAAGCAGCCCGAATTTCAGGCTGCTTTTTTTATAAGGTGATTTTTGGATAATCTTCTTTGAGCCAATTAAAAAGTGACCAGCCTAAGAGAATTAATAAAAAAGCTGAGGGCAAACCGACAATAATAACAATCGTTTGAATGGCTTGAAGACCGCCTCCGAGACGGAGAACTGCAATCCCAATAAGCGCAATGGTGACTGCCCAGGTGGCACGATTTATTTTGCTGGGTTGCTGGCCGTCTAAAATATCTTTTGAAGCGATGCATCCCATGGTAAAGGAACCGGAATCGATGCAGGTTGCCAAAAACACAAAATAGAGCAGGATCATCACGATTGATATGATATTGCCAAAGGGCAAGGCATTAATGGTTTGGACAACAGCTTCAGTGGGACCCTGCTTATTATAGATGTCGGCTAAATCCAGAGCGCCTGAGGACTGGAGCTTGAGCGAGAAATTTCCAAGGACCCAAAAGACAGACATGGTTCCAATGGAACCGGCACCGATGATGCCGAAAAGCAGCTCTCGGATGGTTCGTCCTTTAGAAACCCGGGCTATAAAGATGGACATAAAGGGGATTTCAACCATCCACCAACTCCAATAGAAAACGGTCCAGTCCTGGGCAAAGGTGCCGCCGGACATGGTATCGGTGTATGTAGCCATAGGAATGAAATAGGCAACAAAGGTTCCGAATTGTTCGACGATGCTTTTTAAAATATACAGTGGATCTGAAACTAGAAATACCAGAATTAAAAGGGCTCCGAGAAGCCACATGTTGATATCGCTAAGAACTTTAATGCCCTTATTCAGACCTCTATAAACACTGACGGTGAATATTAAGGTCCAGATCACCAGGACTGAGATTTGCAAAAAATCATTGGCCGGCAAACCGGTCACATTGCTGATAAGCTTTGTCAGTACCGGAACGCCAAAACCAAGGCTTGGACCAAAAGTGCAGAAAGTAAAGAAAACTGAGGCAATGTCAATTAGTTTGCCCAATGGCCCATTGGCTTGTTTTTCTCCGATAACATCAGATAGCACACTGGACAGCTGAAGCCGTTTTTTCTTGCGTTTGTAAAAACAGTAAGAAACTACGAGTCCTGAAAATGCGAAAAATGACCAGGCAATGGGCCCCCAATGAAAAAGACCATAGGGAATAGCAATTTGGTAGGCTTGAGCAGAGAATGGCTCATATCCGAAGGGTGGTTTAATAAGATAGGCCAGAGGTTCGCAAATAGCCCACATGAGAGTTGAAGAACCGATGGCTGAAAAATAAATCATAAAGAGCCAGCTCCAATAACTGAACTCGGGTTTTTCATCCTTATCCGATAATTTGATTTTGCCGTAAGAGCTCACACCTAAAAAAACTGAAACGGATAGAATCATAATCCCAATGGTTAAGAAAAACCAGTCAAATTTTGTAATAACAAAAGAACGCGCAATGTCAACAATGACTAAGGCTGAGTCTGGAAAGATAATACAATAACCGCACACAATAAGAATTGTAATTAACGACCCGATGTAAATGGGTTTATCAATTTTGACATCGTAGGTATTATCGTTTATTTGATCAAGTGATTTCGTTTTCTTTTTCATGATAACATTCACCTCCGATAGAAATATGAAAAGGAGTTACGATACTTATAATAGAGTACTATTGTTTTACTGTAAATATAAATTTATTTAAAAAATAAAACTACTTCAAGCTGAAGCGATCAGCTTGAAGTAAGAATACCTAATGATGGAGATTAAATTCCATCGGCTTCTACAAGGTTGACTTTCTTTTGAGCATAGATCCGAATTGCTAGAGAGCAAAAAACCGCGGCGAGTGAGAAGGCAATGATAAAATAGAAGATATATTGATATCCGGTAAGGCCTGGATTTTGGTCAAGCCATTTTCCGGCCATTGGATAAACAAACATGTCAGGAAGAAACGCAATAACCGATAGAATTCCAGTTGCTGTACCAAAAATTCGTGTCGGAACACCGGATTCCGTAAATTGTGATGAGGCTATTCCATAAGCGCCGCTGGTGAAAAAGCCGGCTACAAGAACAACGATAATTGCAACGATAAGCATGGCTTGAGTGGTTGGCAGAAATGCTAGAATAACTCCACTGATGGCAGTCAATGCCATGATTAGAACAAGCACCTTGGCCGGGGAATTTATTTTTGTGGCAATGCCACCAATAATTGGGGCTGAAAACAATGAAATACCATAGGTGCGAATCATACTGATAATGGAAACAAGGGCTAGAGAAGCACCAAATATTTCCGTTAAATATGGTGTGGTGTAAGTTAAAGCGGCATAAGCACCATAGACAAAAAACATGGAAGCTGTGGTCAGCCAAACACCCGGATGCTTAATGGCTTCAACAAATTCATTGATATTAAAAGATGTATTGACTTTAATTTCATCATCAAATTTTGGAACAATGAACAAGGTTGCTACACCAAAAATGAGGTTTAGAATGGCGCTAATGATTAGTATGGTGACTAGACCTGCTGCGGCATCGGTGCCGGAGAATTCAAAGACCTTTAAAGCAATAAAATTAAGCACTAGTCCGGCTAAACCATAAATACCATAGCTTAAACCGATGTTTTTAGGATAAGATTTTTCAGAGCTCACCAGGCGTACCAGCTTGTAGCGAATACCCCAGAAAATAAGAACACTGGTAGCACCAAAAAGCCCAAAAATGATCAGTAAACTATTATAGGATGGAAGCAAAGCAAACCAGAAGGTAACAAGGGCAGTGGAAATAAAACCCCCACTTGCTAAATATTTTGCACGCATTTTGTCTGCAATAATTCCTCCGGGGAGGTAGCAAATCGTTGCAACCATTCCATAAACGCCACCCAAAGCACCTAATTGAGTATTGGTAATACTGAGGGCTTCGATAATGGGTTGGTAAAAAACAAAACGTAAGTAAATAATTTGGAAAAGAACAGAAGAACCAAAACTTACGAGAGCGACAATTAAGAGAATACGGAGCTTACTAAGCTCCGATCCAGGAACCACTTGATTATTCATGGGGCACATCCTTTCTTTTATGACAGAGCCTTTGAATTATTAAAGGCTCTGTCAGTTAATTAATTTTATATGAGCAAAAAAAACTATTATATAATTTAATGCGTTTATATAGAAAAGAGGGAGATAATTAAAACATAAATTCATTAGGAATTGAGTCTTTAATGAGTTTTTCTTGGAATGGTTCAAGTTTTGTTGGCAAGGTATACTCTTCAACACGCTTTTTCCAGGCTTTCGTGGCATTTTCCTGAACACTTGGGCTTCCGGATTTTTGCCAGTTGCTAATAGATTGACGATTTGAGAGTGCCGGTAAGTAAAAATCAGCTTTATATGCTTTGTGTGTACGCGCGATGTAATTGGTTTTATGCTCAACATTTTTCAGTTTATCCATAAATAACAGTTCTTCGGTGACGGTGGTTCCTTTTAATAGATGTTTTACAATACGATTTGTTTCTTCGTCAAGCATGAATTTTTCATAACCGAGAGCTCCGTAAGAGTCTAAGACACCGTTAAGCATATAAACCATTTGTGGTTCAGCCATTCGCCCAGCAAGGGCGATCATCATCGATTCCATACCAGCTTGGTAATCGTCATTTTTGGCATCGGATAAACAACCATTGGCGCGGGACGGTAAATTATAGAATTTTGACAACTCACCCATGGTGAAGAAAGATTGTGCAGTCTCAGCACCGCCGGCAACACAAAGTGAGTATCTTAAATCGCTTTCCAGAGATGTCAGCTGATATATAGTTGGGTTTCCAGGGTTGATTAATTGAGTAAGAACAATGCCGGCCAATAATTCAACATTATTTTGTAAAATAGTACCAGATAAGGATGGCGGAGAGGTCATACCAGGAAGACCAACACCTGAAATAACGAGGCATTGTCCTTTTTGCGCATAAGAAAAAATTGTAGCACACATTTCCTTATTCCAGGCAAAAGGCGGGGTGCTAGTTGCTAGGGTCAGGGTTTGACAATGTTCGTGGTCATCATTGAAATCCTGCATGAGACTAATGAAGGTATCACAACGCTCTTTTGACCCGTTGTGCCCGCCGATGATTTTATCCGAATATTTCAGGGTGGCAAGGGTCGTGTATGCCAACTGGTTTTTCAGGGGTATGTTATTAGGAACGATCATGTCACAATCGATGAGATCCATCATCTCGCTCGTCTGATGAAGTTTGACAAAATTTAGAAAATCTTGATCAGTCGCTCGACGGTAAACCCCGGCGTCAACAACATTAACAGGGCCAAGTGAGGACTGCATCATCGGTGCTTCATTCATGCCTACTGTAAACTTATTTCCTCTGGAATACATATCAAAGGTTCTTGGAACCGTACTCAATGCTTTTTCAAGAAGATCTTGTTTAATAAATACGATGCGGCCATCAACACGACAGCCGTGTTGTTTGAAGAGCTCAATGGCATCATCAGATTCAAAATAAACACCTTTGTTTTCTAACAGATACAGGCTTTTTTCATGAATCAATGCGACATCTTCTTTTCCCGTGAACAAACTGCTGTAGTTTTTGTTTTTCATATTTAAACCTCCATGATTTAAAAAATTTTGTATTCATAGAGATATGTAAAGCAATAATTGTGCCAAAAATAAATATTAGGAAGAATGGCTTTAACATCGTTAACTAACCCCAAAAACTTTTGTTTTGATTCTAGTTACGAAATATTTCAGTAGAAATATACGAATGTCTATTTCAAATATAGCATATATCTTTTTTTTACGATATATGTGCAAAACAAGAATTCTCTATTGTGCGCGATAAAATTTGAAGTTAAAAAATGGAATCGTTTACTTGACAAAGCATAAATAAGGGTGTATCATACGATTGCAAACATGTACACACAAGATATACATGTGCATTTATCTTTAAGGACTAAAATTTAAAAAAGGGATGGTAAAAAAATGTTGGATTTAAAAGAATTAACTCAAGCGGTTGGCGATTTAGAAGAAGATGAAGTAATGGAAATGCTCAACGGATTTGTAGAAACTAAGCCGTCAGAAGCAGAGGCCCAAGAAGCAGTGATAGCATGTCAGGGTGGAATGGAGATCGTTGGTGATCTATTTGAAAAAGGTGACTATTTTGTTGGTGATCTGATCTTTGCTGGTGAATTATTAACAGAAGCAATCAATGTTTTGAAACCTGTTTTAGGAAATCAGGAAAATGTTGTTGCAGGAACTATTGTTACAGGTACTGTTCATGGAGATTTACACGATATTGGAAAGAATATTTTCAAAAGTATGGCAGAAGCGGCAGGTTTTGAAGTGATCGATTTAGGCATTGATGTTGCAATAGAAAACTTTGTTGAAAAAGCGAAAGAATGCAAACCTCAGATCATCGGGATGAGCGGGGTTTTGACCCTCGCTATTGACTCTATGAAAGAAACGGTAGATGCTATTAAAGCAGCTGGTATAGATGCCAAAGTGATTATTGGCGGAAATCCTGTAACCGCAGAAACCTGTGAATATGTGGGAGCAGATCGATTCACAACCAACGCTGCAGAAGGTGTGAAAATTTGTCAGGGATGGATATAAATATTCCTGCGATTGAATTTGCAGAGTAGGTATCTAAACTCAGTTAGGGAAAACAGACAACCGCGAAGAACATTTTTATATAAATGAGAACAGAATAAATTTGAGTTGAGAGATTTTGGATAAGTATTAAAAAAAATAATCTAGGAGGCGAAAATATGATAATAATTGGAGAGAAGATTAACGGTAGCATACCAGCGGTGAAAGATGCCATTGAAAATAGAGATGTGGCATTTATTGCGGATCGAGCAGTGAAACAAGCTGAGGCAGGCGCTAGTTTTATCGATGTCTGCGCCAGTACATCCCCAGAAGATGAAATTGAAACCCTTAGATGGCTTATTGAAGTTGTTCAGGATGCCACAGATACACCGCTATGTATTGATAGTCCTAATCCAAGAGCAATTGAAGCAGTGTTTAAATATGCCAATAAACCGGGGATGTTGAATTCTATCTCGGAGGAAGGTGACAAATGCGAGGTATTGCTACCGCTTATGGAAGGAAATACCTGGGAAGTGGTGGGCCTCACTTGTGATAACAATGGAATCCCAAATGATGTACAGACTAAGGTAGATATCACAAGAAGTATGGTTGAAAAAGCAGCTAAACATGGCATCACAGCGAACCGTATTCATATTGATCCCTGCGTAATGGCACTATCAACCGAAAACAACTCCATGTTGAATTTTGCCAAAGAAATATCAATGATCAAGGAATTATACCCAACGATTCACGTAACCGGGGCCATCAGCAACATGTCGTTTGGACTTCCAGTTCGTGCACTTTTGAATAAAACAGCCATGGCATTTGCGATTCAAGCAGGGATGGATTCTGCCGTGCTTGACCCACTCAACCGAGACATGATGGGAACAATTTTTGCTACCTATGCACTACTAGGTAAAGACAAACATTGCCGAAAATACAGCAAGGCCTTCCGAGCAGGTAAAATTGGATCAATAAAAGAATAAAGAACTGCTTAAGGCAAAAGTTAACGGATAAGAAAAAATAAATGGGTTCTAATACTTGCGTTATATTTTTGATAATGTATAGTGGGTAAGCGGTCTTGCGTAGACATTCACGTTGTATGTTGATTGAAAATTACTTGATGCTTTGTCAAAAAGAACACCATCCCTATAAAATGAGAAAGAGCTTAAACAGATGCTCTTTCTCATTTTTTGATAGAAGCAGTTTTTAGTTTTTTCGATAGATCATCCCAATGCGTAAAACCATGGAACGCATTGAATATATACTAAATAATCAGATCAAAAACAGTATCGTTCATGAGAACATTTTTATTCGCTCTTCTTGATGATACTGTTTTGTCATGTTTATCTACAAATGACAGAAAGTACCGGCTGAATTGTCGTTATTGAGATTTTATAGTATACATTAAAAATTGGGAAAATATAATTGACAACTCAACAATAAGAATTTATAATAACGTTGACTAGTCAATGATAAAAGGAGTGCTACATTGGAAATTGAAAACATGCATTTTATTATGCTCAATAATAAAATATTCAGAAACAACCAAATTCAATTGGACAAGGTGATGAAAAAATATGGCTTAAGCAGTGGTTCAATGCCTTACCTTTTCATTTTAGAAAAAAGCGAGGGCGTCAGTCTCCACCAACTTAGCCGAAAAATCGGTAACGACAAGGCCATGACCACCCGCACCATCAAACGGCTAATTGAGCTGGAATATGTTTATAAAGTAGGTAAAGATGGGGATTGCCGCGCCTATCAATTATATCTGACCGAAAAAGCCAAAGTGACATTGCCGCAGATGCATGGGGATGTTCAGGAGATTGTTGACTTAATCTCGGTCGATTTATCGCCGGAAGAGAAGGCTGTGACCCTGACCGCTATGAAAAAAATATTAATGCGAACCCAGCAGCTAAGAGCCGAGGAGGAATAAATGGAAAAAACGAATGAGAAAAATAAATGGCCGATTCTGCTAATTGTGGTCATGTCCACCTTCATGGCTACTTTGGACAGCAGTATTGTTAATGTCGCTCTGCCCCAGATGGCCCGGGTGATGGACGTTGATACATCTCAGATTCAGCTGGTGGTGACCAGCTATCTGATTGTTATTGTGGGGATCATCCTGATCTTTGGAAAACTGGGGGATATGCTGGGTAAAACTAAGATATTTACCTTTGGTATTGCACTGTTTACGCTGGGGTCGCTGCTATGCGGGATCACCAGTTCCTTTCCGGTGCTGATTGGCGCCCGGATTATTCAGGCGGTTGGTGCCGCGGCAACCATGGCCAACAATCAGGGCATCATTACCCAGGTTTTTCCGGCCACTGAGCGGGGCAAGGCTCTGGGTTTAACCGGCACATCCGTGGCATTGGGATCGCTGGTTGGTCCCGGTTTGGGGGGGATCATTGTGGGCACCTCCAGCTGGGAATATATCTTTCTGATCAATGTTCCGGTGGGGGTGGTGGTCTTATTTTTTGCCATCAAGCTACTGCCACGTAGCAATAAAAAGGCCACGAACCGGCTGGATGTTCTGGGAGCGGTATTGTTTATGTTCAGTATCGTACCATTATTTGTGGCCCTGGGGCAGGTACCCAGTCTAGGCTTTGCCAATCCGCTGATATTAACCGGTTTTGTTGTGTCAATCGTATCATTCATCGCGTTTATCGTGGTTGAACAAAAACGTGAGAACCCCCTGATCCCATTGGAGATTTTTAAAAATAAATTATTTTCACTGAGTATATTTTGCGCCTTTATTACCTTTGTGGGGCTTTTCTGCAACAGCATTATCCAACCATTCTATCTTCAGGATGTAATGGTCTATACTCCGGAACAGGCGGGCCTGATTATGATGATTTTTCCATTGATACTAACCGTCTTGGCACCCGTCAGCGGTCATGTGTCTGACAAGATCGGATCGGAATTGTTAACCTTCATCGGTCTGCTGCTGATCAGTTTGGGTTTGTTTTTGATGTCCACCCTGACGGAACAGTCTACCCTGATAACCATGGTTATCTTTATTGTCGTTTTATCGTTGGGGATGGGCTTGTTTCAATCGCCGAATAATTCCCTGATCATGTCAACTGTGGGCCGACATCAGCTGGGGATTGCCGGCAGTATCAATGCCCTGGTTCGAAATTTGGGGATGGTGTGTGGGATTGCCTTGGCCACCACCTTGCTTTACGGCAGTATGAGTGGTGAGCTGGGCTATCGTGTGACCGATTATGTGGTCGGTCAGAATGGGGTCTTTATTAATGGTATGAGAATCGTTTATTTGACGGCGGCGGTAATCTGTCTTATTGGTGCCATCTTAACGCTGATGCGACTGATCGCGAAAAAGTCCCGAACCCTGAACAAAGCCGTGATGCAAGAAAAAGAAATGAACGCTGGCCAAGATTAACGCAATACTAAAAAAGCAGAGCCGGATAGGTAAGCATTCCGTTATGAATCTTTTGTTTCATTTTCTAACGACTTCTGATCTGAAATCTTTTTTTCGCTTCGATAGCCCAACCTCTCATCGCTGTGGATAATTATTTTTCGCAAGGAGCGGATAATTCACTTCACAATATGCCATTCCGGTGAATTTCAAGATCTTTAAAGATGGTCGGGAAGCCTTTCATCTCGGCAATGGCTTTTCATTTCTTGTGATTTCGCATCTTTTACAGTATAATTTAGTTTAATTAAAAGTGAGTGATCAGCTTTGGGAGATTCTAATATAAAGAAACAATTTATCTGGCAAAGTGATATCAAATAATTGATAGCGGATGGGGAGGTCTAAAAGTAATAAAATGATTATTAAGTTCATCAGTGTCTATCTGTTCTTCGGAGTATTACTTCTTTCTTTTATGTTTGCCAATTCATTTGTACGCGGAAAATCAAGTTATGCGAAGGCGTTTGGGGTATTCTGTTTAACAACACAGATATATCTTTTGGGATATCTGCTGGAAATCAATGCGGGCTCGCTCCAGGACATGTTTTTCTGGAATCAGGTTCAATATTTTGGGATTCCCTTTTTCCCGGCACTGTGGTTAATTGTGAGTATATTGTATACCGGCAAGGGGAAATATTTAAAGGGGTTAGGCGGGATGGTTGTATTCGCCATCCCGGTGATTACATTTTTTATGCGTCTGACCAATGACTGGCATCATTGGTTTTATAGTGAGATTGAACTCCAGCAATTTAGGGGGGTCAACTTCATGCTGTTGAGCAAAGGCCCATGGTATTTTGTTCAGGTTGCCTATGTGTTGCTCACACTGTTTATCTGTACATGGATTTATTATCAACGGTATCGAAACAGTACCGGTGACGAAAAAATTCAGTTCAGATTACTGCTTCTGGTATCGGGGCTGATGTATATTGCAATGCCATTTGTGGCCGTTAATGCTGGCGGAATCGGCATTGACTATACGGCGTTGGTCCTACCGCCGTGCATTTTGTCGTTGTACCTGTCATTGACGCGATACAATTTTCTGGAAATAAAAGACCTGGCCCGGGAACGGGTTTTTGGAGACAGCGGAACCGGTCTGATACTCCTGAATCGTTTTTATCGGGTCGTTGATTACAATGAAGCCAGCATCAATTTTTTTCGGTGGTTTAATGTTTCCATAAACGAAGAGCAACTGGAAATCCTGTTAGCGGATCGACAAGATATTCTGGACTGCGTTAAAAATTCAAAAACCCGGATTTTTCATTTTTCGGTCGAAGGAGTTGACCGCTATGTCAGCATCAGAAGCAGCGATGTTCATAATAAAAAAGAAATCGTTGGATATCTGATTACCTTTGAAGATGTTACTGAGCGGGAAAATCTGAAACAGCGACTGATTGAAATTGCCAATACCGATGAGCTCACCGGACTCAATAACCGACGCAGATTCACAGCATCTGCAGAAGAAGCCGATCTGCGGGCCCGGCGCTATCATGAAGACCTGTCCGTGTTAATGATGGATATTGATTTTTTTAAAAAAGTCAACGATTCTTATGGTCATCACGGCGGTGATGCGGTGCTACGTGATTTTGCCGCAATGCTTGCGGATACATTCAGAGGGACCGATATTGTGGGCCGGATTGGCGGTGAAGAATTTGCTGTGGTGATGTTAAAGACTGATGCCGGGAAAGCGGTTGATAAAGCTGAAGAGTTTAGGAAAGCCGTGGCGGAGAAGATGATAACCTATGAGGAAAAGTCCATCAGGGTAACAGTCAGTATCGGTGTTGCAGAGCTAAGCGATGAAATAGCTGACTTTGATGCACTTATGAATCGCGCAGATCGTGCTTTGTATAAGGCGAAGAATTCGGGTCGAAACCGAACTGTTTTAGAGAACCATAATCAAGCCAAAATATAGGAAGAAGGGCCAGGATAGCAACGATGCGATCCTAGCCCTTTTTTTTCTGGCAGGTTGGACAATAATAGGTACCTCTGCCGCGAACCATTTTTTTGATGACAGCCCCATTACATACGGGACAGACCTTTTGCAGATGCACCTGTAACTGCATTTGAAATAATCCGGTAATGCCGTTGGCATCAAAAGAGTGAATCGTGGTTCCACCCTGGACAATGGCCTGGGCCAGAATTTCTTTCGATACGGCGATTAATTCAACAACCCGCTTTTTACTGACTCGTTTGCCGGGGGTGGTAGGATTTATTTTTAGAGTGAAACAGATTTCATTGGCGTAAATATTACCGATTCCAGTCATGATGGTTTGATCCAACAGCAAGGTTTTAATCGGCAGATTGCTCTGGTGTATTCTTGCATAGATCGCCTTAGGATCGGCATCCCATGGCTCCGGACCAAGCTTGCAAAGCGGTAAATCCTGACGATAACTTTCCTTGTTCACCAGTGCTAAACGGCCAAATTTTCGGGTATCCTGATAGCGCAGTTCGGTGCCATCACTCAAGACAAAGGTGAGATGTTCATGTTTGCTCAGTGGTTTGGAGGCATCAACGATATTGTACTTACCCTCCATTCGCAAGTGAGAAATAAACGCATCCTGATCCAAAATAAAAACTAAATATTTACCCACGCGATCGATATCAAGGATGGTTTGACCGGTCAACGCGGTCACAAACGTATCCGTATTCCCGGAGACGATCTTATCGTAATGAACCCGGATTTCGGTAATTTCTTTGCCAATAATAAAATTCTTTAACGTTCTGCGAACGGTTTCGACTTCTGGGAGTTCGGGCATAACTTTCACCTGCTTTTATGGATACTGTTTTTGGTGGTTACCATGAGTATACACTAACTGAAACCTTTGCGGCAAGGGGAATGCTGAAGTTTTAAATCAAACAAAAAAGAGGGGGATTGGGTAATGTGGATATAATGACAAAGTATTCCCGGGCTCAAAAACGCGTTCGGACCTTCAATCATTTCGGGGTTGCGAACCGGTTGAAGGAAGATTATACTGAGTATATTAAGAATCGATTAAAAGAAAAGAGGATAACGATGAAAAAATCAGTGATTGTACTGCTGCTTGTTTTTGTGCTGGCCATGGGCACATCGGCGCTGATACCAAAACCTGCCGATATGACCGCTCTCACTACGATCAAGGTTGGCGTTCTGCTTCCTGAAACTGGCACCTGGAGCGCCACGGGAACGGCTACCAACAAGGCCCTTGAAGCAGCGCTGCCTCACGTCAACAGCTACCTAGCCGACCGGGGCTTAAAAATTGAGCTGGATCTTCGTGATACGGGCAGTAATCCGGTCACGGCCCTGGCTGAACTGGAAAAATTAAAAGCGGCCGGGATCACCACGGTGATTGGCCCGATGATTAGTGAGGAAGCGCTGGCGGTGTTGGATTATGCCAATTCTAACGGAATGCTGCTGCTGAGTCCCTCGGCAACGGCCAGAGAACTGTCATTGCCGGATAATTTCTTTCGGATGGTCGGGACTGATAAAAGTCAGGTTGGTGGTCTGACCCGGATCATTAAAGATGGCCAGCAGATCAATAGCCTGATAACGATCTTTGTTGATGACACCTATGGTCGTGGCTATAACGACTATCTGATTGAGATGGCTGCGGCCCAAAACATCGAGGTGCTTGGCTCGGTGGCGATTACCGCCGATACAGCCAAAGATCAGGCGGTTGCTGCGACGATTAAGTCACTGGCGGCAGCGACGAACGGATCAACGGCGGTGGTGGTAGTTGCTCCCAGTCAGGCGGTGGTCGGTCTGATTGACAATCTTTCGGATGACCCCAATCTAACGACGATGAAATGGTATGCTAGCGCTGATATCATTGGCAACCAGACAATTCTGGAAAATGAGAAAGCGGCGGCTTTCCTGCAACAAACAGCAATGGAAGGTTTAACCCTGGGTGATCGGGGGATCGACCTTGACGCGCTGCCTTATCTGCAGGCCCAGCTTGATGGTGCCAGCGATTATTCACCCTATGCGATTACAACCTGGGATGCCTTATGGTTACTGGCTGATACCTACGGTGTCAGCGGTGCAAACGCAGAAATTGAGGACTTGAAGTCAGTGTTGGTAACCCAGGCGGCAAGCTTTCGTAATGCTTTCGGCTCGTTTAACACGATGGACGAAAATGGCGATACCAAAGGATCCAAATACATGCGCTATGTCTGTGTTAAGGAAGGTGATGCCTACCGCTGGAAATGTGTGGGTCATTATGTCAGCCTCGGCGCTGGCGAGCCGATCGTTCAGACGATTGAAGAAAAAATTTCACCAGTCGGCGGTGAGGTGAAAATCGGAGCGTTATTGCCACTAACGGGAAACCGCAGTGAGAATGGCGAAGAAATTAAGATGATCCTCGAATATGCGGTGGCTCAGTTTAATAACTATGCCAAAACTCGCAACTCGGACCTGAACCTGACGCTGGTGATCGAGGATACTGGCAGTGACGACACTCAAGCGGTTGCAGCGGCCCAGACTCTGATTGGCCAGGGCATCACCAGCATCATCGGACCAATCAACAGCGCTGAGTTGGCAGCGGTTAAGCCGGTTTTTGATGCGGTTGGGACCACGGCCATCTCACCACTCTCATCTAGCATGGCTTTGGCTCAGGCCGATCGGCTTTATCGGCTGGTGCTGAATGATGGAGTTGAGACCAAAGCTCTGTCGACCCTGTTAGCCCAACGGGGGATTGAGGAGTTGATTGTTCTTTATGCCGATGATAGCTACGGCGAAGCGATGGTCAATCAGATAAAGGCTGATTTTTCGGGAGAGGTTGTGGCCTTTGGTTATGATGTGACCAATCCGGACCTGGTAATGCCGGTGTCAATGGCTGAAGCTGCGGCGGCCGCTGGTGATCCGGGTCGGATTGCGGTTTTGAGCGTTTCTTACAATGAAGTGGTTGATCTTTTTAAAGCTCTGCCGGAAGACAGTACCCTGCGTCAGCTTAAATGGTACGGCACCGACAGTTCGGCTCAGTCAAAGGCCCTGTTGGAAGATGCAAAGGCTGCTGAAACAGCCGCTCAGCTTGATTATACGACAATTGATTTTAGTCCCTATGGTGATAAATTTGATCCTCTTTATTATGTCATTAACGATGAACTTGAAGTTGATAGTCCACTTAAGGAAAGTCTGATCAGCTCATTTGATGGGATTTGGCTACTGGGCTGTGCTTATCTTCAGGAAGGCAGTAATGCAAGCCCGGAAGTACTTAATGGTTATCTTACCGGGGCCGGCTTTCATGGCCTTGGCGGGGTCCTGAAACTTGACCGGAACGGTGACCGACAGATTGGTTACTATAAATTCTATCATCTGACTCCCACGGCTGAGGGGTATAATTGGGAAAATAATGGCCTTTACAGCCAGGATCTGCTCAAGCCTGGCGTGCTCGAAATGAAATAGTATTATAGCAAACGCAAAGTACAAATGAAAAATCTGCAGACAGATAACGGTATGATTAAAATAATACCTGATTAATCGTTTTAAGGATCCGCAGGCCCGGATTTCTCGCAGCTTGTCTCCTTGTGGTCTGGTTCAAACTCCAATTCGAGGCCACAAGGATTGACATGAGCGGATTATCATGGTAACATAACACTGTTATCTAAAATGGTTTGAACAAAGGTGTAAAATGGGGAATGAAACAGAAACACGAGAACGGCTATTAAAAGTTGCCAAGGATGAGTTTCTTGAACTGGGCTACGAAAAAGCATCAATGCGAAAAATTTGCAAAAAAGCCGGGGTAACAACGGGTGCATTATATTTCTTTTTTAAAGATAAGAATGATCTGTTTGCGGCATTGGTAAAAAATGTTGCTGAAGATGTAAAAATGTTCATTATCCATCATACCGAAAAAGAGCAAGTAATTTATGCGGAAGCAAAAACAACGCCGCAGGAATTAATTGAGGATGGAATTCAACAGGGCCGTGAATTTGTAACGTATATGTACGCCAATAAAGAGGCGTTTCTTCTACTTCTGAGTAAAGCCAACGGATCAGCCTATGAGAATTTCTATGATGAACTGGTCGACTTGATGGAAAAAAATACGCTTCAATTTCTGGATCATATTACTTCAGTGAATGGTCGGGAAAATGAGATCAATCCCTACACCATGCATTGGCTGGCCCATCTGGAGACGTCCTCATTTGCCCAATTGCTGACCCATGGATTGACTTTGGAAGAAGCCCTGATTCAAGCGGAGATCATTGCCAAATACCTGACTGGTGGCTGGTTGGAGATCTTAAAAAAGGAATAGTATAAAACAGTAACATCGAAAAATACGATTGAATTCGAATCTGGAATTCAATTTTATTTTTAAACCGGACATAACACTGTTATGTTGCGCAAACTTCAAGCGGTTTTAGCAAATCAAAAAATAAGTCAAAAAAATTGATGCTTGAGATGAAAGGGGCAAAAATGTTTATTGAAGTGAATGATATAAAAAAAAGTTATGGCGAAGGGGGAAGCTATGTTCAGGTACTTAAAGGTGTTTCGACGGGCATTCAAAAGGGCCAGATCTGTGCGATATTGGGGCCAAGTGGATCGGGAAAATCGACGCTGCTTAATACCATCGGCGGATTGGATACCATCGATAGTGGCAGCATAAAAATAAATGATATTGAGATTTCTAAACTGAATCCCAAAGAATCATCGCTATATCGACGTAATTTGCTGGGTTTTATTTTTCAGTTTTACAATCTGGTTCCCAATCTTACCGTTAAAGAAAATATCCAGGTTTGTGAATACCTGACCAAAACACCACTGGATATTAACGAGTTGATGGAAATATTGGGATTATCCGAGCATCAGAAAAAATTTCCCTCCCAATTATCGGGGGGGCAGCAACAGCGGTGTGCCATTGCCCGGGCACTGATCAAGAACCCCGAACTGTTATTGTGTGACGAACCGACCGGAGCGCTGGACTATCAGGCATCTCGGGAGATTCTGATGCTGATAGAGAAGATTAACAAAAAATATGGGACCACCATGCTCATTGTTACCCATAATACTGCGATTAAAGAGATGGTTCATCGTGTCATCAAAATCAAAGACGGCCAAATCAGCCAGGACTACGCCAATACGGTATTAAAACCGGCCAGTCAACTGGAATGGTAGGTTTTTCAATGATTTTAAATAAGCGCATCATCCGAGAACTCAAAGATAACTGGGTACGATATGGAGCATTGGCATTTTTAATCATCTTTTCGCTGGCGTTGGTCGTCAGTATGGCTGGCTCTACCGATGTTGTCAATTATACCATTGATAAAAATAATGAAAAGAATCGCCTGGAAGACGGCGAATTTTCAGTTTATGTTCCGCTAACCGAAAATCAGCAGCAGCAACTTGAAAAGCTGGGAGCAAGAACCGAAGCAGCCTTCTATGTCGATTTGCCGGGTCCTGAAAAGTCCATTCTGCGGATCTTTAAAAATCGAAATAACATTAATACCATTGAGCTGGAAGCAGGAAGGCTGGCCGATCAAACGGGTGAAATCGTTCTGGAGAAACATTATGCCGAAAATCATCGGATCGATGTTGGTGAGTCGATGATCGTGAATCACAAAAGCTATCTGGTGACCGGGATAGCAACAGTCCCGGATTACTCCAATGTCGTCCAAAATGTTTCGGACGTGTTGGCGGATTTAACACAATTCAGCCTTGGATTTGTCTCTGAAGCGGAATTTAATCAATTGCTGGCAGAAGATCTCAATGTCGAATACAATTACAGTTACAAGTTGGATGGGAATCTGACTGCTTCTGAACTAAAAGAAAAACTGATCGATCTGGATTTTGATAAAAACAGGGTCGCCAATAAATATATGCAAGAAATCATCAATACCATTGAAAAAGGAAAGAATGATTTATCCGGTGGCGTTAATGAATTGGCGGATGGGACGCAAAAACTGGCCAATGGAACCAGCTCGCTCGAACAAGGAAGCAGTGAATTGGCAGCGGGAGCAGGCAGTCTGGCAAATGGAACCGATCAATTAAGCTCAGGTTTAGAAGAATTGACAAGTGCCAATGTAACCTTGAATAAAGCTGCTGACGATGTTTTTCAGGGGATGATTGCTCAAGTAAATAGTGAATTTGAAAAGATGGGGATAACAGTCACCGTTACCGGCGATAATTACGGTACCGTGATTGATCGTTTAATCAAAACCATTGGCGAGTCCGATGCGAATGCTGTGATGGCCCTTAATACCATGAAAGCCCAGCTGGATAGTTATAAAGCCTTTAAAGAGGGCCTGAGCGCTTATACCAATGGTGTCGAATCGGCCTATTCCGGGTCGCTGGAATTGTCAGCGGGTGCAGATGGCTTGTATCAAGGCAGTTTAGCCGTAGCAAGTGGGGTCAATACCTTGCGTAATGGCTCGGCCGAGTTAAACAGTGGGATGGGAGAACTTAAAAACCAGGTCACTAATTTTATCGATCAAAATATGGATTATCAATACGTCAATCTGATCACCTTTCTGGAGGCTGATGATAATCAGCGGATTACAAGCTGTAAAAGCGATGCAGCGATCAATAAAAACTCTGCTTTAATAGCGGGGGTGATTATACTCACCTTAATTGCTTATATGATTTCAGTATTTGTCATTCATACCATTGATAAGGAAAGCGCCGTGATTGGGGCACTCTATTCAATGGGTTACGTAAAAAAAGAGCTGCTGAGACATTTTATGATCTTGCCAACGGTGATTGTCACAGCAGCATCAATGCTGGGAACGGGCTTGGGTTTTCTGCTAATAGGAGAAAATATTAAAGAAAATGTTGCCTATTACTCTTACCCCGGTTATACGATCGTATTTCCGCCCTATCTTTTGATTTATGGCATTTTGCTACCGATATTAATTGCTTTGTTTGTCAATTATATGGTTATCAACAACAAATTATCAATGGCGCCACTCAAACTGCTCAGACGGGAAAAGAAACAGCATCCGCTTACAAACATTGACTTAAAGGAGATGGGTTTTATTAATCGCTATCGGATTCGCCAGCTGTTGCGGGAAATTCGGGGAAATATCACGCTGTTCTGTGGACTTTCTATTGCCATTTTGCTGATGGTTTTTGGATTCAGTATTTATGGGAGTGTCAGTGCCTATGTCAATAATGTGGCCTCCGATGTCGCCTACAATTACCTTTACCTGCTGAAATATCCCATGGAAACGGCTCCCGGTGATGCCACAAAAGCTTATACCGAGTCCTTGACGGCAGACCTTTATTTAACCGGAGGTGAGATGGACGTGACGGTTCAGGGGATTGATGATGAAAACCCCTATTTTGATTTTTCGCTGGCTGGCGAAAAAAATGATGTGGTCATTTCTGACTCAGTTGCCAATAAGTTCGGTTATAAAGTGGGCGATGAGATTACATTGTCTGATAATCTGGAAGATCGAAACTATAACTTTAGGGTAAAAGAAGTGGTGAATTTTGCCAGCGGCCTGTATATTTTCATGGATATTAATAACATGCGCGAGCTGTTTGGAAAGGAAGACGACTACTATAATACGCTGATGTCTGATCAGGAACTATCGATTGAAGCGGGAAGAATTGCCACCGTCATAACGGTCGATAAAATGGTCGCTGCGGCCAGACAAATGTTCACGATGATGTATGGGTTGGTTATTACCATTCTGGGCGCATCGGTACTGCTCTTTGCGATTGTGATGTATTTGTTAGTAAAAATGATGATTGATAAATCAACCTTTAGCATTTCATTAATCAAGGTGTTTGGCTATAATGAACGGGAAATAAAAAAGCTATACCTGGGCACTACCTTCTATACGGTTGCGCTCTCGACAATTATTGCCATTCCGGTCAGTAAAATGATTATCAATAAGATTTTCCCCTACATGGTATCCAATGTTTCGGCCGGGATGAATGCCACCATGTCACCCCAATCCGATCTGATCATGGTGGCGATTATTTTAGGTGCTTACGCCGCCGTTAATTTTATGGTTGGTAGGCACCTGAAAAAGATTTCTCTGGTAGAAATTTTAAAAGAACGCGAGTAGCTTCAACAAGCAATAAAGAACGGCCACTCATCACACTAGGCTCTAATCAGGGATCAGATTTTATAAACGTCATTGTTTCCTTGACATCAGCAAAGGTATTTTGCAGGGCCGCCATAAACGTGGCGTGAACAAGTTTAGCAGGAACTGGGGTGTTTTCCCAGCGTAGATCTCTGGTGGTGCAGGCGTCGCTCAGTAATTCAATGGCGAGTCCCAGTCTCTTGGCGGAACGCACCGTTGTGTCAATACACATATGGCTCATCATGCCGCAGATCACTACCTGTTTGATACCCAATTCATTGAGGGACTGAAACAAATCCGTATTAACGAAACTATCCGGGGTATTTTTAACAATCAGGCTTTCGCCGGGAAAGGGCGATACCAGGGGATGAATATTGACTCCTGCGGTATTGGCGATGAAAAAAGGGGCTTCAGCGTTTGTGTTGATGTGCTGAACATGAAAAATGGGCCGTCCTTTTTTTCTAAAGTAATCCAAAGCGCGCTTGGCATTTTGAGCCGCGGCATCCGGCTGATTAAGCTCAAAACGGCCGCCCGGAAAATAATCATTTTGAATATCGATGAGAATAAGTGCTTTTTTCATTTATAAACCTCCTTGTTTTTGACAGTATAATTCATTTTAATCAGGAGGTAAATTACCCACTTTTTTGTGGGTATGCTACAAATATGGAAAAATCGGTAACTATTTTGGATAACTGATGCCCTTCTGCTCCAAGCTCTCGGTCAGGTGATGCTCAATCATATAGTCAATGCCAACTTCCTGCATAATTTCAATGGCTTTAAGTATCTGTTTGCCTCGTTTTGTGAGATCGTAATCAACATGAAGGGGATAGCCTGGAGCGTTTTCTTTGGTGACAAGCCCAAAATATCGAAGCTCTTTCAATTGCTGCAAGAGCATCTTTTGGCTGATGCCAGCGATGCTTTTCTCCAGTTGCGAGAGCGAAACAGCGCCAGTTCTCATCTGAAAAATGATGATGGTTTTCCATTTGCCTTTGATAATATCGTGGACAATCTCAAGGGGGCAGGTATAATCAGTGCGGATTTTCATGTAAAACTCCTTGTCACTTTAGAATAAGGTATAGGCTAATACGCGAATTTAATTTTATATTTAGTCATCAATTTATCGCAGAAAGCTGGCAGATAACCAGGGTATACGACCTGCGCATGGGGACGTCTGAGCGATAAGATCACAAAACATCTGCGGTTGGCATCTTATTTCAAGGTGCCTTAAGATTCCTGATCAAAAGCTGCCAGAATGACATCCAGGGCATGAAGCACCGTCATTTTTTCGTCATTGGGAATGTTTGCAAAAATATCGGCAAAGAAAGTGTCATTATTACTTTCAATTGTTTCAAATATAACTTTGCCAGATTCAGTAAGGGATATGTCAACACTACGCCGGTCTTCAAGTGAAGGGATGCGTTGGACATAGCCCTTTTTTACAAGACCGTCCACGGTGCGGCTGGTGGTACTCATATCAATGGCCAGGATGACGGCCAGATCCTTTAAAGAAATCGAGTTAATACGGCCGATTTCCACTAAGGCGTGGCATTGGGCCAGACTCAGAACGGCGGCGCAGCAGCTGCCATTATTTTTTTTTAGGAGTCCCAGTTTTCGTTCAAGGATTCGGATTTGTTCTCGAAATTGTTTTGGTTCGGCTCGATTCATAATAGCACCTCCTTAAGATGGGTTTATTGTAGCATGTTTGCTTTGCATTTGCAATGTTTGACAAAAACAATAGTTGTTACTTGCAATTAAAATAATGGTGTGTTACAATTACAAACAAATTTGAAAGGACGTGTTATACATGAATCAGACCATCGAAAAAGCCGAAGACTTTTTTTTAAAAACCTACAATCGCTATCCGATTGTATTGGAATCCGGGGAAGGTGTTTATCTCTATGACGACGCGGGCAAAAAATATCTTGATTTTGCAGCGGGCATTGGCGTGTTTGCCTTAGGTTATCAAAACAAAACATATAACCAGGCCCTGAAAGCGCAGATCGATCAATTAATTCATACCTCCAATTTGTTTTATAACAAGCCCTCGGCCGAGGCGGCTGAGAAGTTTGCCCGGGTATCGGGGATGGAGAAGGTGTTCTTTACCAATTCCGGAACCGAAGCCATCGAAGGAGCGTTAAAAATTGCCCGAAAATATTATTTTAATAAGACCGGCAGTCCCGCTGGCGAAATCATTGCCATGGAGCATTCCTTTCACGGCCGCAGCATGGGGGCTTTGGCAGTTACCGGACAACCCAAATACCAGGAAGCTTTTGGCCCGATGATGCCAAATATCAAGTTTGCCCAGTTTAATAACCTGGCCAGTGTCAAAGCGCAGATTAATGAAAAAACCTGTGCCATATTAATGGAAACCGTTCAGGGCGAAGGGGGCCTGTATCCGGCCACCGCTGAGTTTGTAAGCGGGGTGAAAAAGCTTTGTGAAGAACATGATCTGCTGTTGATGCTGGATGAAATTCAATGCGGCATGGGACGGGTCGGAGAAATGTTTGCTTACCAGGCTTATGGCGTCATCCCGGATGTGGTGACTTCAGCCAAGGCCCTCGGCTGCGGCATTCCTGTCGGTGCTTTTGCGGCCCGGGGAAAAGCCGCCACGGTTTTAGAACCGGGCGATCACGGCACCACCTATGGCTTTAATCCCCTGGCTGGCGCAGCCGTTGAGGTGGTCTTGGATCTCTATGAGCAGACTGCTTTGCTGGATCATGTCAAAGAGGTCAGCAGTTATCTGGAAGCGCAACTGGATAAGCTGGTCAGCGATTATCCGGTGATCAAGAAACGACGCGGGATGGGGTTAATGCAGGCCCTGGAGCTGGATCGTCCGGTTGCAGATATCATCGCAAAAACCCAGGAACGGGGACTGCTCATCATCACCGCCGGACCAAATGTATTGCGATTCCTACCGCCATTGGTGATTGATAAAAAACAGATCGACGAAATGATTGGGATCTTAAAAAGTATTTTGAATTTGGTATAGAATTATGAATGACTTCACGCCTTCGGTTTTTTGTAGTAGAATAAAGAAAAACAAGGAGAATTGGAAATGATTTCTTATCGCAAAGAGTTGCATTTTAATTTACCCAGACGAAGAGGATTGATCAATATTACGAGAGATGTTGAGAAAGCATTGGCAGAAAGTGGCATAAAAGAGGGGCTGGTTTTGATCAATGCAATGAATATCACGGCCAGTGTATTTATAAACGATGATGAGAGCGGCTTACATCAGGATTATGAGGTCTGGCTCGAAAAACTGGCACCGGAAAAGCCGTATAGTCAGTATCGGCATAATGGTTATGAAGATAATGCCGATGCCCATTTGAAACGAACGATTATGGGCAGAGAAACCGTGGTGGCCATCACCGCCGGCAAGCTGGATTTTGGCCAGTGGGAACAGATTTTTTACTTTGAATTTGATGGAAAACGGGATAAGCGGGTGCTTATCAAAATAATTGGTGAGTAAGGTGATTTAAAGGCTCATCAATAGGGTCAACATAAGAAAAAAAGGAGACTGAATAGATGAAAAACATCCTATTGGTAATAGATTACCAGCAAGATTTTGTCGATGGGGCCCTTGGCTTTCCCCAGGCGGTTCGTCTTGAGGAACCGATTGCCCAAAAAATAATGGAATATCGTCAGAACGGTCAGGAAATTCTGTTTGCATATGACACCCATGCCGCCGATTATCTAAACACCCAGGAAGGTAGAAATTTACCGGTTATTCATTGTATCAAAGGAACCGCCGGGTGGGAGCTTTATGGCAAGGTGGCCCAGCTTCGCTTGGATACTGACGCATGCATCGAAAAGATCGCATTTGGATCAATGGAACTCGCCAATTATCTGGCAGTAAACCAGTATGAACGGGTCGAGTTGGTTGGGGTGGTTTCAAATATTTGTCTGATTTCCGACGCCGTGCTGGCCAAGGCGGCCCTGCCGGAAGCGGAAATAATTGTTGATGCCAGCTGTGTCGCCAGTAATGAAGACCGTCTCAATGAGGCGGCTTTGGATGTGATGGCAAGCATGCAGATCCGTATTATCAACCGATAAGAACGGCAAATTAAGTCATAACCAGATCAAAAGATCGTAAGATGTTAAATTGAGGAGGCAACAATGGGAACCAGTAAGGAATTTGCAGACTATGTCTGTGATCAGTTAATGGCAGCGGGAAACATCAGCTGCAAAAAAATGTTTGGTGAATATGGTGTTTATCTTGACGAAAAGATTGTTGGACTAATCTGCGATAATCAGTTATTTCTCAAGAAAACGGAAGCAGGGCAAGTCATGATTGAAGATCATTTGGGAGCTGTTGAAGAAGGTCTGCCATATCCGGGTGCCAAGCCACAGTTTTTGATTGATTCGCTGGATGATCGGGAATGGTTGGCCGAATTACTGCGGGCCAGTTATCAGGAACTGCCAATGCCCAAGCCCAAGAAAAAGAAAAAATGATCGATCAGCAGTCTTATAAAAAACCTATAAACCATTGATCCTGTGGATGATCGTATTTCTAGTGGCGAGCACCCTGTTGCCAATGCTAATCAATCGAATCCTGCAGGAGCGATTAAGACCATACCGATTCGCTTCAATTAAAAAGATTGGTTAATTTTGATGTGGGCAAGGAAAAGGACGCAGAATGATTCACTAATGAACCATAGAATTATGGAGAATACCCATCAAATTGGATTCATTCAGACGGAAGAAAAAACTGCTATTGTGAGGTAGCAGTTTCATAGAGAAGACAAACCCGATTGCAAGCAAACAAAGCTATAGTCGGGTTTTTATATTGCCGCTGAAAAATGAAAAAACAGAATGAAACGAGAAGACATCCCTAAACGCATTCGTATTCAGTACAGCCAGCCAGAATAGATAATAATTTTTAGAGTGTCATTTCCACATCAATCAATAGTTCGTTGTGTCTTAAGAATGAAGGTGTAAAGGGCGAATTATAACGTGCCAGCCGTCCGATGATGCTGATCCCCAGGATTATATCAAAGACGGGCTGCTTTACGGTCATTGGTGTCATACACAGAAATAGCTGCGGCATCAATTTGGGCTAGCCGAACGCAGCGAAAGGTAAGAAAGATGGCGATGGCAGAAATTAATAAGTCGGTTGAGGCCTAGGGCATGTGTGCAAGATGGGCCAGGACGGGTATCGAATGAAACAAAGTGAGTCGCCTGGCAGCATTAGTTTAGTGAGGTAGAGTTTTCTTTAATGCAAGAGGTGTTTGGGTGTTTTTTTCAATAAAAATGAAATTATGTCGATCAGCGTGATATGATATAGACCAATGAGAGGAGTAAAAAAATAAGATTCGAGGAAGTTAAGATAGTTTTCTATCAAAAAATTAGTACCAACACTGTCTTTTCGAGTTTTCAAGAATAAAATAAAAAAAATAAGGAGAAAAATGAAGAATTTCAAAAAAACACAAGCTTTGTTATTAGCATCGTTCCTTTTGATTGCCAATTTCTTTCTAGCTGGAAACGTTTTCGCACAGGAAGACCAGCGAAACACGGCGGCTGCCAGCCCCGTTGGCGTGACATATCAAACCCATGTCCAAAATCAAGGGTGGACCGGCTGGGTCTCTGATGGCGAAATGTCTGGTACGGAAGGTCAGGGACTTCGTATGGAGGCTCTGAAAATTCAACTGGTTAATGCTCCGGCGGAGGCCAGGATTGAGTATAATGTCCATGTGGAAAATCAGGGCGACCAGAGCGTTCGAAAAAATGGGGAACTGGCCGGAACTGAAGGTCAGGGCTTACGTTTGGAAGCCGTTAATATTAATCTGATCAACATGCCTGGATACTCCGTAGAATACCGGGTTCATATTGAAAATCAGGGTTGGACTCAGGGATGGGTTTCTGATGGCGCATTAGCAGGAACCAGAGGACTGGGTTTAAGATTAGAAGCAATGGAAATTAGAATCATCAAAACAGAGGATGTCATTAATCCGGTATCGGTAAGCCTGGATAAAGGAACAGCCAACCTTACAGTTGGTGAGACCCAAACACTGGCAGCAACCGTTTTACCAGCGGATTCCACCAATAAAAGCGTCACCTGGTCATCCGACAACACAGCCGTTGCTACCGTCAATGAAAACGGCAGCGTTACCGCTGTGAGTGCCGGCATTGCCACAATCGTGGTCACAACTGTCGATGGCAACAAGACCGCCAGTTGTGATGTAACCGTTGTCGCACCAGGTGCAATCGTGACTGAACCTGTTAACCTGGGGACAGCAGCTAATTTTGCGATCTTGGCCAAAACAGGTATTTCGACGGTGCCAGATTCTGCAATTACCGGAGATATTGGCGTTAGCCCCATTGCGGCAGCGGCCATGACAGGATTCTCGCTGACGGCTGATGCCACGAATGTGTTTGCGACTTCCCCACAAATTACGGGCAAAGCATACGCATCAGACTACGCAGCGCCAACCGGTGTTAACCTTACCACTGCCGTTAGTGATATGGAAACAGCCTACGTTGATGCGGCGGGCAGAGCGGTTAATTATACGAACCAGTTCACTGGCGATATCAGTGGTCAAACGCTGACTCCAGGGGTTTACAATTGGGATAACGATGTTTTAATCAATTCGGATGTTACTCTGAGTGGCGGTCCAAATGATGTGTTCATCTTCCAAATTGCCAAAGGAATCACTCAAGCCAGTGACACAAAGGTTATTCTAGCTGGCGGTGTACAGGCTAAAAATATATTCTGGCAGGCCTCGGAAACCGTTTCAATTGGAACAGGTTCACATTTTGAAGGAATTGTCCTGGGCAAAACAAACATCGGCCTGGGATCTCAAGCATCGATCAATGGTCGGTTATTGACTCAGACAGCAGTCACTTTAATTCAGAGTACCGTAGTCGCTCCTGTATAAATCAGGCTCGCAGGCACTGATTCAGAAGTAAAAAACAATGCATTAAATCGATTAGTTGTGCTGAATCAAAGGCTCCCTTCTTGCTGCCAGGATTTGAGTTACTCGAAGCCGTATAATAGTTTCGAGCACTAAATAAACCCCAAAAGCACATCCTCACGGATGTGCTTTTTGAGTTAAAGAATTGTGACAAAATATGGAAAATTGACCTGGGAAAGCGTATAATAAATAAATTGCGATGTTAAACCTGATATTTATATTGGTCATCCAACAGCGGTAGAAAAATTCCTTGATATACCGAATTTGCGTCAATCCGATGATTACACCGGTGGCACCACCTGCGCGCAGACTTTAATGGATTATCATTATCGGAATGATGACAAAAATCTTTTAACATAGTAAAAAGCAGTAGAAAGAAGGTCTCGGATGAAATTAAAGAAGCGTATTATTGGGCTCATCGTGATTATAATCCTTTGCGGTTTACCAATCGGGGCGGTTGCCGCCAATCAAGGCATTCTGAGTTATGATCAAGTCGAGGGTTTGGATCATGATGTGGACATTGATGACGAAATTGTCGTGATTTATCAACATGAAGGCACGATTAAAGATCTGGGGCTGACGACCAATCAAATCGAAGCCGGCGAAAAACTAAATGATCAGGTTGATTTGATCAAGGTCAGGGATGGCGATCAGGCCGATGCACTGGTTGCTGAGCTGTTAAAGAATCCCCGGGTGCTGGCCGCACAAAAAAATGCCTACCTTAAATTTTCAACCTTACCAAACGATCCCAAACTAGCCCAAGCCTGGCAATTTGAAGGCGTCGGCGCCGATCAGACCTGGGACCAGGTCAACAATCAAGAGTCGGTTGTCGTGGCGGTTCTTGATACCGGTCTTAACAGCAACCACCCGGATATCATCGGCCAGTCTGTCGATGGTTATGATTATGTCACCGGACAAACCGAGACGATCGATGTGGTTGGCCATGGCACCGCCATCAGTGGCTGTATTGCCGCGATTGCCAATAATGAGATTGGCATCGCCGGCGTGGCCGGCAACGCCGATATTAAAATCGCCCCGTACCGAATTGGGGGTGAAACGGCCGATGATAATGAGGCCAACCTGGGTTATGCCTGCGCCGCCCTTTATCATGCGGCCAATCGCCCCGAGGTGCGGGCGATCAATATGAGCTTTGCGGGATATGAGGTCTCGCCAGTTCTGGAGGCGGCCATCGCCTACGCCGCCGGCGCGGGAAAGATCTTGGTAGCGGCTTCTGGAAATGATGGCGCCGATCCCGAAAATGCTGGAAAAACGATGATTCCTTCGGCCTATGACGGAGTCATCTCGGTGGGGGCCACGGATCGTAACAATGTCATTGCTGATTTTTCCCAGTACAATGAAAAGGTTGATCTGTGCGCGCCAGGTGTTGAGACCACGACCCTGTGGGCTCAGGATGATTATATCACCGAGTCCGGGACCTCTCTTTCATGTCCGGTTGTGACCGGCGCCGGTGCGGTTCTCATGGCAGCGGATCCGACGCTTGCGGCGGCTGAGGTCGAGGCGATTTTAAAAGAAACGGCCATTGATCTGGGTGAACAAGGCCGTGACGATCACTATGGTTATGGCCTGATTCAACTGGATCAGGCCTTAGCCCAGGTCATATCGAAAGATCCCGTGATGACGACCGCCTATCGTACCCAAGTTCAAAATAACGGCTGGCAGGCGCTGGTAAACAATGGCGAAATCAGTGGCAGCGTGGGCGAGGCCCTGCGTCTGGAAGCCATTGAACTCAATGTCAATGCCAACAACTACGATATTGGGGTTCGGTATCAAACCCATGTCGAGAATCAGGGCTGGCAGGATTTTGTGGAAAATGGCGCATTAAGCGGCACGACGGGGGAATCACTGCGTCTGGAAGCGATTAAAATTGAGTTAACCGGGGCCGATGCCGATCTTTTTGATGTAAACTATCAGGTTCATGTCGAGAATATCGGTTGGATGGATTGGGCCCAGAATGGAGAAATAGCTGGAACTGAAGGTTTGGGCTACCGCATGGAAGGGATCCGGATTCAGGTGAAGTTAAAAGGAAGTGAAGTATCGGGAAACGTGGAGCGACCTTAACGTCGGGTGACCGCTCTTTGAACTCAGACAACTTAACTGGTTGAAAAAAGTGCCGCAAATCAGCTTGTCGCTGTTTTACGGCATTTTTTTTAAAATTTCTATTTCCGTTGAGTTTATTTATTATATATACCCGGGATTAAACGCTCTAAACATAATTAAGTAAATAGTTAAGGAATGGGAAATTGCTGATGATACTGCGGGAACGGGAAAATATAGGTCTGGCCCAGATTTGATTTGATCATGGTTGTTTGGGTAAATAGTTTGATAAATAGAGCAAGCGATTAAATTTACAACAGGAGAGGAAGAGCAATGGATTATTCAAATTGTAGCAGAGCACAGCTGCTTGAAAGGATCGATGAACTCGAGATGCTTAACAAAGAGCTACTGACCCAAAAAGAGCAGGAAGTGCGGCTGGATTTTGCCTGGTCGGGCAATCTGGGTCATTGGTACCTTAATCTTAAAACTGGCAAGATTGTCTTCAATCCCTTAAAGGTTACGGCGTTGGGCTACCGCAGCGATGAACTGCCGGAACAGATCAGCTATTCGTTTTTTACGGATAAACTTCATCCCAATGACTACGCGGTAGTAATGGCTGCGATGCGGCAAAACATGGAGGGAAAAGCGGATGTATACGAATGCGAGTACCGGATCCAGGCCCGGGATGGCTCCTGGAAGTGGTTTTATGATCGTGGCAAGGTAACCCAGCGGGATGCCGCTGGCAAAGCGGAATTTGCGGCTGGGATCGTTTTTGATATCACCGAAAAAAAGGAACGGGCGCTGCAGCTGGAGCATGAAAACAAACTGCTGGAAGCGGAGAATGTCACCGATGCCCTGACCCGGATCAAGAATCGCAGAGCGGTGCTGGCGCAGCTGGAAAGCTGGATCCATGAGGTCCGGCATAACAGCCAGCCAATTTCAATTGCGATGTTTGATATTGACCGCTTTAAAACGGTCAATGATAGCAAAGGACATGTTTTTGGCGATCAGGTGCTTCAGGTAACGGCGAATATCATTGCCGGGAATATCCGGGTTCAGGATGTGGTGGGAAGATACGGCGGCGAGGAGTTTTTGGTCGTCTTTCCCAATACGGATCAGGCCAGCGCCGGCCTGGTTTGTGAAAGAATCCGCGCCCGCATAGAAGCCTATCCATTTGCCGAGGGGCTGAAAATAACCATCAGCGGCGGCATTGCCGAATACCGGGGCGAGGCGGTGACGGCGTTTATCGACCGTGCCGACCAGAAGTTATATCAAGCCAAGGAGTCAGGCCGAAACCGGATCGCTATGTGATCAAGCAGATCCGCAGCGCAACTGAAAACGAGATCAGGGCCGGTAAAACCACCGCCAGTATAACGCATTCAAGTCTTTGATGCGTTTTTTGAGTTCAATTGTTTTATTTTAATTATTTGGGTACCTAATTAAGTAGAAAGGTGTGAAATCATGAAGTAACCGAAAAAAATGCGGCTTCCCTATATGAACAATACGACGGCGATTCTCTTGACCCTGGGGATCAACCTGGCGATTATGGTGGCGCTCAACTGGGGCAAAAGCTTCGGTTTGGCGGATATTATGCTTGATGCGGTGATCTGCGGGGTAATGACCGTCGTGATCAACGTCTTTTTTGTGCGCCATTATGTAACCCGGGCCCTGGCAAATAAGACCCTACCCACCAATCTGCCGGTCAGCCGCATGATGATGCGTTTGCCTCGGAATCCGTTATTGCTGGCGCTGCTCTGCGCCCTGTTTTTTGGTCTTCTGACGCCCCTGATCAACGGGATGATCTTCATTCTTTTACGATTTTGAAACGCTGTGGTTCGGGCAGATACTGGTCTGCAAACTGGTCTATGCCTGTTTCCTCAGTGCCAAAATATTGGAGGTGGCGATTTACCGTTACGTCCAGCCGGATGTCAGCGGTGGCCAATCCGGCCCACGGCAAAGCCTCGGTGGCCCAGCCATATCGGGACTGATGGCGATATAAAATCAAAGGAGGAACAAGAAATGTATGGATTTGATAATTACTTTGTCGGCAAGACAGCAGTGGTGACCGGCGGGGCCTCAGGGATTGGCAATGCGCTGGCCGAAACGATGCTCCAGAACGGCGCCAAAAAGGTGGCCATCGCTGACTTTAACAAGGCCAACCTGGAAAAAGAAAGCGCTCGGCTGGCAGCCGCCTATCCCGATAAAATCATCGGCATCTTCTGTAACGTGACCTTGGAGGACAGCGTCACGACGATGCTGGCCGATGCCGCCGCATTCTTTGGCGGCCGGATCGATCTGTTATTCAACAATGCCGGCGCCGGTTTAACCGGCAGCTTTACCGAGCTGACCAACGAGGACTGGAAGGCCGCCTTTGACCTTAACTTCTATGGTGCCCTCTATGGTATCCGCCATGTGATTCCTTATATGAAGGCCCAGGGCGGCGGTCAGATTGTCAATACCATTTCTGGCATCGCCTGGTCACCGATGGGTCTCCAATCGATGTATGCGGCCACCAAGGCGGCCCTGAATATGCTGGGGCTGACC
>PGZR01000015.1 GCA_002841405.1 Firmicutes bacterium HGW-Firmicutes-4 | reverse complement strand
TTAACCCTGGATGGTTACATGATGCTGACCGAAAAAGACGAGTTTATCTACCATGAGATGATGGTGCATATTCCCATGGCCGTTCACCCGGCTGCCAAAAAAGTGTTGATTATCGGCGGCGGTGATGGCGGCGCCATCCGCGAGTTGGTGCGCTATCCGCTGGTTGAACACATCGATCTGGTCGAAATTGATGAGCTGGTGGTGGAAGTCTGTAAAAAGCATCTGCCTCAAACAGCCTGCTGCTTTAATGATGAGCGGGTAACCGTCCATTATCAGGATGGCCTGAAATTTATTCGCCGCTGTGAAAATGAATATGACCTGATCATTGTCGATTCCACCGATCCCTTTGGTCCCGGCGAAGGCCTGTTTACCAAAGAGTTCTATGGCAATTGCTATAAGGCCCTGAAAGAAGACGGAATTATGGTCAATCAGCACGAAAGTGCTTTTTATCTGGATGATGCCGTGGCGATGCAGCGGGCTCATAAGCGTATTGTCGAGTCCTTCCCGATCAGCCGGGTCTATCAGGCTCATATTCCCACCTATCCCTCAGGACACTGGCTGTTTGGTTTTGCCTCAAAAAAATACCATCCGATTGAGGATTTAAAGGCCGTGAAGTGGAATGCTCAGGGTTTAAAAACCCGCTACTATAATACCCAATTGCATGTTGGCGCCTTTGCGCTGCCAAACTATGTGGAGGAACTGTTAAAAGATGTTGAATAAAAATATTGAGACCTTTTTAGGTTGTGACAACGAATATGGTGAAGCGGACATTGTCGTTTTTGGCGCCCCCTTTGACTCGACCACCTCTTTTCGACCCGGCACCCGCTTTGCCAGCCGCACGATGCGGGGTGAATCCTACGGACTGGAAACTTACAGCCCCTATCAGGACAAAGATCTGGAAGATCTGGCCATTTTTGACGGCGGCGATCTGGAGCTCTGTTTTGGCGATACCGAAAAAGCGCTGGCAGCGATTGAAAGCTATACTACCAGGGTATTAAGAGATAATAAGCGGCCGGTCATGATCGGCGGCGAGCATCTGGTGACTCTGGGGGCAGTCCGGGCGGTGGCCCGGAAATATCCGGAGCTTCACGTGGTTCATTTTGATGCTCATGCTGATTTGCGGGATGATTATCTGGGTGTGACGCTGTCCCATGCCACGGTGCTGCACCGGGTTTGGGACATCATTGGCGATCACCGGATCTATCAATTCGGGATACGCTCCGGGGAACGCAGTGAGTTCCAGTGGGGCAGAGATCATGTCACCACCCAGAAGTTTAATTTTAATGGCCTGGCTGAAGTGATCAAAAAACTGCAGGGCCAACCGGTCTATTTCACCCTGGATCTGGATGTATTAGACCCGTCCGTTTTCCCGGGTACCGGCACCCCGGAACCCGGCGGCGTCAGCTTTACGGAGCTGCTTGAAGCGATCCAACAAGTCAGCCAGCTGAATCTGGTTGGCTGTGATATTAACGAGCTTTCGCCAATCTATGACCAGAGCGGTGCTTCCACCGCTGTCGCCTGCAAGGTGCTGCGGGAACTCTTATTGGCGATGGCATAATAGAGTTAGAAATTTTAAAAATAGAATCAGAACGTAGTACCGACAATTGTTACAACAACAGATTAACAATTGGTCGGTACGGTAGTTGAGAGATAACCTAAAGTATTAGAGAAAATATTAAGGAGGAACAAATTATGGGAAAAGCATTAATTATCGGTTGTGGCGGTGTTGCCAGTGTGGCCATTCATAAATGCTGTCAAAACAGCGACGTGTTTACCGAAATTTGCATTGCCAGCCGGACCAAAAGCAAGTGCGATGCCTTAAAAAAGAAACTGGACGGCGGGGCGACCAAAATCACCACCGCCCAGGTCAATGCCGACAATGTCGATGAGCTGATTGCGCTGATTGAAGAAGTCAAGCCGGATGTCGTCTTGAACCTGGCCTTACCTTATCAGGATCTGACCATTATGGACGCCTGTCTGGCCACCAAAACCCATTACGTCGACACGGCCAATTACGAGCCCGAAGATACCGCCAAATTCGAATATAAATGGCAGTGGGAATACCGGGAACGGTTTGAAAAAGCCGGGATTACCGCCCTGCTGGGCAGTGGCTTTGACCCCGGAGTGACCGGCGTTTTTTCAGCCTATGCGATGAAGCATCAGTTTGATGAGATCAATTATATCGATATTCTCGATGCCAACGCCGGCGACCACGGCTATCCCTTTGCCACCAACTTCAATCCGGAGATCAATATTCGCGAAGTTACCGCAAATGGCAGCTATTGGGAAGACGGACAGTGGATTGAAACCGAGCCGATGGAAATCAAGCGGGTTTACAATTTCCCGGAAATTGGCCCCAAAGATATGTATCTGCTCCATCACGAAGAACTGGAATCGCTGGGTCAAAATATCAAGGGCATCAAACGGATTCGCTTCTTTATGACCTTTGGGCAAAGCTATCTGACCCACCTGAAATGTCTGGAAAACGTCGGCATGACCTCGATTGAACCGATCGAATATGAGGGCAAGATGATTGTACCGCTGCAGTTTTTAGCCGCCGTATTACCAGATCCTTCAACTCTGGGGCCCCGCACCAAAGGAAAAACCAATATCGGTTGTATCTTCCAGGGCAAAAAAGACGGCCAGGATAAAACCTACTACCTCTACAACGTCTGTGATCACGAAGAATGTTACAAAGAAGTCGGTTCCCAGGCGATCTCCTATACCACCGGGGTACCGGCTATGATCGGCGCGATGCTGGTAATGACCGGTCAGTGGCAAAAACCCGGGGTTTACAATATCGAAGAGTTCGATCCCGATCCATTTATGGAAGCCCTGAACAAATGGGGACTGCCCTGGCAGGAAAGTTTTGAACCGGAGCTGGTTGATTAAGCATGGCGGAAATGGAATTAACGGACGCTTTCAGGGAATTGCCGACGCCCTGCTATCTGGTCGATGAAAGCCTGCTGATAAAAAACTTAAAAATTCTGGATCAGGTCCAAAAAGCCACCGGGTGTCGGATTCTGCTGGCCCAAAAGGCTTTTTCGATGTTTTCGCTTTATCCTCTGATCGGCCGCTATCTGGCCGGTACTACGGCCAGTGGGCTCTTTGAAGCCCGGCTGGGCCATCAGGAGATGGGTGGCGAAACCCATGTGTTTGCCACCGCCTATCGTGACGATGAGTTTGATGATATCGTCGGGCTCTGCGACCATATCGTTTTTAACTCCTTCAATCAGTGGCAGAAATTTAAGCCAAAAGCCCTGAGTGCCGGACGGGAATGCGGGATCCGGATCAATCCGGAATGCTCCACCCAGGATCACGCCATTTATGATCCCTGTTCACCAGGGTCAAGGATGGGGGTCACCCGGGCTCAGTTCCAATCAGAATTGCTGGAAGGTATCAGCGGGCTGCATTTTCATACCCTCTGCGAGCAGAATGCCGATGCTTTGGAGGAAACCCTGAAAGCGGTGGAAGAAAATTTCGGCGAATTTCTGCCGCAGCTGAAATGGCTTAACTTCGGGGGCGGTCATCACATCACCCGGGATGATTACGATGTCGAAAAACTGATTGCCTGTATCAAGCGGATTCAGGAAACTTATGGGCTAAAGGTCTATCTTGAACCCGGCGAAGCCGTGGCCCTTAACACGGGGTTTCTGGTGGCGACGGTGCTGGATCTCGTCGATAACGGCATTCACAATGCCATTCTCGATACCTCCGCTGCCTGTCATATGCCGGATGTGCTGGAAATGCCCTACCGGCCGAACATTATCGGGGCAGCATTGCCGGGTGAAAAACCCTTTACCTATCGGCTGGGCGGACCGACCTGTCTGGCCGGGGATATTATCGGCGACTACGCCTTTGAGCAACCGCTAAAAATTGGCGACCACCTGGTGTTCTGTGATATGGCCATTTATTCGATGGTTAAAACCAACACCTTTAATGGTATGAATCTCCCGGCCATTGCCATTTTTACTGAGGAACAAAGGATTCAAATGGTCAAACAATTTGGCTATGAAGATTTTAAAAACCGATTGTCCTAATTGACAGTCGGTTTTTTAGGGAATTTAGCTACTAGCCCGGGGAGTCTTTATGGTATAATAGCTTAAATTAGAATTATTCCAGGAAGATTAGAGCACGAACAGGAGAAACATATGGCACATAAATTTAACCCTCACAATAAAAAGAAGCTGGATAATGAGTGGCGTCGGGAAAACCTGCCACCAGTTGAAACATTGAAAAAATTAGGCCTTAAACCAACTGATAGTGTGGCGGATATTGGTTGCGGCATTGGCTATTTTACCATTCCGGCCGCACAGATGATTGGGAACAACTGCGCTTATGCCCTGGATACCTCACCGGAAATGCTGGCAGAGGTTGAGCTTCGCAGTAAAGCAGCAGGCATAAAAAATATAAAGACCGTAAAAACCGCAGAACTGGATCTGATGATTCCGGATGAGTCCGTCAGTTTTGGTTTGATGGTTAATGTGATCCATGAAATTGTTGATAAGAATCAATTTCTGGAAGAAAGCAGCCGGATTATCAAACCCGGAGGCAAGCTGGCCATTATTGATTGGGAAAAAGGGGAAACAGAAATGGGACCACCTGTCGACCATCGGATTGGCAGCGAAGAGCTAACTGCGATGTTAAAGGAAATTGATTTTGAATGTCAGGAAACAATGATCTTTACTGAAAATTTCTATGGTCTCGTTTTCTCTAAAAAATAATTAACACCACTGGAAAGGCAGATCAAATGAATACAGAAATGATTAAAACAGTTAAAAATGATCAGTTTGCCAAATTGCTTGGCTTGGAGTTGATAACTGTTGATATCGGTTATGCCGAGGTTAGAATGGCGATTAAAGAAGAACATTTGAATGGCTTGGGCATTGTTCAGGGAGGGGCGATTTTTACCCTGGCGGATTTTGCCTTTGCGGCTGCAGCCAATGCCGGCGGAAAGGTTAGTGTTGGCATTAATGCCAACATCAACTATTTCAAACCGGCCAAGGGGAAAACGCTGCTGGCCAAAGCTACCGAAATCTCATCAAGCCGCAGTCTCTGCAACTATAACGTGGATATTTTTGATGAGGACAATGCGGTGCTGGTTGCCAAATTCAATGCCACCGGGTTTATCAAAAATTAAAATGTCCTAATCGAAATTCAAGAAGAATTGAAACTAACTAGAATAATAAAAAAAGTGATGGTTTAACCATCACTTTTTTTTATGACCTTGAGATAGATTAAGCCAAGCACGAAAGCCAGACATACCAGGACAAGACCAATGATGATTTTCCGAGCTTGGCAATCTCGCAGATCACCAGATTTTCTTCATCGGTACGGTCGCCGCTTCCCAGAACATTCAAATTTTTGCCATCGTGGTCGATGACCGAAACGTCGTATCCGGTGAGGGATAACGCTTTGGCCAAGGTGCTGCCTAGCTTGCCGCAGCCAATAATAATGATATACATCGTTTTCTCCTAATATGAAGCTGAGATGATGGATAAATGAAATAGTTTTGGTATTATTTACCCTACTAAAAAATTATCATAGATTCTATAAAGTTTGTATAAAGATGTGGAGGGCTTATATAAATTTAATATTAATGGATAAGCGTTGAAAAATTAACGGTCCTTCGCTATAATGGGGTAAATTAGGGGTTGTTTTGAGAAAGGGATGGAAAAATGAAGATAACAGTAATCAATGGAACCATGCGCCACGGCAGCACTTGGCATTGTAAGGATTTGCTATTAGAAAAGATTTCACAGTTGGAAGAAACCCAGGTCAGGGAGTTTTATCTGCCCAAAGATATGACCAGTTTTTGCAGCGGTTGTTTTTCCTGCTTTTTAAATGGGGAAAACACCTGCCCCCATGCCGATCAGATCCAGCCCATTGTTGCCGCCTTGGAAGAGGCCGATCTGGTGATCTTAACCTCGTCGGTTTATGCCCTGGACGTTACCGGCCAGTTAAAAGCACTGCTGGATCATCTCTGCTTTATGTGGCTCAGCCACCGGCCCAATCCCAAAATGTTTAATAAGGTGGGGATCAGTTTTGCCACCACGGCCGGAGCGGGTCTTTCCCATTCCACCAAAACGATGGAGAATAGTCTGAAATTCTGGGGGGTTAAAAAACGGTTTGCCAGTAAGCAGGCAGTGGCTGCCATGAAATGGAGTGACATATCCGATAAAAAGCGCGGTCAAATCGATAAAGACATGGCCCAGTTAGCCAAAAAAGCCACCGCAGCGGTGGCTAATATTGAACACAGTGCAGGGCCCTTGTTCAGAAAAATCATGTTTGTGATGATGAAGAATATGATGAAAAAGAATGACTGGAATCCCACTGATCGTAATCACTGGGAAGCTCAGGGCTGGTTAAACGGGACGAAACCCTTTTAAAATCAGACCACCTCAATGGTGGTGGTCATGCCAAGAATCTGGGCTAACCGTTCCCGGGGCAGTATGCGCAGATAAGCATCCAGGTTTTGCTGCATCCGGACTTCGGAGGCCGAATAATCAATGGCGTCAATGGCCGGATGGAGGGGATAACGTTTGGTCAGCACCGCCAGTTCAATGTCCTCAAGCAAATCAAAGACCATGGCCGCTTCGGTCGACTCCAGTTCGCCGGCAATGAGCAGGTCTTCCATATCGGCCAGGGTTTTAATCTGTTCTTTGATGATGGCCAGCTTATCCTCGAAGAAGCGGCAGGACAGAAACTCGGTAACCAGTGCCCGATAAGCCTTGTCGGGCATTTTTATCCCCATATTGTAGTGGACAATCGGCTTGATATTGGGATTGTACCGGGGCACAAAAACCTTGTTAAGAGAGTGGGTGGCCAGGCCCTGATAAACAGTGACGGTGATCTTCGGGAGACTGGCGAGCAGATACTTTTTCAGAGACTGATTGGTTAGTTTCAGATCAGCGATCAGCTCCTGAGCCGCGGTTTTTAGTTGTTTGTGGAGCTCGGCCTGGTGGTCGCTTTTAAGTTTTTTATCCAGCGCATTGAGATTAACCAGGCTGATATCCAGCGGGGGCAGTGGGGCACTTAGTAATTGGCAACCCAGCGCGTTTTGAAAAACCTGCGCACAAATATTATCGAGGAGATCTTTGTAGGCTTCATCATAACCACTCATGACTTCATCGATGATATCGGCATCAAAATACGAACAAAACAAGTTTTCATAATACAGGTTTTCCAGATACTTGATGACGAATTCAACCCCGGCCAGATCCGTGACCGGATGGATCAGTTGATAGTCGATGTCGCTGGGGATTTCGTGGGCATGAAAATTGATTTCATAGTTATCGAAAAAGGGCTTAAAACCGTGATCAATGGTGATGTTATAGGCCTGATTGGCGGTTTTGAGTTTAGTTTTACAAACCCGGTTAAAAAAATATTTAGCCACATTTATTTTTCGCTTCAGCACCTGCAAGCCATATTCATAGAGCTTTTCAATCGGTTCGTTTTCGATATGAAAGAGGGCAGCCTCCACATCGGGCAGTGATTTAAGATAGATGCCGATGGTAAAAAGGTTGGAGGCCATGATGCCCTGGGCGATTTCAACCCGGACCGAGCTGCTTTTACCCCGGGTAAATCGCTCGGTACAGTCAGCCAGCAGTTTGAGACACTCCAGCTGAACCCGCTCGGATTCTTTGGTGCTCAGGGTGCCTTTGACATAGGCCTCCTGGAGCAGCGACTGAAAATAAAATTCGCCACTCAGTTTGTCGACATCGATCACAGTCTGTTTTTTGATACTATTGCTCATCATCATCCTCTGCTTCCATCAATTTTTCGCTATCATAAAGATCGTTATAATCAGGATCTAGTCCCAGCCGGACGTTTTTAGCCATCCGTTCCAGTTCCCGAAATTTAAGCTGATCCAGAGAACCCTGACAGACTCCGTCAAAATACTTTTTCATATAGCCAATCAGATCATCATCGCTCATTAAATCCAGGGTTTCATTTTTAAAATAATAAAAGATCTCAACCAGTTCATTCAAGAACTCGGCATAGTGGTATTGGGAGATATAGGGGGTGTCGGCAAAGGTCAGGATGACCTTTTCAATGATTCCACCACCAAATTCGACCCGGCCAACATTTTTTAGCGAATAGGATCGGGTTTCGACCAGTTCCAGTGCCTGCTCTTCAGACAACACCAGTGAATAATCGGCCGTAATGTTATTGCATAACAACACTTCCGAAACGGCCTGTTTTTCAATCATATAATTATCAAACAGCATCAGTTCAAATGACATATGGGTACCTCCCTGGCTTACACAAAAAAATAGATTACCTATTGACAAAACTGACAAGATATGGTATCATTTGTTTGTAAAATAATAAAATGGGTTATTTGCGTGTATGTTATCAATAATATCACGAAAAACTGAATAAATCAATAAATTTTAATACAAAACAGGTGCTGTTTAAGAAACGGCGCCTGTTTTTTCGTTTATCAGTAGCTGGCCTAAAAAATACCGGAAGGTGCTATCAGAAGGCAATTCAGGATGGCGGCATAGTATTTCGATTCACCTTACCACTGCAGGGGGCCAGGAATATGGCCAACATCCGCCGAAGAATCGAAGAGAATCCGGCGGAACCACGTTATATTGTCACTCCGGCTGGCGTTGGGTATCGGATGATAGAAGAGTTGGAAGATTCAGAAATTTAAAAATAAAATCGACCAATTGAGTTGCTGAACAATTTTCAATTGGTGTTTTTTTGCTTTCGGGGAAGATATAAACAAGCAGGGTTTCACGTTTCATGATTTTTATTAAATCTATTGACGATCAATGCCTGAAAATGGCATACTAGAACTAGTTTTAAATCTGGAAATAAATGGTTAGAAATTAGAAAATTGAAAAGTTTTCAGAAATATAGATATTTTTAAACAGATCATAATGTGGAACTGATATAATAAAGTACTAGCGTAAAAATGATACGGTGTAAACGATCAATAGCAGACCGGTCAGTATGGAACAAGGTTAATTCCAGTGGTGGCAAGTAGATGAAGCACACCGACCGATGCATAAAATCATAGATAACAGGAAGAGATCACCCAGGTTAAGTGTCGACCAGTGATTGAAGAAGGAAAGATATGGAAATAACAGCACTGAATATTGCACTCATCCTGATGATAATTTTTTTGTTTGGTCTGGGGTTGTACTTTATCCTCAGAAGAGGCCGGAAAAGAAAAAAAGAACGGGAAATTCGTCGGTTTAATGAGTTGGTCCAGACCTTCATCGAATCCGAGGAAATACCGGTATCCCTAAAAGATGATCAGTTGAACTATATCTTTGTTAATTTGGCGATGGAAGACTTTTATGGAATCAACTCGGAAGTGATTATCGGACAGGATGATTTCGAAATTCTGGAAGAAAAGATGGCCATGAAAGAAAGAACAACCGATAAAAAAGTATTGGCGACAAAAACCTTTGTGACAGATGATATGCTGTGGCGAGGAAAAATTTTCAAAACGACCAAATTTCCCGTTGATCTGCTCAATGGAAAATTTGGCGTTGGAGCCTATATCCGCTCAGCATCGGAAAAAAACCGGGAGAAATATCTAAAAACATTAATGTCAATTAGTGATGGCGTCATGATTGTCGATCCGATGGGCAAGATTGAGATGCTCAATAGCACGGCCGAAGAAATGACCGGCTGGTCGGCCAGAGAAGCGCTGGGAAAACACTATTCCCAGGTCTTTGTATTAGAACATGATAATGAAAGTGGAATTGTGCCGGATCCCATTGAAGAAGCCTTTCAAGATACCAATATGAAGGAATTTGACAGTCATGCGGTACTGGTTTCCAGAGATGGCCGAAAAATCCATCTGGAAGACAGTATTGCCCCCATCAGTGACGACGAGGGGCACATCGACGGGGTAATTGTCATCTTTAGAGACGTAACCGAGAAGAAAGAAAAGCGGGCCGCCATTGAGTACAATAGCTTCCATGACGCCCTAACAGGTTTATACAATCGCCGCTTTTTTGAAGAAGAACTGATTCGTCTTGATACCGATAGAAATCTACCCCTTTCCGTCATTATTGGCGATGTGGATGGGTTAAAGCTGACAAACGATATTTTTGGCCATGAAGCCGGCGATGAGTTGATTAAGAGGGTTTCGGAAATATTCAAGAAAGTTTGCCGGGCTGATGATATTATCGCCCGCTGGGGCGGGGATGAATTTGCCATCCTGCTGCCGCAAACCGAAAAGAAAGATGCCCAAAAACTTTCGGACCGAATCAAAGATAATTTTAGTAAAGAAAAAATCAAATCGATCCAGGGAAATGTGTCTCTGGGCGTGGCCACCAAGTATGAACCTGAAGAAAAAATCGAAGTCATCATTGCCAGTGCCGAAGACAATATGTATATGAAAAAAACCCTGAATCGGGGCAAAAAGAAGGAAGATGCCTTTAACATTATTCTCGATAAGTTGTATGGCGAATTGCCGGTAGAAGCGGAACATGCCAGAAGAACCAGTGAGATTTGCAAGAAAATTGCCCGAAAAATGAATATGCCGGAAGCGGAAATCAATAAGGTGTCAAAAGCGGCCTACCTCCATGATATTGGAAAAGTGGCCCTGGATAAAGAGGTGGCCAGTAAAAATGAATATGTGATTGATGACACCTATAAAGAAATGAAAATGCACCCGGTGGTTGGTTACCGGATTTTGAATGCCTTTGATCACACCATCGATTTGGCCAATATTGTGTTGGGACATCACGAACGTTGGGACGGTACCGGCTATCCCCAGGGACTCAAGGGCAAAGAAACACCCAAACTGTCGCGGATTATTGCCGTCGGCGAGCGATTTGATGATATGACAACAGACAAGGACTATCGCAAGGCCATCAGTATCGATGAAGCCATGGACGAAATGAAACGAAATATCGGTACCCATTACGATCCCGAAGTGGTAGAAGCCCTGGAAAAAGTGATTCGCGAAGAAAATACCTATACGACCAAGATAACCCGATAAATGTAAAAACAAAAAAGTGAAGGCCTCAGTAATGAATTGTTACTGGGGCCTTAAGTGTTGTTCAATGACCTGACAGAAAATTTTTACCATGTCGGGATCAAATTGGGATCCGCCACAGGTAATAATTTCATTGATGGCGGTTTCAGGGGAGAGGGCCGCCCGGTAGGGACGGTCATTGGTCATGGCATCATAGGAATCCACGATCGCTAAAACCCGACACTCAATCGGGATTTCTTCACCGACGAGCCCTAAGGGATAGCCGGTGCCGTTCCATTTTTCCTGATGTTTTAAAATCAGGTGGGAAATCTCCTTCAGTTCCGAAGACTCATTGGCAATCCGTTCGCCGATGGCACAATGGGTTTTCATCACCTTCCATTCATCAGGGGTTAAAGCACCAGGCTTTTTCAGGATGCTGTCGGGTATCCCGACCTTGCCGATATCATGAAATTTTGTCAGCAACTGGATCCGATCCATCACATTCTGGGGCAAACGCAGGGCCTGGCCGATGAGGGTCGCCAGGGTGTCCATCCGACTGGTATGGCCTTCGGTGACATAGTCTTTGGCTTCCAGGGCCTTCATCAGGGTTTTGACCAGATTATTCCGGGTACTGGATTCTTTGAGCAGTTTGTTCTGATACATATTATTGTCAGCTTCCTGAAACAGAAAATTGGTATTGACCAAACCGGCAGCGTGATAGGAATAGCCGTAGGAAAGGGAAATTTTAAAGGTTGCATCCGGTAATTCATTCAAACATTTTAAATGATCATTCATCTTTTCAAGAGCTGTTTCGATGCGGTCCGGGTACTGATTTTTGACAATCACGGCAAATTCATCACCGCCAACCCGGTAAACAATTCCCAGCGATTGAAAGCATCGGCTGATGACCTGGCTGGCCGAGACAATCACCTGATCGCCCATTAAGTGGCCCAGGGTATCATTGACAAATTTAAGACCGTCAATATCCAGCAGCAGGATGGTTAAATTTTGGATGTTCCGATTGTTGAGCTGTTCCAGATTGGCTTCGAAAAAACGGCGGTTGGCAATATTTGTCAAGGTATCTTTGTCGACCAGATCCCGCAGTTGCTTTTCCATGATCACCCGTTCGGTCATATCCCGGATCATGATCAGGACCTCATCAAAGCTGGAAATTTGAACCCGGACTTCAAAATAATGGAGGGATTCTTGAAAGACCATCGAAAAATAATAATCGGATAAAACCCGGGTGTGCATCACCAGTTCAATGACCTGTTTTAAATCAGACATCAGAAGCTGGTTGCGCATGATTTCCAGCAGGGCATAGGCAGCGGTTTTCAGCGAAGGATTAAGGGGTGTGATCTGACCTTTGCCGTTGCTGATCAGCAGAATATCCGGAATGGTGGCGATTAAAGCCCTGGTTCGGCTGTTGACCCGTTCCAGGTCCTGTAATTTAGTTTGCAGTTCGGAGTAATAATTTTTTTTAAAGGAGTTTTCGCCCAGGCCGATAATCGATTCCCGGGTAATTGCCTTTTTATTTTTAGGGTCGTAATACTCGTCCATAAATCATTCTCACCTCTTCTTTTGTCAAAACCCTGGGGTTAGTTACCATGCAGGGATCATTCAGGGCATTTTCCACCAAATAGTCTACCGTGCTTTCTTTAAAATTATCAACCTTGATATTTGATGGGATATTTAGGTTTTCTCGCATCGAAACGATCCGGGCAATTACCATGTCAAGCAGTAGATGATCACTGACGTTACCCACCGCCAAGCCGAGTTGTCTGGCAATGTCGCGATAGCGGTCGGGAACTGTTTCGAAATTAATGCGGATAATATGTTCCAGCAGGATGCTGTTACACTCGCCATGGGGTAAGTCCAGAAGACCGCCCATGGAGTGCGACATGGCGTGAACGGCACCGAGACTGGCATTGGAAAAAGCCAACCCGGCCTGGAGCGAACCAAGCATCAGTTGAAACATGGTTTCAATGCTACGCTGCGGAGTTACCGATTTTTCAATGGCCTGGCTAATCAGTTTGATGGATTCCAGGGCATGAACGTCGGTAAGGGCCGAATGGGTATTGGAGACATAGGCTTCAATGGCATGAGTTAGCGCGTCCATGGCGGTACAGGCGGTTAAATAGGGATCCATGGACATTAGCGGAACGGGGTCAATCAGCGCCAGATCCGGCACCACCTTTTTACTGATAATAGCCCGTTTGATATTGGCTGCGGTATCTTTGATGATCGCAAATTGGGAAACATCGGCAGACGAACCGGCGGTGGTGGGAATACAGATCAGCGGCGGTCCTGGCATCTGGATTTCGTCCACCCCTTCGTAGTCCAGAATATTGCCGCCATTGGAAGCGACAATGCTGATGCACTTAGCGCAGTCGATGACGCTGCCCCCGCCGATGGCGATGATCAGGTCGCAACCCAACGATAAAAAAAGATCAGCCCCGAGCATCGCTTCGATATCTTTGGGATTGGGGGTTGTGTCATCGAAAAAAAAGAGCTTGTTAACATGAGGACGGATCAGATTAACAGTTTCATGGAACCACTCAAAGTTCTGAATGTTTTTATCGGTGACGATCATTGGTTTTTTAGCATTAAAATGAGAGATATAACGACCAATTAATAATCGGGCGTCGACACCGATTATTATTTCCGGGATTACAAATTTTCTTAGTTCCAATAGGGTTTGAGTCATAACAATAACCTCGCATTCTCGTGTGAAGAGCTGTTACTTTAGTATAACAGTTGCAATTCTATCTGTAAACATGGTAACGGTCTTAAATAGTGCAAACGGTTTAATAAATTATCTACACTGAGTACCCGTCCCCGATGAAAATTAACGTAAATTTAACAGGCTGGTAATATTAATAATCCTCTCCGATGGTTATAATTTGTGACATCAACTATGGGCAGGGATATTTTATTCAAAAACCCAATGGAATTCTAAATTCAATCTCGAAGGATGTGGTTGAAATCGTCATGAAAGAGAATGCCAATAAAAGAAAACTGCTGGATAATCGGGTGCTGGATGACCGCATTGAGTCCATCTGCAAACTGGAGAAAACTATTGCACCGGATATTCTCGTTTCACAGGTTCATGAAATGTTTAAAGAAAATGAAAAACTGTCCGGATTTTGTGTGGTGGAAGACCAGATCCCAATTGGGGTGATCACCCGAAATGCCTTGTATAAAAGGATTAGCGGACAATATGGGTATATTCTTTATGCCAATAAACCGGTTCGCAATATCATGGCTACGGATTTTATGCAGGTAGATTGCCTGGCAACCATTGATGTTGTCGGCAAGAACGCGATGCAGCGGGATTTTGATAAGATCTACGACTTTATTGTTGTGACCCGTCAGGAGCAGTTTCAGGGAACCGTAACGGTAAAAGACCTGATGGAAAAACTGATCGAAATCGAGTTTGTCTACGCCAAGCACCTGAATCCCTTATCTGAACTGCCTGGCAATCTGATGATTGAGCAACAGCTGGAAAAGGCGCTCAAAGGCAAGGATAAACGAACAATTCTTTATTTCGATCTTGATAATTTTAAAGCTTATAATGATCTTTATGGGTTTGAAAATGGGGATCGGGTGTTAAAAGAGTTTGCTGAGATTTTAAAAACCCGGATTTCAACCGAGCATTTTATTGGTCATATCGGTGGGGATGATTTTATTGCCATTGTTCCTAAAAAGAAAACAGAGCAATTGTGTATCAATATCATTGAAGCATTTAATGATGCGGTGATTAAATACTATCACAAAGAAGACATTGACAAAGGTTATATCACCTCTAAGGACCGGAAAGATGTGGAGGAAAATTTCCCCTTTCTCTCAGTTTCGATTGCCGGAGTGGCCAGTGATCACAGCAAAACAATTTTTGAATTAGCTGAAACCGCGGCCAAAATAAAAAAGAAATGCAAGAAAAAACAGGGCAGTAATTATCTGCTGAGCTGAGCTGGTAAACAGAAAAAAGATGCGCATGGCGCGTCTTTTTTTGTTTGCAGCAGAGTTGTCGGAGGCCGGATGATTGAAGCTTTCCGCAAATGGGTAAGAAGGAAACAAACGATAAGATGAGGAGAGCATAAATGAATAATGAATTAAGACCCCAGGTTGTGGTCAGCAAATGTATGGGTTTCGATGCCTGCCGTTACAACGGCCAGACCCTGCCTGATAAGTTTGTCGAAAAACTGAAAGACTATGTAGATTATCATCCCGTATGCGCTGAGGTGGAAATTGGCTTGGGGGTGCCCCGAAACCCGGTTCGTCTGGTGATGGAAAACGAGCAGATTGTTTTGTATCAACCGGCATCGGAGACCGAATATACTCAGGAAATGATCGCTTTCAGCGACGGTTTTTTTGACCGCTTGAAAGAGGTGGATGGTTTTATTTTAAAAGGGCGTTCGCCGTCCTGCGGAACCAAGGATGTCAAGGTTTATCTTGGCAAGTCCAAAACCACCGGTTCGATCAAAGGCCAGGGTATCTTTGCCGAGCAGGTTTTTAAGCGATATCCCTACCTGGCCATTGAAGAAGAGGGCCGGTTAACAAATTTCCGAATACGGGAGCATTTTCTGGCCAAACTCTATACGATGTGCAGCTATCGTCAGGTGGAAAAAGCGGGAACCATGGCAGCGCTGGTTAAATTTCAGGCCAATAATAAATATCTGCTGATGGCTTATAGTCAGAAAGAACAAAAAGTGCTGGGACGGATTGTTGCCAATCATGACAAGCTACCAGTTGAGGCGGTTATTAACAGCTATAAAGAACATCTTGGCATTGCTTTTTTTAGAATTCCCCGGTATAGTAATTATATTAATGTAATGATGCATATTTTCGGCTATTTTTCGGAACATCTTTCCAGTGGTGAGAAGACCTTTATTCTGGACAGTTTTGAGAAATATAAAAACGGCAAAATTCCTTTGAGTGTCCCCATTAATGTGCTTAAGTCCTATGTCATTAAATATAACGACTCCTACCTGCTGGAACAGAGTATCTGGGGGCCTTTTCCAGAAGAATTAATGGATATTAGTGACTCCGGAAAAATGGAAGATCTGATCAAGAAATAAAGGGAATTGTTTTCCGGTCCGATTTTATGATATGATTTGAGGATGAGGTAAAAATGAATATTTATGAAATGCCCGGAGTTCCCATAAATGAAGAAGTGATCGCGGTTCTGGTGCAGAACAACTCGGTTCGGATCGAACGGATTATCAGCACCGGTCAGCAATCCGACTGGTACGATCAGGCCGAAAGTGAGTTTGTCATCTTGCTGGAGGGAAGCGCTCGCCTGACATTTGAAGATGACCGGACAGTCACGCTGAAAAAAGGCGATACCCTATTAATTCCACCCCACCAGAAGCATCGGGTCGCCGAGACCTCAACAGACCCGCCCTGTATTTGGCTATGTGTGTTTTATTAGGTTTGCAAAGAAGGAGCATAAAGATGATGAAAAAACTTGGGTTAATAATAATGGTACTGGCCATTGGCGGAGCGCTGCTGGTGGGATGCAGCACCGCCAGCAAGGGTACGGAAAATGATGAAAAACCTTTGATTGTAGGGATGGAACTGGCCTACCCACCTTTTGAAACAAAGGATGATCAGGGCAATCCCAGTGGCGTCAGTGTTGATTTGGCTTATGCGCTAGGGGAGTATCTGGGCCGGCCGGTTCAGATTGAAAATACCAATTGGGATGGACTGATTCCATCACTGCAGACCGGTAAGGTGGATGTGGTGATTTCATCGATGACCATCACTGATGAGCGCAAAGAAGTGGTAGATTTTTCGGTGCCCTATGCCAAGTCCTATCTGGGCTTGCTGGTAAATAAAAACGCCAATATCAATCAGGCGGAAGATTTGAATCAGCCGGGAAGAGTCGTGGATGTTAAAAAAGGAACCACCGGAAATATTTACGCCACAAAGAATCTGGCCAATGCCACAGTTAATGCCCTGTCATCTGAAAATGCCTGTGTCACTGAAGTAACCCAGGGAAAAGCGGATGCCTTTATTTATGATCAGTTGACGATTTATCGACAAAACCAGGCAAATCCGGATACTACTAAAGCTATCCTGATTCCTTTTCAGGATAGCGAAAGCTGGGGAATGGCGGTGAATAAGGGTAATGAAGAGCTGTTGAGACAAATAGACAGTTTTATCCCAGAATTTAGAGCTCAGGGCGGCTTTGAAGAATTGACGGATAAATACCTGAAGGAAGAAAAACAAACCTTTGATGCCCTTGGCTTTCCATGGTTTTTTGATTAGGGTGATTGATGAAACAGACAGTCAATAAAGAGCCTTCATTAGTAAATAAGGCGGCCAGTGCCTTTATCGTGGCCGTTGTTATGATTGGATTTCTCTGGTTTTCAGTGACTTCGATTGGACTTGAACTGGACTTTTCAACCCTTTCCCAATATCGGCAGCGACTTTGGGAAGGTTTTTTAATGACAGTGATTATTTCATTGGCCAGTTTGATTGTCAGTCTGATCATCGGTTCACTAACTGCCATCGGTCAAAACGCAAGGATTCTGGCCATCAGTTATTTTTGCCGGGCCTACGTACAAATTATTCGGGGAACACCGTTGCTGGTACAGATATATTTTTTCTATTACATCATTGGCACGGCCTGGGGGATTGATAACCGTTATGTGGCGGGAGTGGTGATTTTATCGATCTTTGAAGGGGCTTATATTTCGGAAATCATTCGCGGGGGCTTGGCGAGTATAGACCATCAGCAATATGAGGTGGCCAAGTCGATTGGGCTGACGCCGGCTAAAACCTTGCAGCTGGTTACCTTTCCGATATTAATGGCCCGGATTCTCCCGGCTTTAACTGGGCAATTTGCCTCGATTATCAAGGATTCGTCACTGTTATCGGTGATTGCAGTCATTGAACTCACCCAAACGGTTCAGGAAATTTCGGCGGATAATTTTAGAATGTTTGAAAATTATTTTTTTGTCGGGGTGTTATACTTTATTCTGACCTTCAGTGTGTCCATGCTTTCAAGGGTATTGGAAAGGCGGTATAACCATGAATATCGAGTTAATCAATATCTGTAAAACCTTTCAGGCAGAACTGGTCTTAAAGGATGTAAGTGGTTCCTTTGATGTTCATTCGATTGCTGTAATTGGCCCATCCGGCGGTGGAAAATCAACCTTGCTCCGGATTATCGGCGGACTTTTGACTCCGGATTCCGGCACCCTGAAAATGGATGGGGAAATCATCACATTCAGCAAAAAATATCTGCATAGCTACCGCCGCAATATCGGCTTTGTTTTTCAGTCCCGAGGACTGTTTGAACACCTTACCGCGATGGAGAATATGCTGTTACCGCTGGTACACGCATTTGGGATGGCTAAATCCCAGGCCATTGAGATCAGCAGTAAACTTTTTGAGCGTTTTGGCTTGAGTGATGAGAAAAACAAGTATCCGTTCCAGCTTTCTGGCGGTCAGCAGCAGCGAATTGCCATTGCCAGGGCGGTGGCGGTTAAGCCCAAGCTGCTACTGTTGGATGAACCAACCTCAGCCCTGGATCCCGAATATACGGCAGAAGTGCTGAATATGCTGGGAGAGCTTCAAAATGACGGGCTGAAAACCATTATTGTAACCCATGAAATGGGTTTTGCAAAAAATGCCTGTGAGAAAGTAGTTTTTTTAGCAAATAAACAAATTGTCGAAAGCGGCGATAGTTCCCAGATATTCAAACATCCCCAAACTGCAGAACTGCAGCTGTTTTTGAATAAAATTCTGGAATGGAAGGTTTGATCGCGGAGAGAACGTCTTTAAACAGTGGCGATTTGATTTTAAATACGGAGAGTTATCAATGGAAAAAGAAATAACGGGAAAAATTAAAATTTTAAAAGATGGACCATATGTAGTTACCGGGAATATTAAACTCTCAGAGAACATAATCACTTCCCAGGGAAAGGATTATGTTTATTCAGAGGGGCGAAAACTTCCCCAGGCTAAAACCTACACCCTGTGTCGGTGCGGAAAGTCAAAAAACCCGCCTTTTTGTGATGGCACCCATTCAGACTGTGATTTTCACGGTGACGAGACGGCCTCAAAAGCTAATTTTGTGGATCGGGCGGAAGTGCTTATTGGCGCAGATCTGGATCTGCTGGATGACCATCGCTGTGCCTTTGCCCGGTTTTGTCACCGCAAAGATGGGACGGCCTGGGAACTGATGCGCCAGTCGGATGATGCTAAGCTTAAAGAAGAAGCGATTAAAGCGGCCAGCGACTGTCCAGCCGGACGTTTAGTAGCCATGGAAAAAAACGGAATGGCCATTGAACCTGAATATACACCAGAAATTGTTGTGCTTCAGGATCCTGAGCGGGGGGTGAGTTGTGGCATCTTTGTCAAAGGCGGTATTCCGCTCGAATCGGAGGATGGCAGTCGCTATGAAAGACGAAATCGGTTTGTTTTATGCCGCTGTGGTGAATCGGTTAACAAACCCTTTTGCGATGCCACCCATGTGCACATCAAATATCGGGATGAACAGTAAAAAAGCGGGATAATATCGGCTGATGGCAAAAAAATCAGACTAGAAAAGGTTCCTTTAACCTTCGTCTGATATGATAATCATTCAGCCAAGAATAATGAACTAATTTTAGTATGGGTTGATCTGCGAGAGGGCAAAATTTTAGGGCAACTCTCCGGAATGAGGAAGTGTATGAATATTCAAAACGTGTTGTTGAATTTAATCGTATTCGCATTACCAATTATTACTGTCATTTACCTTGTTGTGGGGATCAGGCTGTTAAAACACAAAGTGGATGGACGGTTTAATTACTTTTCGGCACTGATGTTTTCCGCGGCAATTTATACATGTGGATATTTTCTTTCGCTAAATTCTCAGAACATCGAAATGATGATCTTTGCCCGGAATTTTGAGAACCTGGGAGTCATCTTTATTCCCACATTTGGGATATTCTTTATTTCTCGCTTTGTAAAAAGGCCGCTACCGCAGGCGGTAAGATATTTATTAGTAGCCGTCTCCAGTGTTCTGTGGCTTGTTTATATCACCAATCCGGTTCACCATCTGGCCTTTAACTGGGTGGAATTGATAACCGTTAACGGCTTTTCCGTGGCCAGCACCTCGAAAAACATCGGTTATTATCTGATTCTGGCATATTATGCAATGTTTATCTTATTTTCTACGATTGAATTAATAAAAGAGCTAAACAACTCAACGTCCCCCAGTCTCAAAAAAAGCTATCGGTTTGTTCTCTTGTCGCTACAAACATCCTGGATTGCGGTGGCGATGATTCTGCTGGGCTTTGACAAATATTTTGATCCCACACCAGTGGTGATTTTATTTATTTCCAGTATGTTCGGCATGAATGAAGTTAAAAATGATCTGTTTGAACTGGAAATTAATCGTTGGAAACAAACTTTCTGGAATATCGGCGAGGTAGCCTTTCTCGTCAATGCTTATGCTGAAATTATTTGCATGAATCCGGCAGCAAACCTTTTTTTTGATGGAAAAAAAGATAGTGTTTCAGAAACCTTGAGAGTTCTTAATCAGGGCGATCATAAACAGACTCCGGTAAAAATAAAGGTTAACGAAGCGATCAACTGGTTTTATGTAAATAAAAATGTTTTCGATATTAAAAGGCAGCTGGTCAGCTATATGTTAGTCGACTTTACGGATCGTCACCAGGCCGAAACAGCCTTAAAAGAAAGCGAAGAAAAACATCGTCTGCTGATCACCCAAATGGCCCAGGGACTGGCGGTGCATGAGGTCATTTTTGATCACGCGGGTAATCCGGTGGATTTTCGGTATCTCGATGCCAATGCCAGTTATGAGAAGCTGGTGGGTCTCAAACGGGAGGATATCATTGGCAAAAGAGCTACGGAAGCAACTCCATGGGTGGATAAAAGCTGGATTGAAAAATACGGCCAGGTGGCGATGACCGGCCAGCCAATTCATTTTGAACGCTACGATAAATACATCGATAAATATTTTGAAGTGGTTGCCTATTCACCCCGATTCAAACAATTTGCAGTGATTATTTCTGATGTCACCGAGAGGAGACAGGCAGAACAGGAAATCCGCTATTTGAGTTATCATGATTACCTTACCGGCCTTCACAATCGCCGGTTTTATGAAGAAGAATTGGGGCGGCTGGACATTCCGGCTAATTTGCCGATTACCCTGATTATGGCGGATGTGAATGGCCTAAAATTGATTAACGATTCCTTTGGCCATGCCATGGGAGACGAACTCTTAAAAAAATCGGCTCGGTTGATAACCGAAACCGTTCCCAGGAATAGTATTGTGGCCCGGCTGGGCGGGGATGAATTTATTGTGATTTTACCACAGACGGATATTTTTGAGGCCGTTGATGTGATTGCTGACCTGAAAGCAAAAACCGTGAATGATAAAATCGGGGCAGTTGATATTTCGATATCCTTTGGTTACGAAATCAAGGAAATGGAAGATCAGGATATTCAGGAGATTTATAAGCGGGCGGAAGATGATATGTATCGGCATAAACTCTACGAAAGTGCCAGTATCAAGAATAAAACCATCGAACTGATTATGAATACCCTCTATGAAAAAAGCAGCCGGGAGATGCTTCATTCCCGAAGAGTGAGCGAGCTTTGCAAGTCAATTGCCGGTGAGATGAAGCTGAACAAGGATGCCGTCAATCAAATTGCAGCAGCCGGCCTGATGCATGATATTGGGAAAATGGGCATTGATGAAAAAATTCTCAATAAAGAAGGACGGCTGAACTTTGTGGAATGGCAGGAAATTCAGCGTCATCCTGAAATTGGCTATCGCATCCTGAGTTCATCCAGCGAGTTTTCAGAGATGTCCAAGTATGTCTATGAGCATCATGAACGATGGGATGGGAAAGGTTACCCCAAAAAACTGAAAGGTGAAGAAATATCGATTCAGGCAAGAATTATTGGGGTGGCAGATGCCTATGACGCGATGACCTGTGATCGCACCTATCGCAAGGGACTCAGTCGGCCAGCTGCCATTTGTGAGCTCAGAAAGAATGCTGGCACGCAGTTCGATCCGGAAGTGACGCGCGTCTTTGTGGAAAAAGTGCTGGATGAGGAGTTTTGAATGGTCCATGAATATAAGAGTAACGAAGTGATTAAAAACAAGTGTAAAGGATTAACAATCAATACCGCCGAAAATCGATCAATGAGCTGAAGGAGTCTGAAATCAGGCTCTTTTTTGTGTAAAAATTAACCGTGACCGCATTGATTTTAGGTCCAATTCGCTGTATATTCAGATTCGTTTCTGGTATAATAAACAAAACCATTGCGAATTTCGTATCGAACCGATGTATATAAGCAACATAGAAGGATGTGGGATGGAGATTTGTGATAATGGTTATTTTTTAGGGATTTAATGATCAGATCATAAGCGAATCAAGCGATAAATTGTGAATGGACAGGAAAGAAGGTTACTATGAGGATAGGATACGCATGTTTAACGGTGGGGGTGCCGAATACTGAACTGAAAACGTGCTTACTTAAAAATGCCTCCGATGAAAAATTGACTGAATTGATCAAGCATAATTTGAACTCACTTGAAAATATGATTGACTATAATATCGATAATAATATCGAATTGTTTAGAATCAGTTCATCACTGATCCCTTTTGGATCAAATCCGGTTAATCGGATCATCTGGTGGGAAGTATTTGAAAAGCAGTTAAAAAAGATCGGCAAGAAAATTGCCAAAAGCGGGATGCGGGTTTCGATGCATCCGGGCCAGTATACGGTTTTGAATTCCGCTGATGAAAATATCGTGACAAGTGCCATCGCTGACCTGGATTATCACGCCCGGATCATGGATAGCCTGGGGCTGAGTCCAGAAAATAAAATTATCCTCCACGTGGGCGGGGTTTATAATGATAAAAAACAGGCGGTCAAACGATTTCTGAAAAATTACGAACGGTTGGATGAAACCGTCAAGAAACGACTCATCATTGAAAATGATGATAAGTCCTATACCATCAAAGACGTGCTGATCATTGGAAAAGCCCTGGACATTCCGGTGGTTTTTGATAACCTCCATCACAAGGTGAATCCCTGTGATGAAAATGAGCCAGACAGTTATTGGATTGATGTCAGTAAAACCACCTGGAGAAGCCAGGATGGCAAGCAGAAAATTCATTACTCTCAACAGAATCCCCAAAAAAAACCGGGATCTCATTCCAAAACCATAGCAATTAGTGAATTTATGACCTTTTATCAGGAATTGAAGAACCGGGATCTGGATATCATGCTGGAAGTCAAAGACAAGAACCTTTCAGCGGTTAAATGCATTAATTGCACAACCACAAAAAAGGAAATCAATCGGCTGGAACATGAGTGGAGCAAATATAAGTATGCAGTGCTGGAAAGATCACCTTTAGATTATCTGGAGATTCGCAAACTGCTTAACAATAAAGACAGCTTTCCGAGCATTGAATTTTATAATCTGATCGAAAGCTCTTTTCAGAAAGAACCGACGATCGGAAATTCAATTAATGTGGCCCAGCATATTTGGGGGTATTTCAGAACGAGTGCTCTACCCAGTGAAAAGAAATACTTTTTAAAACTCCTGGATCAATATGAGAAAGGGGAGGCTTCCATCAAAAAGGTGAAGAAGAATCTTTGGAAAATGACCGTTAAGTACGAACAGACCTACCTGATGGACTCATACTATTATGTGATTATTTGATAAAAAATTGAGTGGATGGGGTTATTGATATTTTTTCAATAATGAATCAGAAAGTGGTGCGGGAAAGATCATGTTAAATACCGAAATCAAAGAATTGATTAAGTATCTGAAGAACATTGTTGCTGAAGAAAAGCCGGATAATGATGTTTTGGAAAAATACCGGGCGGATCCCGATTTTATTGAGCTTGATGGGATGGTACGAGAAATTCGAAGTACCTGCAAAAAGCATTTTGAAATGATTTTTGACTTGTTTCCAGATCCAACCATTATTACCAGCATGGAAGACGGAAAATTATATGCCTATAACCGGGCCTTTTTTAAAATGATTCAGACCCGGGGAAAGACCATCATTGATGAATCATTCAATATCCATGATTTATATTTCGAATTGGATAAAAGAGATCAGTTAATTGCCGAATTGAAACGAACCGGTGTTTGTGAGAATATGGAAATCATGGTAAATGATGCGGATAATGACATGTTTGTGGGTCTGGTTTCAGCCCAGGCCATAAATGTTGAAGGAGAACCCCACATCTTAAGCGTGATCCGGGATATTACTCAAATCAAACGATTGGAAGCGGAAATTGCCCAGTTGTCGATCAAGGACAAACTGACCCAGGTGTTTAATCGGCCTAAACTTGATGACTTTCTGCAATGCGAACTGGAACGGTCTGAGCGAACAAAGGCTCCCTTCGCAATTATTCTGGTAGATGTGGATTCGCTCCGAAACATCAATGATACCTACGGAAATCCGGTCGGAGATGAGTTGCTTGTGGCAATTGCAGCAATGCTTCGAGACAATGTCCGGATAACCGATATTGTCGGCCGCTGGAGTGGTGAGGAGTTTTTAATTATTCTACCCGATACCGATGAACAGGGTGCTGTTACGCTGGCAGAAAAAATCAGGACAATCGTTGAAGAGACTGATTTTAAGATTGTTGCGAAACTGACAGCCAGTTTTGGGGTATCCGCCTATCGCAAGGATTTGCTGCCGGCAACCCTGATTTCCAGGGCTCATACAGCCCGAAACCGGGCCAAAGAAAAGGGCCGAAACCGGGTAGAATGTCAGTAGTGAAAGAGATAAAGGAAAATTGATGGACGAGGTGAGCTGTGGAGACAAGACAATTAAAGATTTTAGTAATTGATGACAACCGGGATAATGTGATTGTCTTAAAAGCCCTGATCCGCGATGCCTTTCCGGAAGCCATTGTTTTGATGGCTTTTGACGGCAGAAGCGGTTTTGAAATGGCGGTATCCGAAGATCCGGATATTATTTTCATGGATATTATCATGCCGGGGATGGACGGTTTTGATGTGTGCCGGAAATTAAAAGCAAAAACTGATCTGGCCGATATTCCGGTGGTTTTTGTGACCGCCTCCCGAGGCGATCGGGAACATCGGATCCTGGCCCTGGAATGCGGTGGTGAGGGCTTTCTTTCCAAACCCATTGATGAGCAGGAGCTGATTTCTCAAATCCGGGCGATGGAAAAGATCAGATGGGCCAATCGCCAAAAACGCAACGATAAAAAGCGGCTTGACAACCGGGTCAGAAAGCAGACCGAGGCCTTAAAAGCCGCTCACGCCCGGACCCTTAAGCTTCTGAAATCGCTGGAAAAGGAAAATGAAGCGCGCAAAAAAAGCGAAAAAGCTCTGGTTGAAGCGCAGAAGCTGGCCCATTTGGGGAGTTACGAGATTAATTTTGAAAGTGATAAAATCAATTGTTCCGAGGAGGTTCTCAATATTTTCGGGGCTTCTTCCTATGAAGCAGTGAACTCCAAAGATCGCTTTCTCCAGTTTGTTCAGCCGGATGAGATCCCCACAGTTCTAGAAAACATCAACCAGGTGATGGTGGAAAAAGCCACCGCCGATTTTATTTTCCGGATTATTCGGCAAGATGGTGAAGAACGGATTATCAACATGCGGATGATCCCCCAATTTGATGAGAATAACAATCACGTTGGCAACTTCGGTACGATTCAGGACATTACCCGGATCAGAAAAACCGAAGAGGAAATCCGCTATCTGAGCTATCATGATTACCTGACCGGGCTGTTTAACCGGCGATTTTATGAAGAGGTCCTGATTAAACTGGATACCGAAGAAAATTACCCCATGACCCTGGTTATGGCCGATGTCAATGGTCTAAAAATGATCAATGATTCCTTTGGGCATGCGGTCGGGGATCAGCTTTTGCAGAAGGCCTCAAATGTCATTAAAAGCGGTTGCCGGGAAAATGATGTGATTGCCAGACTGGGCGGCGATGAATTCGTCATAATTTTGGCGCGAACCGATGCTGAAACCGCTGCGCTGATTATCAAAAGACTGGAAATGCTAGCGGCCCGGGAAAAAATAAGAGGGCTGAAACTCTCGATTGCTTTTGGGAGTCGAACAAAAACCAGAAAAGAAGAGAATATCCAGCAAGTGCTAAAAAATGCCGAGGATGACATGTATCGTCATAAGCTCTACGAAAGCGCCAGCATGCGCAGCAAAACCATTGAACTGATTATGAACACCCTTTATGAAAAGAGTAATCGGGAAATGATGCATTCTAGCCGGGTCGGTCAAATCTGTGAAAAAATCGGTATGCGGATGAAACTGGATCAGGATGAAATTAATCAGATCCGGACCGCGGGCCTGATTCACGATATCGGAAAGATGGGGATCGATGAAAAGATCTTGAACAAACCGGGAACCCTAAGTGATGATGAATGGAAAGAAATTCAACGGCATCCCGAAATCGGCTATCGGATCCTCAGTTCAGCGAACGAGTTTTCGGAAATGGCCAATTGTATTCTGGAACATCATGAGCGCTGGGACGGACGAGGCTACCCCAAAGGGTTAAAGGGTGAAGAGATTTCGCTACAGGGCAGAATTGTGGCGGTGGCAGACTCTTTTGATGCTATGACCAGTGACCGAACCTATCGCAAAGGTTTGGCTCAGGATGAGGCGATTGCCGAAATCAAGCGCTGTGCCGGCACTCATTTCGATCCCCTGGTGGCCAAAATGCTGGTTGAAGTGGTGCATTCGGAAAAGATTCATTAGGGAACATTGTCGATTATGATAAATGCAAAATAAGTAAGGGGATACTTAATGGGAATGCAGACGGAGCACGCCATTCTGGAGCTTATTCAGATTATGAACGAGACCTACAAAAAAGATCTGACCATTTACGATGAGGCCTTTCTGGTAAAATCTCTGAAACGGTGGATGACGGGACTCGATGTCAGCCAGTTGGATTACTCATCATATTTACTGGCCAATCGACATGAAGCAGACTGTTTAATGGCATCTTTTCAGATTACCTATAGTCAGTTTTTCAGGAATTCGCTGACCTTTGCCGTGCTGGAGCAGTTGGTGTTACCCCATTTGCTGAGCCAGAAGCCGGAAAACGGTGAAATCAGGGTCTGGTCGGCGGGCTGTTCCAGCGGTCAGGAAGCCTATTCCATCGCGATCCTGCTGGAAGAGTTGAGCCAGGCTTCGTCAAAACCGATTCGGTTTCGAATTTTTGCCACCGATCTTTCCCAGGAAGCACTTGGTGCCGCCAGAACCGGTATTTATGATGAGGATAGCGTAGCCAACATCCGGATGAAACACCTGAAGAACTATTTTGTCAAACGGGGTGATGCTTATGCAGTGAATCCCGGATTAAAAGAAAAAATTGATTTTTCAGAGTATGATTTATTGGATCCCCATTCCAGTAATCCACCGGATAGTATTTTTGGCGATTTTGATATCATCTTTTGCTGCAATCTGCTTTTTTACTACCGCACTGATGTGAGAAGGGCGATTGTCAGAAAGCTTAAACGTTCGCTGGCGGTGGGGGGGTATTTAGTCACCGGTGAGGCGGAATCGATCTTGATGGGAAAAGACGAGGATCTCAAAATGCTGTCATCAGGTGCACCGATTTTTCAGATCATTCAGTAATATCGGAAGAAGTGTTTTCACTAAACGGATCCAATAAATAAAAACAAAACTACCATTGTGCTGTGTTTCCAGAATTGTTGCACTTCATATAAATGGTCCAGGGAGAAAATATGAACATCAAAAATTTAAAGGTAAAAACACAGCTTCGGATCGGTTTTTCGATTATTCTGTTTTTGGTTTTATTGTTGAGCTTATTGGGCTTTAGTCAAACCAATACCATTGTTAATCAGGCTGAAACCATGTATAATCATCCCTTTCAGGTCACCAAAGCAATTGACCGTCTGGATGCCGATATTCTCAATATGCGGGTGGGGGTAAGAGATCTGATTTTGGCCAATAATCCGGAAGATCGCGACAAAGCCATTGAATTGATAGAACAATACGATGCCGATATTCAGATCCAATTTGATTTATTGCGGGAGCTGTATCTGGGCCCGGAGCAGGACGTGGATGAGGCTTACAAAGCCTATATCAACTGGGAAACCGCCCGTGCAGAAATTGTCGCAAGTACCCTGGCCGGAGATCAGGAAACCGCTAAAAAAAGTCTGTTACCCGGAGAAAAGGTAGGAATTTATCGGGAAACTTTAAATGAAAAAATGGCAGTTGTGGAAAGTTATGCTGGCCAAAAAGCCGATGAACTCTATCAGGGTTCGACGGATTTATACACAAAAATAAAAATTCAATTGTCCATGATTGTTCTGGTAATAGCAGTTTTATCAGTACTGGTCAGCTTTATTTTAATCCGGAATATTCAGGAACCCTTAAATGAGCTCACCCAGGCAACCGACGAATTTCAGAATGGCAATCATTACGCCAGGAGTAGCTATCAGTATCACAATGAATTTGGAATACTGTCCGAATCATTTAACTCCCTGGCAAATGATATTCAAAAAAACATTGAACTGAATGAACGAACTGCGAATTTCATCAAGATCATGCTGGGCGAAGAAGACGCCCGGAAATTCTTTCGAAAAACCCTGAATACCCTGTCCCGTTACACGGATTCACAGGTTGCCGCCGTTTATCTGCTCAATACCAGCAACAATCAGTTTGAACATTTTGAATCCATCGGTCTGGACGAAACGGGTCGGGCCGCATTTGGCGGAAATACCCTGGAAGGTGAATTTGGAGCTTCGGTGGCCAGCGGCCGGTATACCCATATCAAAGACATTCCCGAGGATTCACGGTTTGCTTTTTATACCGTTAGCGGGAAGTTTATGCCCCGGGAAATCATTACCATTCCGATTATTTTTGGGGGCGAAGTCATTGCAGTAGTATCCCTGGCCGCCATCGGCAAATACAATCAAAAAGCCATTGATTTTATTGAAAAAACCATGAGTACCATGAGTGCCCGAATTGAAGGAATCCTGGCGTATCGGACCATAAAAGAGTTTTCTGAAAAATTGGAACATCAGAACCGCGAACTGGATGCCCAAAAGAACGAAATGGAAGAACAGTCGGTAGAACTGATCCATCAGAATATCGAACTGGAAATGCAAAAAAAGGAGCTGAATGAAGCCAATCAGCTTAAAACAAACTTTTTATCAAACATGAGTCACGAATTACGGACCCCCCTTAATTCAGTCATTGCTCTGTCTGGGATATTGAACCGCCGCCTGAAGAATGAAATCCCTGAAGAAGAATACAGCTATCTGGAAGTCATTGAACGGAATGGCAAAAATCTGCTGGCCTTGATTAATGATATTCTCGATATATCTCGGATTGAGGCCGGCCGGGAAGAACTTGAAATTACCACCTTTAATGTCAACCAGTTGATCAATGAGGTAGTGGAAATGCTGGCACCCCAAGCGAATGAGAAAAACGTGCTCTGTATCAACGGTGCTAAAAACACCGCCGTCTATATCAACAGCGACAGTGATAAGTGCCGTCACATTCTAGAAAATCTGGCCGGGAATGCGGTTAAGTTCACCGAAAAAGGTCAGGTTGAGCTATCTGTGGGTCAAAATGGTGAGAACATTGAAATTCGGGTCAGGGATACGGGTATCGGTATTGATGAAAGCTATCTGCCGTTTATTTTTGATGAATTTAGACAGGCGGATGGCAGCACCTCCCGTAAGTTTGGCGGAACCGGACTGGGATTGGCGATTGCCAAAAAATACGCCCACCTGCTGGGCGGATCAGTCAGTGTAAAAAGCGTAGTGGGCCAGGGCTCTGAGTTTATTTTGGCGTTGCCGATCAATTATTCGCCCGAAAATATGGTGGTCGAATCAGCCTACGAAACACAACGGGAAGCGTTTAATCAAGCCCCAAAAGTTCAGATGAAAGCAGCCGGATCGAAATTGAGCGGCAAAGCTTCTGCCAATCCCGCAGCCAAAACCTTGCTGATGGTGGAAGACAGCGAGCCGGCGGTGATTCAGATCCGCGACCTGCTGGAAGAAAGTGGTTATACGATAAAAGTGGCCCGGGATGCCAAAGAAGCCTTTGAAATTATGGAAACGGTGATCCCAGACGCCATGGTTCTGGATTTAATGATCCCGGGAATTGATGGGTTTGAACTGCTACATACTCTCCGGGAAGCCGAATCTACCGCCCATGTGCCGGTGTTGATCCTCACTGCCAAACATATTACTCGGGATGAACTGAAAGATCTGACCAAGAATAATATTCACCAATTGATTCAAAAAGGTGATGTCAATCGAGATGAGCTGAAAAAAGCCATCGCTTCGATGCTTTATCCGGAGACCCGGGCAAAAAAGGTCAAGCGCTACGAACCCCGAACCGATCAGCGCAAGCCCCTGGTGCTGGCAGTGGAAGACAATCCGGATAATATGATCACCGTAAAAGCATTACTCAATGATCATTTCCGGGTGCTGGAAGCGGCTGATGGCCAGGAGAGTATCGAATTGGCCAAGCAATTTGTGCCCGATCTGATCCTGATGGATATTGCTCTGCCGGGAATTGATGGGATCCAGGCCTTTAAGGTGATTCGGGCTTTGCCCGGGTTGGAAAATATTCCCGTCATCGCCTTGACAGCCAGTGCCATGACCCAGGACCGGGAAGGGATTCTAGCCCAGGGCTTTGATGCCTTTATCCCCAAACCGATTATCGAGCGGGAATTTCTGAAAGTAATCCGAGAGGTGCTCTATGGCAGATAGAATGTTAAAAATTTTAGCCATCGATGATAATCAGGATAATTTGATAACCCTGCGAGCACTGCTTCGAGAAGCCTTTCCAGCGGCCCAAGTGCTAACGGCCGCCAACGGGCTGACAGGAATAGCAATTGCCAAGGAAGAAGATCCGGATGTGATTCTGCTGGACATAGTAATGCCGGAGATGGATGGCTTTGAAGTTTGTCAAAAACTGAAGGCTGAACAGAAAACCAAAGAAATCCCGGTGGTCTTTGTAACCGCCATAAAAGGGGATCGCGAGCATCGCATTCTGGCTCTTGAATCCGGCGCTGAGGCTTTTTTGGCCAAGCCCATCGATGAATTAGAACTTACTGCCCAGATCAGAGCGATGGTTAAAATAAAAACCGCCAATCGGCATAAGCAGGACGAACAAGGCCGGCTGGCGCAGATGGTGGAAGAAAAAACGGCCGCTTTGAAAGCGGCCCACAGGAAAACCATGGAACTGCTGGACAGTTTGAAAATCAGCGAAGAAAGAAACCGACGGCTGATTACCCAGATGGAACAGGGTTTGGCTGTTCATGAACTGCTTGTCGATGAAAATGGAAAGCCAGCTGACTGCAACTTTTTGTATGTGAATGCCAGCTTTGAACGGCTGACCGGCTTTAAAAGTCAGGATATTCTGGGCAAAACGCTGACTGAAATGATGCCGGATTCAAAAGAATTTCTGGTTGAAAAATATGGTCAATTAATCAAAACAAGAGAATCGGTGCGTTATGATAAGTATTTTCCGCAATTTAAAAAATTCTTTGAAGTGGTGGCCTATTCCCCTGAACCGCAGCAGGTGGCGGTAATCATATCCGATATTACCGAACGAAAACAAACCGAAGAAAAGATTCGCTATTTAAGTGATCACGACTACCTCACCGGGGTTTACAACCGACACTATTACGAAGAAGCTTTAGCCACGATTGATCGAGCTGAAAACCTGCCCTTAAGCCTGGTTATTTCCGACGTGAATGGACTAAAACTTATCAATGAATCATTTGGTCATGAGTTAGGTGATGAGCTGCTCAAAAAGGTGGCCCGGATAATTTGCGAAGAGTGTCGGGATCAGGATGTGGTGGCCCGGCTCAGCGGTGATGAATTTATTATTTTGCTGCCTAAAACAGATGAAAGCGAGACTTCAAAAATCGTCAAACGGATGAGAGCGGCGGCCCAGGAACAATCGGTTGGGGCTATTAATTTCTCCATCTCGTTGGGCTACGAAACCAAAACCAGTAGCGATCAAAATATCCAGGAAGTGCTAAAAAATGCCGAAGACAATATGTATCGGCATAAGCTTTACGAAAGTGCCAGCATTAAAAATAAGACCATCGATTTAATCATGAATACCCTCTATGAAAAAAGCAGCCGGGAAATGCTACACTCACAACGAGTTAGTGAAATTTGCGAAAAAATCGCTAAAAAAATGAATTTTGACCAGGACGATATCAGTCAGGTAAAGGCGGCCGGCTTAATTCACGATATCGGAAAAATGGGAATAGATGAAAAAATACTGAACAAGCCCGGGGGATTGGATCTGGATGAGTGGAAAAAAATTCAACGGCATCCGGAGATTGGTTATCGAATTTTGAGTTCATCCAGCGAATTTTCAGAGTTGGCCAGGTATGTGCTGGAGCATCAGGAGCGCTGGGATGGAAAAGGCTACCCGAAACAGCTGCAGGGAGAAGAAATTTCGATCCAGGCCCGCATCATTGGAGTGGCCGATGCTTTCGATGCGATGACCTGTGACCGGGCTTATCGGAAAGGGCTAAGTGTGGCCGAAGCAGTGGCTGAAATAAAAAATTGTGCTGGTACCCAGTTTGATCCGGAAATAGCATCTGTTTTTATTGAAAAAGTGCTGATCGAAGCATAAAGTCGGAGGCTCTTTTAGCTAAATAAATTTGGAAGAGGTTTTATGGATAAAAATAATCAGGATCAAATTCAAGCGGTAATTAACAAACTGCAAAAAGGTAACCAGGATTTTGTGACAACGGAGAAAAATAATGGCGATGTTTCCCAAATGGTTCGAATTAAAAATGTCCAAGCGGGTCAAAAACCCGATGCGGTGGTAGTAACCTGTTCAGATTCCCGGGTGCCACCGGAACATATTTTTTCAGCCGGTATCGGTGAACTGTTTGTGATTCGAACTGCCGGAAATGTGATTGGCGATTTTGAACTGGGCAGTATTGAGTATGCCGTGGGTCATCTGGGAACATCGCTGGTGCTGGTAATGGGGCATAATCACTGCGGGGCAGTGGCATCAGCGATGGAGGGTCATGGCCATGGGTATATTAAGGCCATTCTGGAAGAAATTCAGCCCGCCATTGCAGGTGAAGAAAATGTCGGCAAATGTGAAAACCTCAACATTGACAACAGTATTAAACGAATTCTGCAAAGCGAAACGATTAATCGTTTGATCCGTGAAGGAACGGTCAAGGTTTTAGGGGCTAAGTACAACCTGGAATCCGGGACGGTCGAGTTCTTTGGGTAAGTGATTAGAAGAGCATTGATTGATCCGAATCCAGGGGTGATTCAAAAATAAAAGGGGACGAAGATGAAACGTAAATTAGCAGTGCTGATGGGTGTTCTTAGTTTGGCAGCTGTATTATTGATGGGAACCGGCTGCAAAAAAGCGGTCATATCGAAACCGGATGCGGATGTACTCGATGCTTTTGATGTTGCCATAGTAGAAAAAACCAACGAATTCGGATTCAAGCTCTACAAAAACCTGGCTATCGGAAACAAAAACATAATGATTTCTCCGGTAGGCGTATCTCTGGCCATGGAGATGGCCTATAATGGCGCAATCGGAACGACCCAGGAGGCCATGGCAACGGCGCTGAATATGCAGGGAATTGATGTTGAGAGGCTGAATAAAAATAATCTGGCTCTGCTTTATTTGTTAACGATGGCAGACCCCAAGGTAACCTTGAATGTTGCCAATTCAATTTGGATGGGTGAAGATTTTAAATTTTCCGAAGCCTTTGTTGAGACGGTGCACAATGATTATCAGGCCGTGGCAAAAAAACTGGATTTCACAGATCCCAAATCTGCTGATGTGATCAACCAATGGGTAAAAGATCAAACCCAGGGGACGATCGACCAGATCGTCACGCCGCCGATTGATTCAGAAACGATTATGTTTTTGATTAATGCTGTTTATTTTAAAGGCGCATGGACCAGCCCCTTTGAGCAGGACCTCACGACTGACCAGCCTTTTAAACTGGCCGATGGGCAGACGGTAACCGTACCGACCATGTACCAGTCGGGTTCTTTTGACTATTTTAAAACTGCGGACTTTCAAGCCTTGCGGCTTCCCTATGGTGAAGAAGAGCAGCTGGCGATGGTACTTTTTCTACCCAATGAAGATGCCGGCCTGGATGAATTTCAGAAACAGCTCAGTCAGGATAACTGGTCAAACTGGATGGCTCTTTTTGAAAAAAAAGAGGGTAGCCTGACGCTGCCGAAGTTTACCATGGAATATGAAAATTCGTTAAACCAGGCATTAACTGATTTGGGTATGGGAGTAGCGTTTGAAGCCGGAACAGCTGATTTTTCAGGGATGGCAGCAGCCGGGACAGCGGGCGATATTTATATCAGTGATGTTAAGCATAAAACCTTTATTCAGGTCGATGAGATCGGTACCGAGGCAGCGGCAGTAACCTCGGTGGAAGTAGGCGTTACCAGTATGCCTGCTTATGACTTTGAACTCAATTTCGATCGACCCTTTTTCTATGCCATTGAAGACAATGAAACAGGCGCCATCGTCTTTATGGGATCGGTGTTTGACCCCGCAAATAAAAATTAATCCGATATCCGGTGCTGTTTTAACAGACAGTAGCGGATATTTTTTTAATCTGGAGTTATTAAGATTTGCTGCAATTTTGAGGATAATTCCATAAAAACATTGTAATTTTAGCCATAAAAAAGTAAACTAAGTGATGTGAGTTTATTGATTGTTTCATCGTGGTTTGAACGCTAAGTAATGCGTTTTTGGGACAAAACGACTTAAAATTACAGGCAAAAGAGAGGGAAACATGGGATTTTTAGAAATTTTAAAGGCAATCATTCTGGGGATTGTCGAAGGTGTAACCGAGTGGCTGCCAATCAGCAGTACTGGACACATGATCTTGGTAGATGACATTATTAAATTGAATATGTCCGATCCATTCATCGAAATGTTTTTGTATGTGATTCAATTAGGGGCAATTTTAGCGGTTGTTTATATTTATTGGCATAAACTGGTGCCGTTTTCGATTAAAGAAAAAAAGATAATGATCAGGAAAAATACTGTTATTCTTTGGTCTAAAATTGCGGTGGCCTGCATCCCTGGGATTGTGGCCTATTTGTTGCTGGACAGCCTTTTTGATACCTACTTTATGAATTCAATCACGGTTTCAGCGATGTTGATTCTGTATGGGATTCTTTTTATCGTGATTGAAAATTACAATAAAAAGCGCCAGCCGGAAATTGTCAAATTGTCACAGATAACTTACAAAAAAGCCTTGCAGATTGGGGCATTTCAGGCCTTGTCAATTGTACCAGGGACATCCCGTTCCGGGGTAACCATCCTGGGTGGGATGATTTTAGGAACATCACGAACGGTGGCTGCCGAATTTACCTTCTTTATGGCCGTTCCGGTAATGTTTGGGATCAGCTTCTTAAAACTGATTAAATTCGGCTTTGCCTTTAGTCTGTGGGAAGTGGTTATTCTATTGGTCGGGATGATCACAGCCTTTATCACCTCCGTATTGGCGATTAAGTTTTTAATGACCTATATCAAAAAGCATGACTTTAAAATTTTCGGATGGTATCGCATCGTGTTGGGTGTAATTGTTTTGCTGTATTTCTTTATCACCGGTAATTAGGCTGATTTGAAATGCTGCGGATATTGAAAGGAAGAAAAAATGATTAAAATTGATCAGGAAAAATGTATAGGCTGTGGCGCCTGTGTTGATGATTGTTTCACCCGGGATCTTGTCATTACCGATGATATCGCCAAGCCCCTTAATAAAACCTGCATAAAATGCGGCCATTGTATCGCCGTCTGTCCCGTCAATGCGGTTACCATAACCGACTATGATATGGACGAAGTGAAGGAGTACGAGCCTGCGGATTTTGATATTGAACCAGAAAAACTGCTGAATTTTATTAAATTTAGACGATCAGTCCGACAATTTAAAGATCAGCCGATTGAAAAAGAAAAGCTGGACGCGATTATTGAAGCCGGCCGTTTTACACCAACCGGGGGTAACCGCCAGCCGGTGTCTTTTGTGGTGGTTCAAGAGCAGCTTTCGGAGTTGACCGGACTGGCCCTGGAAAGCCTTAACAGCCTGGGTAAAGCGTTGCTGGCCGATACCGAAAAAACGCCGCCCTTGATTGCCTATTATGCGAAGCGCTGGCTGCAGATGTATGAAGGCTATCTGACTCATCCGGAAGAACCCACCGATTTGTTTTTTAATGCCAAAGCCGTTTTAATCGTCGTCTCAGAATCACCCATTGATGGTGGCCTGGCAGCTTCGTCGATGGAACTGATGACCCATGCCCAGGGACTGGGAATGTTTTACAGCGGCTTTTTTGTCCGGGCAGCGGCCAACAGCCCGGAACTGCGACGTTTTCTGGGGATTGAAGATACCAACAAACAGGTAATTGCCTGTCAGGTTATGGGATATCCCAAGGTATCCTATCAGCGCACGGTGCCCCGAAAAAAACCGGAAGTATCCTGGCGATAAAGCGATTAGCCGGAAACTAACAGATTTTAATGTGAGGTGAAAGATGGCTTATCTGGAATTCCGAGATATTCAGTTAAAATTTGATGAGCGGATGATTTTTTCGGATTTTAATCTGGAAATTGAGCAACTTGAAAAAGTCCTTTTTTGTGCCCCCTCGGGCCGGGGAAAAACCAGTCTGGTTAAAATGCTGTTGGGCTTTGTGGTACCGGATGCAGGGGAAATCCTGGTCGATGGGATTAGACTGTCTGGGGCAACGGTGAATAGCATTCGCAGCAAAATTTCCTATGTGAGTCAGGATGCTGATATTCCCAAAGGGATTGTCAGGGATGTTTTTGCGGCGGTGTTTAAATATCCGGTGAACCGCCATGTGAACTATCAGGAAGCGGTATTAAGTAACTGGCTGGAGACGATGGCGCTGCCGGAAGATACCCTGGAAAGAAATATTGACGCCCTGTCTGGGGGCGAACGGCAACGGCTGGCTCTGATTCTGGGGATTCTGCTGGATCGCGACATCTGGGTCCTGGATGAAATCACCACGGGGCTGGATCTGGAACTCAAGACAAAAATGGTGGAGCTATTGTTGGACTATGATAAAACTATTTTAGTAGTTTCCCACGACGATATTTATCAAAATCGGGGACTCCGGGAGGTGAGCTGGTAATGGGCGTTCAGGAAATACCTTTCTATACCCCTTTTTATCTGCTGATTTTTGTGCTGCCGATGGTTATCATCAATGTCAAACTGGAAATTGGGCTGAATAAACGAATTATTTATGCCTTGTTCCGCATGACCATCCAGCTGGTGCTGGTGGGCTTTTTCCTGCAGTATATCTTCTTATTTAACAACCTCTGGGTTAATTCTGCCTATGTTTTATTTATGATCGGGGCAGCCGGATTATCCACCGTTAAAACCTGCGGATTGACCATCAAAAATCAGTTTTTGCCGATCCTGATTGGCTTTGGCATTCCTAATCTGGTGATGATTCTGTTTATCAATCATTTTGTGATCGGCCTTGACAATATTTTTGATGCCCAATACTATATCCCTTTGATGGGTATGCTGTTGGGCAATAGCCTCAGCGGCAACATCATTGGGATTAATACCTTCTACACCGGGTTAAAACGAAATGAGCGGCAATATCAATATCAGCTGGCGCTATCAGCTAATCAGTGGGAATCAACCCTGCCCTGGTATAAAGAAGCCATTATTGCTTGTATGAATCCAATTATTGCTTCAACCGAAACCATTGGTCTGGTCTCTCTGCCGGGGATGATGACGGGCCAGATTCTTGGCGGCTCGATGCCGATGACCGCCATTGTCTATCAGATTGTGATTATGGGAGCGATTCTGATTTCCCGTTATTTCGGCATTCACTTCTCGATCCTGTTAACCCGGAAGCAGGCTTTCGATGATTATGATCGATTAATCCTCTAGAGTAGTGCAAAAAATTCCCGTTACTCAAATAATTAGTTCATTTATTTCTACTTCTCGCCGTGATAAAATGTGAAATATGAAATCCGTTTAAAATCGTGAGGTAGAGAATGTCCTATAAAGATTTAACACCCAGTTCCGTCATTGAGTATATCAAAACATTCACGGATGTCTTTCCGGCCGGGGCCCAGCTTGAGGTTTATGAGGTTGGCGGCGGCGAAGACGACGGGGATGGCTTTGTCAACCATATTTATCGGGTCTGGGATAAAACTGGAAAATCGGTTATTCTCAAACAGGCCAAACCCTACCTGAAGCTATTTGGCGAAGGGGTGCCGCTGACTGCCAAGCGCAATCAGCTGGAATCCGAAATCATCAAACTGCGATCGGCCATAACCCCGGAGTATCTGCCGGAAATGTATCACCTTGATCCGGATAACAATCTCTTTATTTATGAAGATTGCGGCCGTCTGAAGATTATGCGTTTTGAATTGATTAAGGGCAAGCGGTTCCCCCAATTTCCCAAACAGATGGGCGAATTTTTGGCTAAATCAAATTTTTATACCTCCGAGATATATTTGGATCAGATGGCCCATAAGTTTCTGGAGTGCAAATTTATGAATCCCGAGATGCGGGTGATTATGGAAACAATTCTGTTTTTACGGGAGTCTTTTATTGAAGGCGAAGTCGATTTACCGGCAGGCGATCCCAATCATCTGGCCATGAGCGATCTGCTTTGGGAAAAACGGGAACTGCGGGTGGAATTGCTGAAGCTCCGGGGCATTTTTATGAAGAAAAGCGAATGCCTGGTTCATGGTGATCTCCATACCTCCAATATTATGATTGACGAAAATGAGATGAAAATCATCGATATGGAATATCCGTTTATGGGCCCATCCTCATCCGATACCGGCTATCTGCTGGGCAACCTGGTTTATGAATATATTGCCTGGTTTCACCATGAAGAAGGCACCAAAGGATCCCGAAAAGCATATCGTCAGGAAATACTGGGCTACATCCGCGATTTGATCACCGAATATCAGCAGGTTTATACCGCCTGCTGGGATCAGGATGCCAAGCCGATGTATCGCGAGTACACCGAGTATCGCGATGATTTGCTGCGAACCTATATCAAAGAGGCCTGCGGCTTCGCTGGCTG
>PGZR01000150.1 GCA_002841405.1 Firmicutes bacterium HGW-Firmicutes-4 | reverse complement strand
TAAAATATTTTTTTCAATTTGAAAGGGGAACAATATGTCAAAATTCATGGTTATTGGTGAAAGAATTCACTGTATTTCTCCAGCAATTCGTCAGGCATTTGCAGATAGAAATCCAGAGCCTATTCTTTTAAGAGCAAAAGAACAATTAGATGCTGGTGCAGACTACTTAGATTTAAACATCGGACCTGCTGAAAGAGGCGGCGAAGAGTTAATGCAATGGGGTGTAAAATTACTCCAGGAAAACTTTGACAACGTGCCAATCGCACTTGATACAGCTAATATGAAAGCGATTGAAGCTGGTATCCAGGTTTATAATCGATCAAAAGGAAAACCAATCGTAAACTCTGCAGATGCAGGCGACCGTATTGAATATGTCGATTTAGCAGCCGCTAATGATGCTATGGTTATTGCTCTTTGCTCGGCAGAAGGCGTACCTGCAAACAATGACGAACGTATTATGTACTGTTCACAATTACTGGAACGTGGTATGGAACGTGGTATGGAACCAACTGATTTATGGTTTGATCCATTATTCATTGTTATCAAAGGAATGCAAGATCAATTAGTTGATGTACTTGAAGCAATCCAAATGATTACTGACATGGGCTTGTTAACAACTGGTGGATTAAGTAACGTATCTAACGGTGCGCCAAAACATATCCGTCCATTATTAGACTGTGCTGTTTTAGCAATGGCTATGCAATGTGGATTCAGCTCTGCAATCGTTAATCCTTGCGACAAACGATTACGAGAAACAATCGTAGCTTGCGATATTATCAAAAATAATATCCTTTATGCAGATTCAGTACTTGAGTTCTAGAAATACCTTCATAAATTAAAACAGGTATTTGAAAATACTCATAAAAAAAAGCCCCCGACCAGAATTCATCACTTGCCGCACAAGATAAGATGAAGGTCAGGAGCAAACAACTATGTATAATGTATCACTCACCTACATTGTATAACATTTAACAATGTTTGTAAAGGGTAATTTGATTATTTTTTTAGATAAGATGAAACTTTTTATAAATGCGTAAAAAATAACTATTATACGAAACAGGTGCGTTGATATAAATTATAAATTTAGAGAGGTAGAAAAAATATGAGCAATGAAATTTTGAATTATGATAAGGTTGCTGAAGCATCTTTAGCGAAAGCTCAAAGAGATGGCGCAGAAACAATGTGGGATCGCCGTGCAGCCCAAAAAACCCAATGTGGTTTTGGAGAAGCAGGGGTATGTTGTCGAATTTGTTCAATGGGTCCATGTCGTGTAAGTCCAGTACCTGGAAAAGGTGCTGAAAGAGGTATTTGTGGAGCTAATGCTGACACAATTGTAGCAAGAAACTTTGCCAGAATGGTAGCCGCAGGTACATCTGCCCATTCAGATCATGCCCGAGACATCGTTCATGCGATGCACCATGCAAAAGCTGAAGGTCCATTCAAAGTTCGTGACGAAGCAAAATTACGACGAATCGCAAAAGAATGGGATGTGGTTGATGCAGATACCAAAGAAACTTACGCATTAGCTCACGAAATGGCTGAATTAGCCCTTGAAGAATTTGGTAAACCTTTTGGAACACTACGATTCTTAAAAAGAGCGCCACAGGCACGTCAAGATGTTTGGGCAAGAGAAGGTATTGAACCACGAGCGATTGATCAGGAAGTAGTAACATTAATGCATTCAACTCATATGGGTTGCGCTGCAGATTATGAAAGTATCTTCAGACGTGGTATGAGAACTGGTATGTCTGATGGATGGGGCGGTTCCATGATCGGTACAGAATTCTCTGATATTCTTTACGGAACACCAACAGCAAGAGCATCTTCTTCTAACCTGGGTGTTATTGATGCCGAAATGGTCAATATCCTGATCCATGGTCATGATCCTAACCTTTCAGAAATGCTCGTATTAGCTGCGCAAAGCCCAGAAATGGTTGAACTGGCTAAAACTCAAGGCGCTAAAGGCATTAACATCGTTGGGATGTGTTGTACTGGTAATGAAATGACCATGAGACATGGTATTAAAATTGCTGGTAACTTCTACCAACAAGAAATGTGTATCATCACTGGAGCGATTGAAGCTGTCGTAGTAGACGTTCAATGTATCTTCCCGGCACTGCCTGACCTGGCTAAAACATATCATACCCGATTCATCAGTACTTCACAAAAAGCTAAAATTGCTGGTGATATGTACATCGAGTTCTCAGAAGCTACTGGTTTAGACAATGCCAGTGAAATCGTGAAAACAGCGATTAACAACTTCCCAAACAGAGATGCTGCTAAAGTAGAAATTCCTGATATCAAGCAGGACACATTAGTTGGTTACTCAGTTGAAGAGATCATCAATCACTTAGATGCTGTTGTAAACAGCCAGGTAGCTGATGAACTGGGAACAGTTAAACCTTTAACTGACGTTATCTATGCAGGTGTTATTCGTGGAGCTGCTGGTATTGTAGGTTGTAACAATCCTAAACAACAACATGATTATGCTCATATTACTGTAATGGAAGAACTAATCAAACGTGACGTCATCTGTGTTGTTACAGGTTGTGCCGCTCAAGCAGCTGCTAAAGCCGGTTTATTAACATTAGAAGCAAAAGAAAAATGTGGTCGTGGTCTATTTGAAGTCTGTGAACGTGTAAACATTCCACCAGTTCTTCATATGGGTTCCTGTGTAGATATCAGCCGTATCCTGCATATCGTAAACTTATGTGCTGATCAACGAGGCGTGGATCCTGCATTATTGCCAGTAGTTGGTATTGCTCCAGAATGGATGTCAGAAAAAGCCGTAGCGATTGCTAACTACGTAGTTGGTTCTGGTATCAATACTTACCTGGGTGTTATTCCACAAGTATTAGGATCACCAAACTTCACAAAACTGATGACAGAAGACGTACAAGAATTTATCGGTGCTCACTTTGTATTTGAAAAAGATCCAATCGTCATGGTTGACAAAATCATGGAAGACATGGAAGCAAAACGAGTAGCGTTAGGTATTTAATAAATATTTAAGATAGACAGGTGATAAAATGAAAATAGCATTAACAGGAAAAGGCGGAGTTGGCAAAACAACGATTTCCGCATGCTTAAGCCGATATTTTGCCGACGAAGGATTTAACGTATTAACAGTTGATGCTGATCCCGACGCTAATCTTGGCCTGGCTCTGGGAATGACAGAGGAAATGATTGCCAGTATAGTTCCCATTTCAGAGATGAAAGATCTGGTGGAAGAGCGAACAGCTGCCGATACCGGTTCTTTTGGATCAATGTTTAGAATGAATCCAGAAGTTGCTGATATTCCCGAGCGTTATGCCAAAGAGTTTAATGGGGTCAAGCTGCTAACCATGGGAACTGTAGACACCGGAGGATCCGGTTGTGTATGTCCGGAGCATGTATTACTTAAAATGCTCATGAGCCATCTGGTCTTATACCAGAAAGATGTGGTTATCATGGATATGGAAGCTGGTATTGAACATTTGGGTCGCGGAACCGCTGGAGCAGTCGATGCCTTTATCGTTGTCGTCGAGCCGGGCGTCCGCAGTATTCAAACCTATCATAAGGTTAAATCCATGGCGATGGATATTGGCGTCAAACAGGTTTATGTTATTGGAAATAAAATCCGTAATAACGGAGATATCACCTTTCTTACAGAAAAAATTGGGGCAGAGAACATCATTGGTTTTATGAACTACCGGGATGCCATCTCTGAATCTGATCGCAACAATCAATCGCCCTATGACGATCCTGTCATGAAGGAAGACATTGCCAGTTTAGGTAAGAAAATTCTGGCGATTGTTGAAGAAAAAAAGAAATAACAAATATAAAAAAATACAAAAATCTAATGTTAATTGAACTAATCTAAGGAGGAAAAAGTCCATATGAATATGAATCTTTTTGATATAATTTACGACGGTCAAGCCCAATACCTTCAACGTGCTGAAGAAATGGTTGCCAAAGTCGTTGCTGAAAAGGGAAAAGAAACACCAGTAAAATTCCCTGCTACTGCTTATGCCTTACCATGCATCTATGCAATTACAGGCAAAAAAGTAACCAATGTAGGTGAACTGGAAGAAGCTTTAGAACTTGCTAAAGAAAAAATCCACCGCACAAATTACCTGCAAGATGCTTTAGATGCAGGAACTGCTTCAGCAATGTTAGCTGAAATCATTGAAGCTGTTAAATACGTTTACGATGAACATCCATACGCTGGTCGTACTGTAGAAGACTTAAATACAGCAGATGTTCGTTACTTAGGACATATCACTGATGCTGAAGTTCGTAACTTCGGTGTGCCATTGGTAACAGGTGATATCCCAGGGGTTGCTGTTATTATCGGTGAAGCTAAAGATGCTGAAACCTTAGCAGGAATCGTTAAAGATTACCAGGGCAAAGGTTTATTAACCTTCATGGTTGGTAAAGTAATTGACCAGGCTATTGAACAAAAAATTAAAATGGGTATTGATCTTCGCGTTATTCCTTTGGGATACGAAATCGAATCTGTTATCCACGTAGTATCGGTTGCAATCCGTGCCAGCTTAATCTTTGGTGCAACACCTCCAGGCGACTTCCTGGCTCACCGTACTTATACCAAAAACCGTGTACAAGCATTTGTTAACGTATTTGGCCCATGGGATAACAAAATTATTGCTGCGGGTGCGGCTGCCATCGAATTGGGCTTCCCAGCAATTACAGAAACATTCATCAATGAAGTACCAACCTTATTATTACACCAACCAGATAACAGCAAAGTGGTTGCAACTTCTTTAGAAGTTCGTAACATCAAAATTAAAGTTACCGAAATCGATTGTCCAGTTTCAGTTTCTTCAGCTTTTGAAGGTGAACGTGTTCGTAAAGATACCATGTTTGCTGAATTCGGCGGAAACAAAACTGAATGTTGGGAACTTGTTACAACTGGCGATTTAGCCGAAATGGAAGATCACAAAATTACTGTTGTGGGACCAGACATTGACGACGCTATGTTCGCAGGTAAAGACGTTGTTCGTCTGCCAATGGGTGTTGTTGTTAAAGTTGGCGGCAAAGCAATGCAAAAAGACTTTGAAACCGTACTGGAACGACGTATCCATTATTTCACAAACTATATTGAAGGTGCAATGCATGTTGGTCAAAGAAACATTGCCTGGATCCGTTTAACCAAAGAAGCATTTGAAAAAGGCTTCCGTTTAAAACATATCGGTGAAGTTTTATACGCAAAAATGCGTTCTGACTTTGACAAAGTTGTTGATAAATGTGAAATCACTATTTACACCAATGCTGAAGACGTAAAACGACTTGGCGAAGAAATGGTTAAACCAATCTATGCTGAACGTGATGAAAGAATGGGCGCACTGACTGATGAAAGTGTTGATGAATTCTACACCTGTTTATTATGTCAATCATTTGCTCCAAGCCACGTTTGTGTTGT
>PGZR01000014.1 GCA_002841405.1 Firmicutes bacterium HGW-Firmicutes-4 | reverse complement strand
AATTATTGCAAAACAGCTCAAACAACGTCGGGATGGCCTGGCCGAGTTTGAGAAAGCTCAAAGAGACGATTTAATCCAGCAGGCTCGCGAAGAAATAACCATCATCGAGAGCTACCTTCCTACACAATTAACGGTTGATGAAATCAAAGTAATTGTGGCTGAAACAATTCAAGAAACCGGCGCAGTTGACGCAAAAGACATGGGAAAAATTATGAGTGCCCTGATGCCGAAGATTAAAGGTCGGGCTGACGGAAAGCTTGTTAATCAAGTGGTCAGAGAAAGTCTGGCATAGCAAAAAAATTAATACTACACATATAAAGAGGTTTGTCCATGGGGCAGACTTCTTTTTTTGTTGAAAAATCGAGGTTTGATTCCGCACTGCCGTACCGACCAATTGTTAATCTGTTGTTCGCTCCGATGCGTACAACATGATGTAACAATTGTCAGCACTACGTTTGCTGTATATTTTGCGAACGGTATGCCAGGAAATTGGTCGCTACAAGGTATTTTAAGATTGTGGTGATATAATCCCAACAGTGAATAAATTACCGGGAGGATTCAATGGAAAATAACATCAACCTTGAAATTGGACTGACGCAAGCCCAGGTTGAAGAAAGGATAGCGGCCGGAAAGGTTAATATCCAACCCCAATCCAAAACGAAAACCATCGGCAGAATTATTAAAGACAATAGCTTAACCTTATTTAATATGCTCAACATCATCCTGGCGTTGATGGTTATTTTTGTGGAGTCATTTCAAAATCTGCTGTTTATTAATATTGTTATCATTAATACATTTATTGGCATCGTTCAGGAAATCAAGGCAAAAAAAACCATTGATAAGCTGTCACTGATTTCGCAACCCCATGTCACTGTTTTACGGGACGGTAACCCTCAGGAAATTGTATTTGAAAAAATAGTTTTGGATGATATTCTGATCTTGAAAGCGGGCAAACAGATTCCTTCGGATTCCCAGGTGGTCAAGGGGGAGCTGGAAGTCAATGAGTCCCTGCTGACGGGTGAGTCGGATTCGATTATGAAATATACAGGGGATACCCTCCTTTCTGGCAGTTTTGTGGTATCCGGGCAGGCCACCGTTCAGGTAACTCAGGTGGGCCTGGATAATTATGCCTCGAAGCTGGTTGAAGCCGTTAAGGTTGCTAAAAAACCAAACTCCGAAATAATGAATGCCCTGGGCTTTATCATGAAAAGCATCAGCATTGTGATTGTTCCCCTCGGTCTGTTGCTGCTTTACAAACAGCTGATTGTTCAGGACTTACCGCTTCAGGCGGGTGTTACCCAAACCGTGGCGGCCCTGATCGGGATGATCCCGGAGGGGCTGGTGCTCTTAACCAGCGTAGCCCTGGCCATTGGCGTGATCCGACTGGGAAAGCATCAGACTCTGGTTCAGGAGCTTTATTGCATCGAAACCCTGGCGCGGGTGGATATGCTCTGTCTGGATAAAACCGGAACCATCACCGAAGGCAATATGGAAGTTTTGTCAATGGAAACCATTTGCCATGACAAAAATCCCGTTCAGGCGATCCGGGCTTTGATTGCCAATCTAAGAGATGACAATGCCACCTTTCGGGCTCTCAGTGAAAGCTGTAAGGGTGAGGCGCCCAAATGGCAATGTGATCGGGTAATTCCTTTTTCGTCAGAGCGGAAGTGGAGCGGCGCTTATTTTGGGGAGCAGGGGACCTACATTATTGGGGCACCGGAATTTATTTTAAAAGATCGCTATGACGAAATTCAAGAAAAAGTGGAACGGTATGCCAGCGAAGGCAACCGGGTTTTAATGTTAGGTTATGCCCCGGAACCATTTAAAGAAGATGGCAGTCTGCCGGATAATATCAGCACCATGGCACTATTACCGATGGGGGATAAAATTCGCCAGGAAGCTAAAAAAACCCTGGAGTTTTTTAGAAACCAGGGGGTCGAGATCAAAGTTATTTCCGGAGACAATCCGGTTACGGTGTCTCAGGTGGCTCACCGGGCGGGTTTGTTGGACTGGGACAATTTTGTAGATGCATCCACCCTCACTGAAGATGAAGATGTTCGCAATGCCGCCCAGGCTTATTCGGTTTTTGGCCGGGTAACCCCGGGACAGAAACGTCTCTTAATTGAAGCCCTTAAAAGTCAGGGCCATACCGTGGCTATGACCGGGGATGGGGTCAATGATGTCCTGGCCTTACGAGAGGCTGACTGCAGTATCGCCATGGCCGAAGGCAGCGACGCGGTGCGTCAGGTTTCCCAGCTGGTTTTGCTGGATTCCAACTTTGCCAGTTTTACCCGGGTTCTGATGGAAGGGCGCCGGGTCATTAATAATATTACCCGGGCAGCATCGCTGTTTTTAGTAAAAACCATGTTTTCGCTGATGCTGGCCATTATTGTGATCATTGCCAATGAGGCCTATCCCTTTGTGCCGATTCAATTGACCTTGATCAGTGCGCTGACCATTGGCGCACCTTCTGTTTTTCTGGCTCTGGAACCCAACAAGAACCGGATTACCGGAAATTTTCTGGAAAAGGTTCTGAAGAAATCCCTGCCGGGCGCTTTGACAGTGGTATTTAATGTGGTTATGATTATGATTGTCGGTGCTTATCTGCCCCTGGATCATCAGCAGATTTCCACGTTAGCGGTTATTTCTACCGGTTTAATTGGCTTAGTTATTCTTTTTCGGGTGTGCCAGCCGCTGGATAATAAACGCTGGGCGTTGTTCTTTGCGATGACCGTTTCATTTTTATGCTGTGTGCTGTTTCTGGAAGATTTGTTTTTCCTGACGCCGATCCAGGATTTCCTGCCAGCAATGTTGATTGTGCTGGGAATTGCCGTTCTGGGTATTTATCCCTTGCTCAAAATTTTCAGCTGGACAGTTAATCAGGCCGAGGGGCTTCTGAACCGCCGGGGAAAAGAAAAAAACACCGCTAAAGCCACTGTTCTGGAAAAATAGCGAAATATATCCCTTTTTCACAAAAGAATCAAAAAATGATTCTTTTGTGAAAAAAAAGACTTGCATTAGAGTGTTTGATCGTGCTATAATAAGCAAGTCGTCAAAGATAAGCATTATCTGAAAGAAAAAAAGACAATATGTCCTTGACAGCGAGTAGAAAAACATTTATAATAGTCAAGTATTGTATCGAGGTGTAGCGCAGTTTGGTAGCGCACATGGTTTGGGACCATGGGGCCGGAGGTTCGAATCCTCTCACCTCGACCATTTTTTTTAAAATTACTTGGGGGCCTTTAGCTCAGTTGGTTAGAGCAACCGGCTCATAACCGGTAGGTCCGGGGTTCGAGCCCCTGAAGGCCCACCATATTTTTTTGCCAAAATTTATTTTGCCCAGATAGCTCAGTCGGTAGAGCAGGGGACTGAAAATCCCCGTGTCGGTGGTTCGATTCCGCCTCTGGGCACCACCACTTAAAAGATGACAGCGAGAGCTGTTTTTTTTATTTTTTGTTGAAAACTCAATCAATTAAGTTTTGGGTTGAATGACAGCGAATAGTTGAAACAATTTTTAATATCTATATTTATCTTCCTGATTTATGAAATGAATACTATATGTAGACAAAAAAAGATTAAACATACAAAATACTTGTAAAGTAAGAAACCATATGGTATCATAATTGTAAATAAATTGTAACAAGGAGGAGAGGCATGGAAAGAACTCAGAATTTTTTTGAAAAAATCCGAGCAAGATTAAAAAAATACCGATTTAATTGGTTGACCCAACAAGTTGAACATGATGAATTCGTAGAGATTGAACATGTCAATCACGAAGAAACTTTAAACAAAGACAAAAGACGGCTATTTAAAATGCGGGGATCCGCAGTGGTGGTTTGTACTTTTTTAGTATTGGCAGGGGCCGGTGTGGTTGACGCTCAAACCCGGGCTTATGAGGTTATTTACAAAGGTACTAGCATTGGTTGTGTTGACAGCCTGGGCGTGCTGGAAGCGGCTGTAAGCGAAGCGGATGACGGTAAAAGCGGCAGAAGAAATAGGGAAGGCAGCGATTATGAAATACGTGCGGCCCGATCAGCGGATTTTTTAACTACAGAAGAAGTTGCTCAGGTCATTACTGCAATCAGAACTCAGAAAAAGAATGAGAGTCCGGATGTTCAGGTTGCCAGAGTTGACAGTGTCCAGCTAACGGTTGCGTCAGCGCAGCAAGAGACAATGTTGGTAGCAGACGATGCGATTCAAACCGATTCGACGATAGGTGTGGTTGAAGAAGAACCAATCGTCGAACCAGTCATGAGCACCGCCAGTGTTGTTGGCACTCAAACTGCGGAAGCCCCGGACAATGAGGAGATAGAAACCCCGGCTAGCCTAGCAGAAGCACCGGCGGCAGAGGTACTGTCACCGGAACCACCGATAACCGAAACCGTCGTCGAGGAAATTCAGGCGGAGGAAATTACTGCAGAAGCGCCAATGGTAGAAGCACCTGTGACCGAAACCCCGGTAGCGGAAACACCTGCAGTGGAAGCGCCAGTGACGGAGACACCACCAGCAGAACCCCCAGTGGTGGAAACACCAGCCGAACCGATAGCGGAGGCGCCGGTAGTTGAAATCCCAGCGGTCGAAACTCCAGCGGAAGAACCAGCAGTAGAAACCCCTCAGGCTCAGTTTATTCTGCCAGCCAGTGGCCGGGTGGGAGAAATCCTCAGAGACTATGATGGCGGATACTACAGTAACCATTATCGGGCGGCAGCGATTGATATTTTAAACAGTGAAGGGACCTCCATTAATGCGGCAGCATCAGGAACCGTTACACTGTCCAGCTGGTATGGTGGTTATGGCAAATGCGTGATCATTGATCACGGCAATGGTTATTCGACTCTCTACGGCCACTTTAGTTCGGTGGATGTATCGGAAGGTCAAACGGTAACCCAGGGTCAGCGGATCGGCGGCATGGGATCCACAGGATCTTCTACCGCCAATCATGTTCATTTTGAAGTGCGAGTCAATAATGAGGCCCAGCCGATCAGTAACTACTTCAGTATTAGTTCCGGCGACTATATCTAAACCTGAGACACCGTAAAAACGGTGTCTTTTTTTTACAAAAAATCTTGCGCAACTTATGTAGATGTGGTATCATTATGTAACGAAAACGTAACGAATAATAACAAGAGGTAACTATGAACGAGGCTGTAAAGATTGAAAGAGAAAAAAGACGAATCCAACGAAAGCGAAAAAGACAGCGCAGTAGCATTGTCGCGTTCATGATTTTATTTATCGTAACTTCAACCGGGGTCGTCGGTGCTCAAACTCAGGGATACGAAGTTTTTTATCATGGCGAAAGTCTTGGCTACGTGCAGACTTCCGGGGTCTTTAAAGCTGCGGTTGAGCGGATTGAAAATGATCTGATGGAATGTTACAATTACGATAATATCAATTTGGGTGATGGGTTTGAACTGATTCCGGCGCGGGTTGAGAATCCTATGGATTTAGATAACTGTGTTAAAGTATTAAATAGCAAAGGTATTGAGCTTTATGTAAATGGCGCAGCTGTTTTGATGGATGGCGAAAAAATCGGAACCGCAACATCGTTAGATCAAGCTCGGGGTGTCATTGAGGCTTACCGGAATATCAATAGCAATAAAAACAACAGCGAGTTAAAATGTGTCGAAGTGATGGTGCCACTGTCTGAAACGAAGGACTTTGCGGCGATGCTGTCGGCCTTAAAAGCACGTACAAAATAAAAAAACGAAATCACCGGCTTAGGCTGGTGATTTTTTTAGGAGGAAAGAGAGATGGCGGAGATTACCCGGGAAAAAGCGATGGATATGGCGGTAAAGTATCTGTCATTTAAGTCACGCACCAGCAGTGAAATGGTTGAATACCTGAAGAAAAAGAATATCGATGATAGTATAATCGTTAATGTGATGCAAAAACTTGGTGAATACCGGTATATTGATGATGTGGTTTATTTAAAAAACTATGTGGAAAATAATCGCCATCTGAATTACTATGGCTCCCGACGAATGAGTCAGGATTTAAAAAAACGGGGGATCAGTGATGACCTACTGCTTTCGCTGGAAGATCTTTTCCCAAAGGAAGACGAATATCAATGCTGTCAGACCGTGGCAAAAAAAAATTTGCGGGTGTTATCGGGACAAACCGCGGCGCAGAAGAAAAAAAAGCTGTATGATAAACTGGGGCGAATGGGTTACCCTACCGAAATGGTTCTGGAAGTGATCAAAAGCCTGGTTCTGGAAGAAGAGCTGCTGGAATTAACAGAAGATGAGTTGGCTTTTGAAGAAAAGAAACTCAGTGAAAAACTGGACCGGGATTATGAAAAATATCGGCGTTCCCACAGCAAGAAAGGCGCAGTCGGAAAAGAGTTAGTGTTTAAGATCAAGAAGAGCCTGATAGGCCGGGGCTATCCCTATGAATTGATAAATGAAAAGATCGAAGCGCAGCGCGAAGAATAAGGGCGGGTAGCACCCGCCCAAACTAACCATAATGACAAAATTCAGATCTGGCGAATTTGTCAATTGCTGATATTATTACAATCCCAACCGTTTAATCAGATAAGGAATGGCTCGTTCAAAACAGACTCCATAGCGTTTTTCCTGACCCAGTTCCACTGTTTTTAGAATACACTCTCTGGTGTAATCCACAGCGATCTGCGTGGATTCTTTTAAATTAAAGTCATTTAGCAGCCCGGAAAGAAGGGTGCTTCCAAAAATATCACCGGTGCCATGGAAATAATCAGATACCCGTTCATTGAAGGCATAGTCAAAGGTATTGGTCACGGTGTCGTAGGTGGCCGCACCGAGTTTTAAGGGGTCAAATGAAATGCCAGTTACCACTACTTTTTTAGAGCCCAACTGGGATAGTCTGACTAATAATTCTTCGACATAGTTTTGATCATAATCCTCACCGACATAGGGTTCATCCAGCAGGAGAGCGGCCTCGGTGAGGTTGGGGACAATAATATCGGCTTTGGCACAGAGCTTGGTCATGCCTTTGGCCATTTCCGGGGTATAAATGGAATAGAGCTCACCGTGGTCGGCCATCACTGGATCAACCAGAATCAGAGTTTTTTCTGACTGGAAGGTATCAAATAGATTGGCAACCAGATCAATCTGTTCAAATGAACCTAAAAAACCACTATAAAGAGCGTCAAATTCCAGATTAAGGGATTGCCAGTGATCAGAAATCGGGCCGATATCAGCGGTGAGATCCCGATAGGTGAAATTTTCAAAACCGCCGGTATGGGTTGACAGAACCGCGGTTGGCAAGACGCTGGTATCAAACCCGGCGGCTGAGATTATCGGCAGGGCTACGGTCAGGGAACATCGTCCCACACAGGATATATCATGAATAGCGGCAACTCGCTTTTGTTTTATTCGCATTTGGATCTCCTTGTTTTAAATTATCTTATTATATGTTAAAATTGAACCTGTAAAAAGCACCAGTTAATCAGAAAACTATGGGTTCAGACAAGGAGAGATAATGATCACCATGGCATTTAAAACAAGGGAGTCTTTCTTTACGGGGAACCACGGATTCAAATAAGGAGGAGCAATGATTACGATACCATTTAAAAACAAGGGCGCTTTCCTTTATGTAGAAATCTATGAATTTATCAAGAAGGAAATAACCGATGGTAACCTGAAGTATGGGGAGAAACTTCCTTCCAAGCGGAGCCTGGCCAGCCATCTGGCGGTAAGTGTGAATACAGTAGATGCGGCCTATGGCCAGTTGGTGGCGGAAGGCTACCTTGAGGCGATTCCTAAAAGAGGCTATTTTGTTTGCCAGATTGAAACGTATTTAATGAAACAAAAAAACCGGACGCCGGAAAAAAGCATTAAGACGGCAAAAATAGATGCCATTAAAATTGATTTTTCACCTAACGCCGTTGACCGGCGAATTTTCCCCTATGAAGCTTTTCGAAAAATATTCAAGTCAACCTTTAATGAATATGATAGCAACTTATTAAATAAACCTGATATCCAGGGGGAACTGGAGCTGAGAAAGGCTCTGGTGGACTTACTCTATCGATCCCGGGGGGTACGTTGCAGCGAAGAGCAAATTATTATCGGGTCGGGAACAGATCATCTGTTGCAAATCCTGGGGTTGCTCTGGGGACGGAATAAATCAGTCGTGTTGGAGAATCCGGTTTATCTTAAAGCATACAATATTTTTGAAAAAATGGGGAACCCGGTTATTTCCGTTGATATTGATGAAAAAGGGATTCGAATTGAACCGATGCAAGCTTATTCGGATGTGGCGGTTTACGTAACCCCATCCCATCAGTTTCCGTTGGGCATGAGCATGCCCATCGATCGACGAATCCGGCTGCTGAATTTTGCTAATCAGGAAGCGGGAAACTATATAATCGAGGATGACTATGACAGCGAATTCCGCTACAATGAAAAGCCTCTGCCTTCACTTCAGAGCATTGACAACAATGGCAAGGTGATTTATATCGGTACCTTTTCTAAATCGATTGCGCCATCTTTTCGGATCAGTTATATGGTTCTGCCTGAGGAACTGCTGAAGATATATCTGGATATGGCAGATGCCATCAGTTCACCGGTTTCCAGTCTGGAACAAAAAATGATCGGCGCCTTCATTTCCAGTGGTGATTTTGAGAAACATGTCAATAAAATGCGTAAGATTTATAAAGGAAAACGAATTGTTTTAATGAATGCATTAAAACAATGGGGGAACCGGGTCAAAATCACCGGTGAAAATGCCGGCCATCATTTGCTGGTACAGCTTGACAAGGGACTGACCGAGGAAGATATGTATCGCCGGGCCCTGGCACTGGGAGTCCGGGTTTATCCGGTTTCGCCCTACTTTATTCATGGCGTGCCAGAGAATTATAAAAGCATGGTTTTGCTGGGGTATGGGTCGTTGACCGATGCACAGATTTACAGTGGTATCGGGATTTTAAAAGATGCCTGGGATTTATAATGGTTTGACAGAGTGTTTGTGTAATAGCGGTGAGTAAATATGCAAAATATTTACTCTTTTTTTTATTTTACAGGAGTGGTAATATCAAGTAAAAAAGAGATAGGGGATAAATAATGGGAAGTAAAAGCAAATTGACTGAAGAACAAAAAATTACCAGGCTGAATAATGTTCGTGGCTTTACAATGATGGAAATAATTGTGGTGATTGCTATTTTAGGCGCACTGGCGGCTTTGGCTATTCCACGGTTTACCGGTGTTCTTGCAAACTCTCAGGAAAAAACTGATCTGGCCAATATCCGTATTGTTGAAAGTGCTGTGGAACTGTATAAAGCAGAAAAAGGAGAAATAGATCCAGCTGTGGACACCTTTGATGAACTGGTTACTAAATTATATGAGGTCGGTTATTTAAAAAACGCGGAATTGAAGGCCGTTAGCAAGGGGAAAATATTTACCTATAATTCCGCAACAAAACAGATCAGTTTAACAACCAAATGACAAACCAAGATGAAAACGAATACATGGCAAAAAAGCTCAGGCGGATTAAGGATAATAAGTGTTTCAATAGTGAAACAGGTTTCACGATACTGGAACTGTTGGTATCGCTTTCGATATTATCGTTACTCACTGTTACCTTACTCAGCAATGGTTTCACCAGCAAAGATCCCTTTAGCGATGCGGCTTGTGAAGCTGAGTGTGAAAAAATCTTGTACACTTTGCTTCAGCATCAGAATGAAGCCATCATGGATGGCTACCAGCGACAGGTGCGCTTTGGAAAAACGGCGATGCAGGTTATCTGGACAAAAGCCGGGGTAAATCATCGCGATTATATTCCCGTGGAAACCCTGACCTTTACCGGGGATTATACGGGTGCCGCCGCATTAACGCTTCATCAGCATGGTACCGTATCCCAGGGAGGGACGGTCTATCTTAACGGCTACAATGGTGTAGTCAGAAAAATTGTTGTTCAGGTAGGTAATGGAAGGATTTATTTAGATGAACCATAACGACGGGTCTGGATTCAGGCAGATTGGAAATTCACGAGGCGGATATACTATTATGGAAGCCATTATTGCCATTGCTGTTTGTGGATCTGGTTTGGCAATGATACTTGGACTCTACGGAATGGCTGTTAAAACAGAAATAGTATCGAAAACTATCTTTGAACAGTCGCTAGCGATCAACAGCATTGCCGATGATATAAATCTCTGTTTAAAGGAAGAATCTGCTACGAATCTCCCCGATAGCGTGGATCGGATTTTAGCAAGCAAATATCCGGACTATATGCTGATGGAAGTACGTCAGGACAATCAAACCAGTTTATACGAGCTTGAAATTTTGCATAAAGGCGGGAAGAGTATCGATGAACTGTTTCATATTAAGGTGTTTTGGAGGCAGGATGAGTCAATCGGAGTTAAGGAAGAACACCGGGTTTTCCCTAATTGAAGTACTGACTTCACTGATGGTTATTTCGTTGGTACTGGTCTTGCTGCTCTCGGGAATGATCTATCTGAATACAATCAGCAAAAAGGCCGAGACCAATCAGAAATTATTTTATACAGAACGTTATCTCAATTTATATTTTCAAAAACAGATCTTAAGATCAGAAAAAATATATCATAAGAATAATCGCATTTATCTTCAGGATATGGAGAACCCGGAACTATATTATAACTTTTATCAATACAGCAACGGCTTCTTAAGGCGCTATAAGGTTAGAGAAAACAAATTAAGTTCGATCATTTCAGGAGGAAACAGTCAATTCGCGGATGGTATTCAGTCTTTTACCATGACCCTGGGACCCAATCATGAAATCCACATTAAATACAGTCTGGCCGTGGAAGGAAAGATCTATTACCGGGAAACAACCATTTCCCACGGAAGAGAGGTGGAGTTTGTATGAGAAAAATGAGTCAAAATGAGCATGGTTTTATTCTGCCCCTGGTTCTGGTTGTGATTGCGCTTCTGGCAGCGGGTGCGGGTTATATGTTAACCCGGGGAATTGCGGAGTTGCAGGCAAACACCTTAAATCAGGATTATGAGTTATGTATTTTGACTGGGAAAAATGCCATGGCCATTCTTCAGGCTGAACTCGAAAAAGATGTTAATTATTCGGGTACCTGCGGTAAGGTGCCTGATGAAAATGGCGGATTTTATGAAATTCTTGTTTTTAAAACATCTGAAAAGCAGCGGTATGTGGAAGTAGAAAGTGAATACCATAATTATCAGAAAAAATTCAGCAGTGAAATTGAACTGAACCTTGAAACGGGAGAAGCGCCCTCGGGTCAGATCGTAAAGTTTAACTGGAAGATGTTAGGAGGCGTTTAATCTTTTGAAAAAACGCAAAAAATTCTGGATAGTTGATCTTGGAGAAGCGTTAACTAAAATAGTCGTTGGGGTAATAAATGAGTCTGGAATCATCGATATTAGCGATATACGTATTGAAAAAACACCTGAACAATTCAGACCAGAAGCCAAACCTGAAAAGAAACCGAAGATCAGGGGGTATTTGCGGCCGCTTTTAAAAGGTCATCATCGCAAAGATGAGGTGACCCTGTTAATCAATCATAAAGATATGATGGTCGCTACATTTACCTTTCCAATGATGCCGATTAATGAGGTGGAAGATGCGATTTACCTGCAGATGGAATTGCTTATTTCAGAAAACCTGGAACAATGGCGGATTGATTTTGTTGCCCGGGAGCGGACTCAGTGGTTTGAACACCTGGGCATGGACGACAAAAATCTTGATGTGCTGGGCGTTGCCGCTGAAAGAACCCTTCTAACATGGTACACAAAAATTTTCCGAAAAATCGGTTGTGAATTATCAGCGATTGTTCCTCAGTCTTATGCATTTGACACCTTGATGACTCAGAATGGTGGTCAGCCAACGCTGATTATTGATATGGGGAAAAAGTGTACCCGATTATTATATTTTCAAGGGGATGCTCTCAGTGAAAATCATCGGATCGATCTGGAAGTCCACTGGGATGGTGAAACTTATTTACAGCAGATTATTAAAGCCGCGGAGCAGATTTTCATATCCCCGTTGGGGTGTGAAAAAGCTGGCGATAACGGAAATATCTACCTGATGGGTGGAGAAAGCCTGTGTCCCGGGGTGTTGGAGTATTTGACGAAACGGATGAATAGAGAAATCCGGCCAACCTATGATCTTCTAGATGAGAAAGAGGAATTGATTTTTCCCAGACAAATGTCAAAAGCTGAACTATGTTTAATTACACCCTGCGTATGCGGATTGATTAAAAGCGCTCAGATTAAGAGTGCGGTGGGTTTATATGAAGCATGAAATGAATTTACTGCCGGTGGTTTCGGGGAAAAAGAAACGGGAAGGTGGTTCTAAAAATAAGAGTTGGATAATTTTTATCGGATTATTTATGGGAGTGCTGACCATTTATGGGGTGTTGGCTTTTTTAGATCTCTGTTGTCAGAATGAGATCAGGCAGCAGGAAGCAATGATCGAAAGCAAGTCGGAATACCAGATTATTTACGCCAATCTTTCCCTTCAAAAAGAGATGTTGGAACATCGACAGCTTCTGATAGATTCCATCAGCAAAGGAAAAGCGCTTCCCCTCCAAACGATGGTGGAAATCCGCGAGGTTTTGCCTGCTGGGATCCGTCTTTCATATTATGATTTTCAGGATGGTCGGCTAATTATTTCGGGAGAAACACAAAATAAAGAAGAGATTATGGAGTTCAAAGAAAAACTTTCTGTTCGAGAGGTTTTCCGGGTGATTAACATGGTTAACACCAATATTAAAGAGAGTGCACCGGCGAATGAGGGCAATAAGGAAGCAGTTTGGGAATTTACTTTTGATATTCAAGTAACTGAGGTGCAGCAGTGAACAGAAACAATATGGAGCGATTTGATGAAAAACTCTCCCAGTCCCTAAAGAATAAGAAAAAAAACAGGATTGAAAAAGGAATTGTATCAGGGGCATTGATCGTCATACTGATTGCATTGTTGATTATCCCCAAATATGAAGCTTACCGTAACAATAAATCAATATTAGCAGATAAAGTTCGCTATAATCTGGAATTACCGGATCAAATGGCTGAAGAAACTTATTTAAAGGAGCTTAAGAAAATTGGCGGGGAACTTGATGAAACCCGAAATAATCTGCCCGATAGTCTGGATACGGTCAGGTTATATCAGGCTGTGGCAAAAATGGCAGAATCGGCAGAGGTCGGCCTGACTTCACTGGAATTTGGACCAATCGATATCCAGATCAATGAACAGCTGGGGGTGAGGATCGCTGAGCGTTTTCAGAAGAATGAAGAAAAATCAATCCAGGGGCCAGATGGCAAGTTTTTAGCGACCTGTGAATTTGCAGTGGTTTGTTCAGGAAATGACGAATCATTTATGGCTTTTCTTAATGAATTAAATCAAAGTTCACCGATTATCCGGGTCATCAGCTATGAAATCGAAAAAGGTCTGACAGACGAAAAACAAATGCGCCTGAAACTGGAAAGTTACGGGATACAGGAAGATACCCCGGCTAATGAGGAGAATGAAGCGGTTTACCAACAGTAAAAAACTGTGAGTACCAGATAATATCGGATCAGCAAAGAAACGTCTTGTCATCTGCGTCTGGTCAAGGATAGAAGACTAAATACAGTCACTGGGAAGGGTGATAAAATGAACGAGAAAAATATAAAAAAAATCCTGGGGACACTTTCAGGAGTTGGCGTCGGAGGTATTGGTATTTATATGATCTCCCATCCCAGAACCTCGGTGGAACAAATTGTGGTTTTGTTAATGGCGGCCCTGGTCGTTTTTGCCGGAATTAACCTTATTTCAGTGTTCTTCAAAGCTCACGGTGACAGCAAAAAAATGAGAATATTTGGGGCAGCGGTCAATTTGATTTTTGCGCTGTTGCTGTTTTATTTCAGATTTACCGTCGCCGAGCTGATTCCCTATATTTTTGCCGCCTATGTATTGATTAACAGCTTTGCCAGATTAATTTCGGCAGTGACTTATTGGCGTGATGGCGTTCCCAATTACGGCGTCTATTTTATTAGTGGCTTGCTGAGTTTTCTTTTCGGTATCTATCTGTTTATCAACAGTTATTTCAAAACTGCCAGTTTCGCTATTGTAGCAGGGATCTATCTGGTCTGGTATGGGGTGACATTATTATTTGATGCTTTTAACGATCAGGAAACGCAGGAAAAAATGAGTAAGACAGCGAAACACTTTCAGCGAAAAATGCGAATTGCCTTACCTTCTTTGCTGGGAGCCTTTGTTCCGATGACCTTATTAAAAAAATATGATAATAAAATTGCTTCCGAAGATGCCAACGCCTATGTTTTATCCCAGGAAGTTCTGATACCGGAGAAGGCTGGAATTAATCCGATGAATGTGGAAATTCTGGTACATCTGTCCAAAAAGTTCATGGAAGCTTTTGGTCATGTGGATCTGATCTTTGGAAATGAAGCCATTTCCTATGGGAATTTTGACGGCCACTCCTACCGTTTAGGTGGAGCCATGAGCGATGGGGTGCTTTTTATCTGTGACAAGGACCGCTATTTGAGAAAATCGGTTCTTAATGATGGGAAGGTGCTGATCTCTTTTAAGGTTGCCTTTACCGGTGACGAACTGGCGATTATCAAGGATAATTACAGCCGCTTTCAGGAAAACATGGTTGAATGGTTCTGTGATACTCAGTTGGCTGAGCAGGGACTGCTGAAACCAGGTGATTACGCCGGTGTCGAAGATATTATCTACAAGGGCACTGGCGCACGATTTTATAAATTTAAAAAGGGCCCGTTAAAGACCTATTTTGCGCTTAATACCAATTGTGTCAAGGTGGCGGATTCACTTTTTGAAAACACCGGTTTTGAAAAGCCGGCCACTGGTAACATCGTCACCCCGGGAGCCTATTACCAATTTTTGATGGGTGCCCTGGAACGTCCGGGGACAAAAATCTATGAGAAAAAAATATACTCCCGGGAAATCTTTGGGAATCAGGAAGAAATCACAACCCAGGAAGCATTATAAAAAAGATCAAATTGATCAAATAATAGAGCCCCTTGTTTGTTGAAACAAGGGGCTCGTGTTAATTCAGACCTTATCAATAATTTCGGTAAGGCTGGATTGAATGGTTAAAAAGATGCGGTGGAGGTCATTGATTTCCTGGTTTGAGAGTTCGTCCAATGACTTGTTAAAAGGTTCGAACAGATTGTTATGAACCTTTTCCAGCTGATCAAAAATGGCCTGACCATCTGGGGTCAGGGTGAAGACCACTTCCCGGACGTTGGTCGGGGATTTTTCTTTTCCGATCAGTTCCTTTTCCAGCAGTTTAGAGGTGCACTTTGAAATGGCGCTTTTCGAAATCCCTAATTTATTAGCTAGTTGGGTCAGATTGATGCCTGAAAATTGTCCAATCATATCCAGGGCTTTCAGTTCAGAAGGATATAGGGAATAGGAACCTTCATTGACTGTAAAGGACTGGGGCAAAACAAGAATATTCTGATAAAGTACAGCGGAATCAATCATCAGTTTCTTGAGAGCGGTATGATCAACCGCTGAATCAGGTGGAACAAGATTGGGTAAGATTGATTTTTCTTTTTTTAGAACCGTACCTACTTTTTTTTCATCAGCAGCACTTTTCTTTTTGGTCTCTTTTTTCGAATCTTTAACTTCTTTGAGATCCGGTTTCTTGTTTTTCTTTTCTTTTTTCAAAATGACACTCCTTTCAATACAAACTACCTTTTAACAGGGTGAAGAATCTGGTTCACCTCGGTTACATAATAATAATACCGAATTTACCGGTTTATTGCAATAAAAACATCGTTCGGGCAGCTGATTTATTCAACTTTTTTTAGATTGCATTTTAACTGTTTTTTAGTTAAAATATTAATGTGGGTAGGACTGTTATCATAACGGTGCTAAACCAGATTAGAAATAGGAGGAAGAGAATGAAAAAAAGATTGGGAGTATTGATGCTTGCACTGGTTTTGGTGGTTGTAAGCGTTGCAGGATGTAGTACGGGATCGACATCTAAAGAAGATGAGGTTACAAAGGTTGGCTTTATCTATGTCGGACCGGCAGATGATGGTGGCTGGTCGCAGGCGCATGACAATGGTCGCGCAAAAATGGTTGAAAACATGGGTGGAAAAGTCGAAACTATCGTCAAAGAAAATGTGCCTGAAGAAAAAAGTGCCGTTATTTCTACGATCAGAGACATGGTTGACCAGGGATGTACCATTATTTTCGGAACCAGCTATGGTTTCATGGATGGAATGGTCGAAGCTGCTGAAGAATTCCCAGATGTAAAATTTGAACATTGTTCAGGTTATATGACTGCCGATAATTTAGGAACTTACTTTGGAAAAATTGAAGAACCACGCTACCTTTCTGGTATCGTAGCTGGTTTAACAACCAAAACAAATAAAATTGCGTATGTTGCGGCGATGCCGATTCCAGAAGTTATCCGCGGAATCAACGCATTTGCTCTGGGTGTGAAATCGGTAAATCCGGCAGCAACTGTTAATGTTTCCTGGACCAACACCTGGTACGATCCAACCGTTGAAAAAGCAGCAGCCGAAGCGCTGATCCAACAAGGTTGTGACGTAACGGCTCAGCATCAGGATTCAACGGCAACCATGGAAGCCGCTAAAGAAGCTGGTAAATTATCAATTGGATATGACCTAAGTGCGGCGACAACCATGCCAGAAGTATACATGACTGCACCTCTTTGGGATTTCAGCGGTTACTACACCGATGCCGTTCAGTCTGTGATTGACGGAACCTGGAAATCTCAGCAATACTGGGGTGGCATGAATGACGGGATCGTTCTGCTCGATGAACTGACAGCTCTTGCACCGGGTACTGCTCAAGGTCAAGTTGATACTGCCACAGAAGCAATCAAATCTGGACAGCTGAATATTTTCACAGGAGAATTAAAAGATCAGACTGGTGCAGTTAAAGTAACGGCCGGATCTAAAATGACAGATGAAGCATTGTTAAGCATGGACTGGTTTGTTGATAATGTCGTCGGTAGTTTAAAATAGTACCAATAGTTTAACGGACAGTGCCTTCGGGCGCTGTCCGCTATTTTTAGTAAAGGTGAAAACATGAACAATGATTATGTCGTTAAAATGGAAAACATCACAAAGGTTTTTGGTAAAGTCAAAGCCCTGGATCATGTGGAATTTTCATTAAAAAAGGGAGAAGTACATGCCATCCTGGGAGAGAACGGAGCTGGCAAAAGTTCACTGATGAATGTTTTAAATGGCATTTACATGCCGGATGAAGGACATATCGAAGTAAAGGGTCAACTTGTCAATATCAGTTCACCCAAGATTGCTCTGGATTTGGGTATTGGAATGTTGCCACAGCACTACAAACTGGTAGATGTTTTTTCTGCCATGGAAAATGTTGCCGCTGGAAGTCGTAAAACAACCCCTTTTTTAAACAAGAAAAAGATTTTAGATGAGATGGGGAAATTGATCGCTCAACTGGGAATGGATATTAATCCCAATAAAAAGGTCTACGAAATGTCAGTTGCCGAGAAGCAGAGTCTGGAAATTTTCAAGGTTCTCTATCGTGGCGCTGATATTTTAATATTGGACGAACCCACAGCGGTACTGACCCCTCAGGAAATTAAGAATCTCTTTGAAATCGTCAAAAAAATGGTGGGCACGGGTTGTTCAGTGATTATTATTACCCATAAGCTGGAAGAAGTCATGGAAATTAGTGATCGGATTACCATCATGCGAAAAGGAACCACGATTCAGACAGTGAATAAAGAAGAAACGACACCCCAGGAATTGGCCGGGATGATGGTTGGCGACGTGATGGAACTCAATGTTCCTTATGTTCCGGTGGCACGGGGAGAGAAATGTCTGGAAGTAAAAAACATCACCGCCATCGATCGGAACAAGGTTCATATTCTGGATCAGGTCAGCTTTGATCTTTATGCCGGGGAAATTCTTGGTGTGGCTGGTATTGCCGGCAGCGGCCAGAAAGAACTATGTGAAGGGATTGCCGGGCTTTATCACCTGAAATCGGGAGAAATTATTTTTGAGGGCGAAAACATTGTTGGTAAGAATCCTGAAAAAATCAGTCAGATGGGAATTAGTCTGAGCTTTGTGCCTGAGGACCGCTTGGGAATGGGGTTGGTTTCATCCATGGATATTATTGACAATGTCTTATTAAAAGATTACCGTAACAAAAAAGGCATGGGCATTTCTCGAGAAGTTTCCCGCGATAAGGCGGAAGCCCTGGTTGAACGGCTTAATGTCTCCACACCGGCGATTGAAAATCATGCCGTCAGTTTGCTTTCCGGAGGTAATATTCAAAAGGTATTGCTGGGCCGGGAAATTGAATTGGAACCAAAATTACTGGTGACCGCTTACGCCACCAGAGGCCTGGATGTGGGATCTTCGCAGATTATCTATGAATTGCTGAATGAACAAAAAGTAAAAATGAAACCGATCATGTATGTGGGGGAAGACCTGGACGTGCTGATGAGCCTTTGCGACCGCGTTATGGTTTTGTGCGAAGGCCGGGTAACGGGGATTGTGGATCCCAGAAAAACCACCAAAGAAGCCATTGGATTGATGATGTCCGGGGTAATCAATGAAGGAGAAGACACATGCTCCATATCGTAAAAAAAGATGTTCCCAACACGCGGGAGAAAATAGTTGTTCGACTGTCAGCCGTATTGGCGGCGTTGGCAGTGGCTTCGATCATTGTCGTTTTTGCCGGGGCTAATCCGATTGAACTGTATATCGGGATTGTCCAGGGATGTTTTGGTTCGGTATATCGCTTTGCGGCCACTGTCGAAAAAATGGTACCGTTACTGGTATTATCGTTGGGGGTTATGGTTGCCTTTAAAATGCGTTTCTGGAATATCGGTGCCGAGGGGCAGTTTTTAATGGGGGCAGTGGGAACCACCCTGGTGGTACGGCTGTTGCCAAATTTGCCGCTGCCGATCATGTTATTGCTGATGATTGCGGTTTCGTTTTTATTTGGCGCGGTCTGGTTGATCATTCCGGCTTTTTTTAAGGCTCGCTTTGGGACTAATGAGACCCTATTTACGCTGATGCTCAACTACATTGCATTGACGCTGGTAACGGCTTTGCAATATGATTTCTGGAAAGATCCGGCCGCTAACGGCATGCCCAAAATTGCCAATCTTCCCGAAAATGCCTTACTCCCCAGTGCCAGCGGTTTCAATTTAAGCATACTGATGGCGGTTATTATTGTCCTGGTTATGTATTATTTTATGAATCGATCAAAGATCGGCTTTGAGATCGCAGTGTTGGGTGAAAGTGAAAATACGGCCCGATACATTGGAATTAATGTTACCAAAACGATTATGATCGCTGCTCTTGTCAGTGGCGGATTGTGCGGAATCGTGGGGATGATGCAGACCACTGGTGTTAGCGGGGCACTGTCGACTGAGATTACTGGCGGATTGGGCTTCACTGCCATTATTGTAGCCTGGCTTTCGGGACTAAAGGTACCCTTTGTGGTAGTCAACTCCTTTGCCTTTGCGGTGCTGTTGCAGGGCGCCTCTTATATTCAGACTGCTTTCCAGATTCCTGGCTCGGTGGCGGAAATGATCCAGGCGATTATTCTGTTCTTTATCCTCGGTAGTGAGTTTGTCTTGCAGTACCGATTTGTTTCCGATAAAACGAAAAGTGAGGTTGCATAAATGGAATTTGTCTTTTTCTTGGCAGCGGCAGTTAAAGCCGGAACCTGCTTGCTTTATGCGACTCTGGGTGAAATTATTTCTGAAAAAGTCGGTCACCTGAATCTTGGTGTGGAAGGGATGATGCAGATGGGAGCTGTTGTCGGTTTTATCGCCGGATTTACTTTTGGCAATCCCTATGCGGCGGTTCTCTGCGCGGCTATTGCCGGGGCTGCCGGGGCCCTGATTTACGGCTTCCTGACCATCAGTTTAAAAGCCAATCAGGTTGTCACCGGATTGACTCTCAGTATTTTTGGGGTAGGTTTTGCGGCTTTCTTTGGTAAGAACTTTGTCGGGAAAAAAGTACCAGAAGCGATTACAACTTTTTTTGCCCCGATCAAGTTACCGGTTTTGGGAGACATCCCATACGTTGGTCAGATCTTTTTTACCCAGAGCATCTACGTTTATTTTTCCTATTTTCTGGTGATTGCCATTTATATCTACCTCTACAAAACCAAGTGGGGCTTAAACACCCGGATGGTTGGAGAAAATCCGGTGGCCGCCGATGCCAGCGGAATTCCGGTAGATAAGTATAAATATTTCAACATCGCGCTGTGCGGTGCCCTTTGTGGGCTGGGTGGGGCCTTTTTATCGCTGGTATACATTAGTATCTATCCGGTTAATGTGGTCAGCGGTCGGGGCTGGATTGCGGTGGCATTGGTAATCTTTGCGATGTGGAATCCGGGCAAAGCCTTACTGGGAGCTTACTTCTTTGGCGCCCTGGATATTGCCAGCTTCTGGCTTCAACAATATACCCTGCCGGTTTCCATTTACCTGTTTACCGCCCTGCCTTATCTGGCGACTGTTTTCGTATTGATCTTTACATCGATGCGCAAGAGCAGCAACAAAAAAGAACCGGCCTGGCTGGGCAAAAACTATTTCAAAGAAGACCGATAAGCAGTAAAGGCCGTCTTATTTAAGGCGGTTCTTTTATAAACAAATCTGTCTTTGTATGAAAGACAGATGTTACTATCATAAAAGCATTTAAAAAGTCGGGAAAGTGCTTTATGGTTTTAAATTGAAAAAACTATGATATAATAGACGTTAAGATTTTAAAGGAGCCGAAAAAATGAAGGAATTAATTTGCAAAACAGAGAATACACACCAGTACCCCATTATTATTGAAAAAGGTATTAAAGGGCGGTTGTCCCAAATGAAAGCGCTCTTTTCCCAGTATCATAAGGTGGTCATCATCACCGATAAAAACGTCGCCAAAGAATATTTAAGCGATGTGGAGCGACAGGTTCGTCAGGCTGGCCCCAAGGTTTATAGCATTGTCATTCCTCCGGGGGAGGCAAGCAAGTGCCTGTCCCAAACTGCCGAGATTTATAACGAACTGATTAAGTGCAACATCACCCGTAGTGATGCCATTTTGACCCTGGGTGGTGGTGTGGTTGGTGATTTGGGAGGATTTTGTGCCGCAACCTATCTCCGCGGCATTGATCTGATCCAGGTGCCAACATCATTACTGGCGCAGGTTGACAGCAGTGTCGGCGGAAAAGTCGGGATTGATCTGGATTACGGCAAAAATCTGGTGGGCGCTTTTCATCAGCCCAAGGCCGTCATCATTGACCCCTTGTTCCTGGAAACCCTTGAAGATCATTACATGATTGATGGTATGGCTGAGGTCATCAAATACGGTTGTATCAGCAGTGCACCACTGTTTGTAAAACTGATGGGTTATGCCTATTATGAGGATTTGGTTGAAGATATGGAAGATATCATTTCTAAATGCTGTCAGATCAAACGCGATGTGGTTCAAACCGATGAACATGAACAGGGTTTGCGCCGGATCTTAAATTTTGGGCACACCATCGGTCATGTGGTGGAAACCTATTTTAAATTTAAAAAATACTCTCACGGCGAAGCGGTGGCCATTGGCATGGCCCAGATCACCAAGAAAACTGTTGCAGAGGGAATCAGCCAGCAGGACACCTACACCAATATTATCGAAATACTGGAGAATTACGGATTACCCACGGAGTTGCCGAAAATGCCGTTAGACAAGGTTCAGGAAATATTGTTTACTGACAAGAAGTTTGAGAATGATTCCCTCTACATCTGTGCCCTAGAAAAAATCGGCAAGGCGCAGATTGTCAAAATCCAGAAACCCCAGGCCATCGAACTGTTTAGATAATAGGTGCGTACAACATGATGTAACAATTGTTGGTACTGGGCTATCTTATCCATTTGCGAAGTCGAAAGATTGAAAAAAGAAAATTAAGAGGAAGAAAATGAAAACGATAGAGATTACACCTAAGTTATTAACGGGCAGTTTGGAAATACCGCCTTCGAAAAGTGTCAGCCATCGGGCAATTATTTCGGCGGCACTGGCCAAGGGCGAGAGCGTGATTTCAAATGTGCTGATGTCCCATGATATGATTGCCACCTGTGACGCCATGGTAGCATTGGGCGCCAGCATTGAAAAGCAGGAACAGCAAAACGGGCGTTTTATCCTAACAATTAAGGGTTGCGACCCGCTGGCGCTTGCGACGGAAACGATCGAGTGCAATGAGTCGGGATCGACGCTCCGTTTTATAATCCCGATCGTGTTGCTCCAGCCGAAACGGGCGGTAATTACCGGAAAAGGTCGTCTGGTTACCCGTCCGATGAAGCCCTATTATGAAATATTTGCCGAAAAAGCAATTCGCTATGAACATTTAAATAAAGAACAGGATTTACCCCTGGCAGTGGAAGGGACTCTGACTCCCGGCGTCTATCAGATTGACGGCGGTGTTAGTTCCCAATTTATTACCGGGTTACTTTTTGCCCTGCCCCTGCTTTCTGGTGATTCGGTGATTGAACTGACATCAAAGCTGGAATCCAAACCCTATCTTGACATTACCCTGGACATGCTAAAAGACTTTGGGATTGAGATTGTCAATGACAATGATCAGCGTTTTCTGATAAAGGGAAATCAGGCCTATCGCCCTTGTAATTACCGGGTCGAAGGTGATTTTTCCCAGGGGGCGTTCTGGCTGGCGGCCGGTGCCATTGGTGAAAGGGTGGACTGCAAGGATCTTGATCTTTCCTCTTTTCAGGGGGATAAGGTGATGGTTGATCTGATCAAACAAATGGGTGGAGCGATCAGTGTCGAAGCAGATAGCCTGGTGGTAAAAAAATCAGACACTCGGGGAATTGTCATCGACGTTTCTCAGTGTCCGGATCTGGTTCCGATTCTGGCGGTGTTAGGCAGTCTGAGCAAGGGCACCACCACTATTATCAATGGGGAACGACTGCGTTTTAAAGAATCGGATCGGTTGATGGCGACTGCTTTAGAGCTCAATAAACTGGGCGGAAATATTGCTGAAACTGCAGATGGACTGGTGATTCATGGGGTGGAAGGCTTCACCGGAGGTCATGTCCAAAGCCATAATGATCATCGGATTGCGATGGCTTTAGCGATCGCGACTATTCGTTCCTCAGGAAAGATTATTCTGGACGGTGCCGAAGCCGTCAATAAATCCTACCCGCATTTTTGGGAAGACTTCACAGCAATGGGAGGTGAGTGGATTGGGCTCGACATGGGGAAATAAATTTAAAGTTTCGATTTTTGGTGAATCCCATGGCAATGGCATTGGCGCAGTCATAGATGGACTCCCGTCAGGAATTGACATCGATCTGGAGCGGGTTCAGAGTGAGCTGAACCGCCGGGCCGCCCGGGGAAATCCCCTGGCAACCCCGCGAAAAGAAGGGGATCAAATCGAAATCCTCAGCGGCATTTTTAATGGTAAAACCACCGGCGCACCATTGGCGGGGTTGATTCGCAACGAAAATACCCGTTCCGGCGATTATGCCAAAACCAAAGATCTGATGCGACCGGGCCATGCTGACTATGCGGCTAACGCCCGATATGGTGGTTTTCAGGATTATCGGGGCGGCGGCCACTTTTCCGGTCGGCTGACAGCACCCCTGGTTTTTGCCGGAGCCGTTGCTAAAGAGATCCTGACAGCGATCAGACCAGAGCTGGGAATTGGCAGTCGGATTGTGTCGATTGGCGATGTAAAGGATAAGCCGATTAGCGACTGGAAGGTTTACGAAACATTGATAAATGGCTTTGAAAATCCCGACTTTCCGCTTTATCATGCCAATTTGGAAGCGGCTATGAAACAGCAGATTATTGCCGCAGTCGAAGAAGAAGATTCCGTCGGCGGTTTGGTTGAAGGATTTATCACCGGTCTGGAACCGGGCATCGGAAATCCCTTTTTCGAATCCATTGAAAGCCGTTTATCGGCCTTATTGTTTTCGATACCCGCGGTAAAAGGCGTGACCTTTGGGGCGGGATTTGAAGTGGTCAGCCTACGAGGCTCCCAAACCAATGATAGCTTGCGAATACATGACGGGCAGATCGAAACAGTGACAAATTTTAATGGCGGTATCAACGGTGGTATTTCCAACGGGATGCCCATCGTTTTTCAGGTGGCCTTTAAACCGACACCCTCCATTGGCAAAGAACAGCTGACCATTAATCTGGCTGAAAAAAAAGACGCGGTCCTGAAAATACAGGGCCGTCATGATCCCTGTATCGTCGTCAGAGCCTTTCCCGTGGTCGAAGCTGTCACTGCCATTGGTATGGCGGATTTCTTACTTTAAGGAGGTTGCGATTGAAATCATTAGATGAAATTAGGAATAAAATAGATGAGATTGATGCTCAGATGCGGGTTCTTTTTGAGCAGCGAATGGACTGTATCCAGGCAGTTGCTGAATATAAATTCAGTAATCACGGAAATATATTCGATCAAAGCCGAGAAGAAAAAATGTTGGAAAAGAACCTGATCCAACTGAAAAACAAGAACTATGCTAAAGAGTATGAACGGTTTTTGCAAGAGATTCTGGTCTCCAGTAAGGATTATCAAAAAGACTGGATTGATGAAAAAGAAATGGTCGAAAGAGGCAAATAGATATGGATATCGGAATGCTCATTATAGTTCTGGTTATCGTGGTTCCCGGGTATTTTCTGGTCAGACGGCTCTCGGGGACCCTCTATGCTGACAATCAGAAAATGGAAGAAGAAACTGAAAAACGCTACGGATTTCAACGTCTGGAAAATGAACGGATCGAAAAAGCCAAAGAAAAAGAAATAGATGAAACAACGCGCAAGTCAGGTTTTCATAAACGAGCAAAAATGAAAACAACCAGATCCGCAAAAAAGACCGACAATACAATTGTAAATAAATATCGCAACCGGGTTAAGACTGAAAAGTTAAATAAAGAAAACATTAAGCTGAAGTGACGAAAAATCCGTTTTAGTGCGAATTTAAGCTGAATTGATGTCAAATTAGCAGCAGAAAAAAATAATTTGCAATTCCTGAAAAAATAGCTTTAATAATCCGATACAATTTTATATAATAGCTACAATTAATTTTTTGCAGATGAGAATTACTTGTGCATAAAAATGCATAAATGAAGGAAGAAGGAAAGATGAAAAAGTTTAATAAAGTATTAATCGCAAATCGAGGAGAAATTGCCATCCGGATAATCCGGGCCTGTCAGGAGCTTGGCATTCATACTGTGGCAATCTACGCCCAAGAAGATAAGCTGTCTCTTTTTCGAACCAAAGCAGATGAGTCCTATCTGATTACCGGCACCAATGGTCCGGTGGAAGCCTATCTGGATATGGACAAAATCATTACCCTGGCAAAGAAAAAAGAGGTAGATGCCATCCATCCCGGTTATGGTTTTCTTTCCGAAAACCCGCTTTTTGCAAAACGTTGCGAAGAGGAAGGGATCGTCTTTATTGGACCAACCCATGAAATGATGGAAAAAATGGGCGACAAGATTCAGTCAAAAATTGTTGCCAAAAGTGTTAATGTCCCAACTATTCCTGGGGTTGAAAAACCGATCACCTCCGATTCTGAAGCCATTGAGTTCGCTCAAAAGGCTGGCTATCCGATTATTTTAAAAGCGGCGGCTGGCGGCGGCGGTCGGGGAATGCGAATTGTTCGGGAAGAAAAAGATCTCCTCAAAGAATTCCATTCAGCGACCAGTGAAGCAACCAAAGCCTTTGGTGATGGTACCATTTTTGTGGAAAAATACCTGGAAGAGCCCAAGCATATTGAAGTACAGATCCTGGGTGATAACCATGGTAATGTGGTTCATCTCTTTGAGCGGGACTGCTCGATTCAGCGACGTCATCAGAAAATTGTTGAATTTACACCGTCCTTAAGCATTAATGACGAACAACGCCAAGCCATCTGCAAGGATGCCATTAAATTAGCCAAGGAAGTAAATTATCGTAATGCTGGCACGATCGAGTTTCTGGTTGATAAAAAAGGCGATCATTATTTTATTGAAATGAATCCCCGAATTCAGGTTGAACACACCGTCACCGAACTGGTCACAGGCATCGATCTGGTTCAGTCCCAGATTTTGATTGCCCAGGGCTTACCCTTAGACTCGGTCGAAATTGGGATTCCTAATCAAGAGTCAGTTGAAACCCGGGGATCAGCAATCCAATGCCGGATCACTACCGAAGATCCCAAAAACCATTTTATGCCGGATACCGGACGGTTAGATGTTTATCGAACCGGTAGCGGCTTTGGGATTCGTCTTGATGGTGGCAATGGGTTTACTGGTGCCGAAATTACGCCCTATTATGACAGCCTGTTGGTCAAGAGCACCTCTTTTTCCAGAAACTTTGAAGATGCCCGCCGTAAAGCACTGCGTGCTCTGAAAGAAATGAAAATTGAAGGGGTTCAGACCAATAAGGATTTCCTTATCAACGTACTTCAGCATCCAACCTTTATTGGCGGAAAATGCGATACCAAATTTATTGACGATCATCCGGAGTTGTTTGAGATCGAAGATCAGAAAAGTGAAGCGTCCACAGTGCTTAAGTATTTTGGCAATATCATTGTTAATGAAACCTTCGGCAACAAGCCGGATTATGATGAGCCGTATATTCCAACGATTCCAGTGGATACCGAATTCCGGGGCAGCAAACAGATATTGGACGAACGAGGGGCTGATGGTCTGGTTCAATGGATCAAAGATCAGGAAAAACTGTTGCTGGTTGACACCACTTTCCGGGATGCTCATCAATCCATCGCAGCCACCCGGGTACGTAGCCGGGATATGATCAAGATTGCCCGGGAAACCGCTGCTCTGGTACCAGATCTCTTTGCCCTCGAAATGTGGGGCGGAGCAACCTTTGATGTGGCTTACCGTTTCTTAAAAGAATCACCCTGGCGACGGCTGGATGAGCTGCGTAAACGAGTGCCCAATATTTTATTCCAGATGCTGCTGCGGGGCGCCAATGCTGTGGGTTATAAAAATTACCCAGATAACGTGATCCGGGCCTTTGTACAGGAAGCGGCCAAAAGCGGGATTGACATTTTCCGTATTTTTGACTCCCTCAACTGGATGGACGGGATGAAGATTTCTATTGATGAGGTATTAAAAACCGATAAGATTGCTGAAGTCAGCATTTGTTACACCGGCGATATTTTAGATACCTCCCGAACCAAGTATAATCTGGATTACTATCTGAGAATGGCCCGGGAAATCGAAAAAACTGGGGCCCATATTCTGGCCATCAAAGACATGTCCGGTTTATTAAAACCAGGAGCTGCCTATAAACTGATTGAAGCTTTAAAACAGGAAGTTAGTATGCCCATCCATCTCCATACTCATGATACCACCGGTAATGGGGTGGCTACGGTGCTCTTCGGACAAATGGCTGGGGCCGATATTGCTGATGCGGCACTCAACGGTGTCAGCGGTTTAACCTCTCAGCCAGCCCTTAATTCGATTGTGGCAGCGCTGAAGAATACCCCCCGCGATACCGGTTTAGATGAGGATGAACTGCAGATTTTATCGGATTACTGGGGCACCACCCGTCAGGTTTACAGCAAGTTTGAATCGGAAATGAAATCCGGTTCTACCGAGATCTATAAGCTGGAAATACCAGGAGGACAATATTCCAACCTCCGGGCCCAGGTGGAAAGTTTTGGTTTAGGCCATAAGTTCAGAGAAGTCAAAGAAAAATACATGGAAGCCAACCTGATGCTGGGTGATATTGTCAAGGTAACCCCCTCCTCAAAAACAGTTGGGGATCTCGCTATCTTCATGGTTCAGAATGACTTAACCGTCGATAACATCAAAACCAAGGGAAAAGAATTATCATATCCGGATTCAGTAGTAGATTTTTACAAGGGCATGATCGGACAACCGGAAGGCGGATTTGATCCGGAACTTCAAAAAATTGTCTTAAAGGGAATCGAACCGATCACTGTGCGTCCCGGGATATTGCTACCGGATGAAGATTTTGATAAAATCAAAAAAGACTTCCAGGAAGAATTTGGTTGTGAGTTGGACGATCGGGAAGTATTAAGTGTCGCCCTGTATCCCAAGGTTATGAAAGAGTATATGGAGTTTATCCAGGAATACGGTGATTTCATGCGGATGGAAAGTCATGCATTCTTCTATGGATTAAAAGTGGGAGAAGTTATCGATGTGGAAGTCTCCAAGGGCAAACGCTTTATCATTAAATTGGTCAGCATCGGCGTACCGAACGATGAAGGGATGTGTCCACTGATGTTTGAAGTGGATGGTTTCCGTCGGGAGATCTATGTCGAAGATAAACGCAGTCTTTCAGCCAAGCAAAAGGTCACCATGCTGAAGGCTGACCCTAAAAATCCCAAACAGATCGGATCAGGGATTCCCGGAACGGTTCTGAAAGTACTGGTTAATGAAGGGGAAGAAGTGAAAAAAAATCAGGCCCTGGTAATTGTTGAAGCCATGAAAATGGAAACTGAAATGGTTGCCAGTGAAGATGGCAAGGTCAAGCGGATTTATGTATCTGACGGACAAAGCGTCCAATCCGGCGAGCTGATCGTCGAAATGGAATAAGCTTTAGTCAGCTTTTAGATTAGCTCTCAACTGCCGTACCGGCCAATTGTTAATCTGTTGTTCGCCGCGCCATGCGAAATCCGCTGTACTCCTTTCGCATTGGTCGCGGGCAGTCGATGCCGTGTCCGCTCCGATGCGTACAACATGATGTAACAATTGTCGGTACTACTTTTTCCAAATTAAAAGAAGTGATCATCCAAATAAAGATGATCACTTCTTTTTTTATTGTTCCTAATTTGTTATACGACGGTGAGCGAAACCGGGACACTGACCGTGGTTACCGGCAGGCAACCTGCTTTGGTATTGGTGACTTCCACATAGTAGTAGGTGGTACCGGCCGGGCCGGAAGCATCGGCTTCAAAGGTTTTAGCGGTGGCGCCGTCAATCGGTTTGCCATCGGCATTGATCGCGTCGGTATTTTCGAACCACTGGTAGCTAAGTTCGCCGCCGTCACTGACACTGGCGGCCACTGAGAAAGAAGCGGTGGTAGCATCTGATTTAGGTGTGCCTAGGGCGGCTTGGGCAGTCCGGGTGGCCTGAGCTAAACTGGTTGCTAAAGCCACACCACTCAGTTGTGAAATGCTGGTCGGCTGTTCATTGATGGCTGGCATTTCAGCTAATCCGGCGAACATGCTGGGATCGGTGGGGTTGGTCACCGTAGCTTTATCAACGGGATCGGTTGATTCCGGTAACACAGCCGGGTCAGCGCTGGTCACAACAATACCAGCTAATACGCTAACAGGCTCTGCATTTTCGGTCATAATCACACAGGTATAATAGACTGTACCCGGGATTGTTGATACTGGTGGGTCATAAATTGGGCCAGTTACCTCTGGCATCGGGGTTTCTACATCACCAGTCCGGAAAGACCATTGATAGGATAAGGTCTTATCCTCAGTCACACTGGCCTCAACAAAGACGGGGGCAGGATCTTCATTTAAATAAAGTCGCTGGGATGACAGCTCGGAACTGGCGGTAATCACTGGCTGGGCCAGAACGGTCAGGGCAATGGTAGCCTGGACATTATTCAGGTTAACATAACCAGTCGGCATTACCAGGGTTCCGGTATAGGTAGTTTCGCCCACCTTCTTCGTATCTACTGTGTTGGGGGTCCATGTAACGGAACAGGGTAAGATTTCGCTGCCGTGACCCTGGACAATTACCACAACTGGCAGGTTATAGTTGCTGTCGTAAGCAATGGTTTCGGCAATACCATTATTGACGGCGTTGATGGTATTGATCATCGTTACGGCGGCGATATTTGTTTTAACCGTAATCTTGCAGGTATCAGTTTTATTGCCGTCCTGAGTTCGGGCTGTGATGATGGCTTCGCCATTGGCGACCGGGGTGACTACTCCATTGGTGACGGTGGCAACATTATTATTGGAAGATTCCCAGATGATCGTTTGATTGGTAGCATTGGTCGGGAAAACAACCGTGTTAAGCTTTAAGGTGTTCCCCATAATCACGTCTGCTTCAACTGGGGTCACCTGAATCGCTTCCACTGCTATATTAATCGGTGGGCCAGGTGGTGTTGGCGGTGATGGGGGATTGACAGGATCCACTGGGTTAAGTGGTGGCACATCGTATTTTGAATTAATGATCGTGCTAGAATTGCTGGATTCTGAATACCAGGAGCTGCTGCCCCCTGAGGTAGTATCAGCCGGACGGCTGGTATTGGTTGAGACCATTAACCCGCCATTTGGATCACTGACAACGGGTTTAGTGGTAATATAGACTACATCTGGAGTTATGGTACCGGTAATATTCAAGACATCATTGGTGGTGGCACTGGTGACACTGCCTTCGCCGGTAATTTCGACCCGAGTTTCGGTGGCCAGGGCGGCAATCACGGCATTGTTACCAAGGATGATGCTGGTTCCTTCGCCGGCAGCAGTTAACAAGACGGTGCCGACGTTGGCGTTAAGGGTGAGAACAACCTTTGATTCAGCCACGATTTTATCAACCGCAGCATTGCTAACAAGGGTTGAGCCGCCAGCGTTGGTACCAAAGCCAATCAATTTTGTCGGGGTGTTCAGGACAATGTCGCTGATGCCCCGGGACTGAATATTTTCAATGGTGCCATTTTCCTGGGTCGTGATGGTGGTTCGACTCGCAGCTTTGTCAACATTCAGAGTTTTAATCTTACTTTGATTGTCAACCACGATATTAGCCGCAGCTCTGGCAGTGAGGTTTTCAACCGTTGTTTCGCCCAGTAAAACAATTTTTACACCCTGTTTCTCAAGGATAATGTTCTGGTAGGAGCCACCATCAAGATAAATGGTGCCTCCTCCTTTGACCAGTAATTCACCTTGAACGGCGGAGTTGGTCAGCCGAATATCCCCATCAACAACCGCGTCAACGATGGTCAGGTTACCGGTAAAGGTAGCATTCTCAATATTGACCCCGGAAACCTGGATTTCCCCATTCTGATAGGTTGCGGTTTCGGTGTAGGTGCCCGCCACAGCATAATTTTTCATTTCGCTTCCTTCTTGGCTACAGCCGCGAACAAACAAAATGGCGGTAAGGAGGATAAGTAGGATAATAATAATAGAAATAATAGAGTTCTTTTTCATGACATTCCTTCCCTTTTTGTTTATATAGTTTTTATTGTGATCATTAGTGCTCAGATTTATTCTAAGTGTAGTAATTCTAACATAAATTATTCTTAATGTAAATAGATTGTAACAAAGATGTAAAAGAAAAAAATTAATTGTAAATAAGAATAAAAATAAGCATCAAAAATATTGATGCAACTGTAAGAGGCTGACAGGGTCATGATTATTCTTCCTATTATAAAAACATACGGAATATTTTTAACGAAGTATTAATGTTGGCTAAATACAAGTTTACATTTTGAATGCTTTTGCAATTGCACATGGCAAATTATTGTGGTATGATCATTTAAAATTCAAAGTAAGAAATCTTTTATCCATTGAAAAAATGACAAAAAGTAGCTATGCATGGTTATGGCAATGATGTAATTGCCCATTTTTTGTCATCAGTGCTGGAATCAGTACATCCCTGGATTATTAGTGATCCAAAAATTAATTATCATGTCTATAATTTCAAAAGAAAGAAAGGGTACAAAAATGAAAATTGAAGTAAAACAAGATGGCGAAATATTTGTGGTTGAACTGGAGGGTCGGATGGATACCAATACTTCTCCTGAATTTCAAAAAGAAATGGAAGCATATTACACTAAACAAGGATTTAATATGATTTTGGATTTTGATAAACTGGATTTTGTGAGCAGTGCCGGATTGCGGGTTTTACTCTTGATTCAAAAGAAATCCAAAGCACTCAGCGGCAGTCTGGTGATCAAAAATGTCAAACCAGAAATCCAGGAAGTGTTTGATATGACAGGATTCTCAGATATTTTAACCATCGAATAAGGTGCTAAAATGACAATAGATAGAATGCCGGAAGAAATTTCCAGTGACATCTTTGAAGCGAGTGAAGGCAAAAGCATTCCTGAGTTATTAAAGGAAATGCCCAATGAAAAATTAGTCAAAAGCTTCTATTTAATAGAAAATAGTCCTGAGGTCACACAATTGCGTGTACTTCAGGATATTTTAAAATCCGCAGAAAATACTGAGTTTGGAAGAAAAATGGGATTCGCTGAGATTAAAACCGTTGATGCGTTCACAAAAAGAGTGCCAATTTCGGACTATTCCCAGGTGGCCGCGGAAATTGACAGATTAAAAGACGGGGCTGCAGACATTTTTTTTGACGGTTCGGCGGCCAGTTTTATTGCTACCAGTGGTTCCACCGGTATTCCCAAACTACTGCCGGAAAGTAAAAACGGCGAGCTGGTCAAGGGACTGGTTTCTCAGATTCGGGCGATCCTGCTGTTAATGCTGGCACCAGAAGTTATGGCCCCAGGGAAAAAGGTGCTGGCCATTGCCAATCCCTCTGAATATGGAAAGACTGAAGCGGGCATTCCGATTGGCTCAGCTTCCGGTCAGGCGGCCAAAGATATGCCGATCGAGATGCTAAAAAAAATGGTGTTGCCGCCAGAAATGATGATGGCCAAAGAAGTGAGTAACGAGGCCACCGATTATCTGACGATCCGTTATGCTTTGGAAGAAAAGAATCTGGTTGGGGTGGTTTGCAGTAATATTGCGCACTTTAATATCTTGCTGAAAAAAATGAATGAAGCTGCAACTGATTTGCTAGAAGATATCAGCAAGGGTCAGATATCTTCAAAAATATGTTTGGATGCATCGCTGCGGGAAAAACTGGAGTCAAAATTACAGCCAAACCCGGATCGGGCTGACGAATTGAAAACAATTCTAGCGAAAAATAAATGCCTGGATGTGGCGAAAATCTGGCCGGAGTTTTCGGTTGTGTCCTGTTGGATGTCTTCCAGTGCGGCAAAAATAGTCGCCGATGTGAAAAAGGTTTTGCCAGAGACTGTGAAGTTTTTGGAATGGGGCTACGGCGCCAGCGAAGGCAAGTTCAATATACCAGATAAAGCCCAGGATCCGGCTGGATTACTCGCTCTCTTTGGTTATTTTTTTGAATTTTTGCCGGTGGGAACCGCAGATAATCAAACCGTTCTGGCACATCAGTTGAAAAAAGGCTGCTATTACGAGCTGATTATCACTTCCTACTCTGGGCTGTATCGCTATAATATGAAGGATATTGTCTATGTCACGGATATGATTAAGCAGATCCCCAGGGTTGTTTTTGTCTGTAAAGAATCCGAACGCCTTGACATCGAGAATTTGAAGTTGATGATTTACGAGATTGAAGGATCCATTCAAAGGGTGTCCGTCCAACAAAACCTGGAAATTCGTTTTTTTCAGCTGTTATTAGATGCCAATCAGCGAAAATTGGTATTTATGCTGGAACCCTGCTCAGAAACACTTGACGGTGAATTATTCAGATCGGCGCTGGATAAAAGCCTGATGGCCGATAACCGGGATTATCAAAAATTACGCAACGACAATATATTGGCAGCACCTGAGCTGCTGGTGATGCAGGATGGCTACCGGGACTCGCTGTTTACCCGATCGATCATGCCGGGGAAAAATGTGAATCAAACCAAATTAAAAACTATAGTCAAAGAATACCCGGAGAAAAGCAGTATTATTCATTGGGCAAAGGAAGGCGAAAAATGATAAAAATTATACCAAAGTTGATCTATACCCTAAATATTAAAAAAGGCTACAAAAAAATAGAGAATTTTGATCGGTTAACAGAAAATGCTCCGGAAATAAACAAGCAGCTGTTGCTGGATATGCTAGCAAAAAATGCCGATACCGAATATGGAAAACGCTATCATTTTGATAAGATTAACACCGTTGAAGATTATAAAAAAATGGTGCCATTTTCAATTTATGATGATTATGCTCCTTATATTGAACGGATGGTAGCTGGCGAGTCGGATCTGCTTACCAAAGACCCCATTGTTCATTATGCCCTGACTTCCGGAAGTGTGGATAATCCCAAGAAGATCCCGGTTTCGGAACAAACCGTAGATCTTTACCGGGAATATGCCACCCAGTTCAGTTTTGCCATCATTGCCCGGGCTCTGGGGAAAAAGTGGCGACGCGGTCGTGGCCTGAACTTGATGGAAGTCAAATTTGAAACGCTACCCAATGGTTTATTTGCCGGGTCTATTTCAGGACGGGGTGTCTATAGCATCAAAGACATTTTGTTTCTGATGTTCACCTCACCCAAGGAAATTGTTTTTCCCACCGAAATAATGGATACCAAATATGCGCATCTTCGCTTTGCGCTGATGGATCGAAATCTGTCCTATATTGTGTCAGCCTTTATGACCGGTATTTCTGACTTGATGAAATACATGGAAACAAACTGGGAATTGCTCGTCGATGATATCGAAAAAGGCACCATCGACCCGGATATAAAAATACCCGATAATGTGAAAGCCCAGTTACTGACCCAGATTAAGCCGAACCCCAAACGGGCGCGAGAGTTAAGAAAAGAATTTGAGAAAGGTTTTGAGACTCCGATCATTCCCCGAATCTGGCCCGAGCTAGCTTTTGTTCATGCCATCGGAAGTGGGGGATTTTCTGTTTATACTGATAAAATGCGCCATTATTTAGGGGATATACCCATTTATTTTAGTGTTTACGCCGCATCTGAGTCGATCATGGCGATCTGCAACGAAATGGAAGCCCAGGAATTTGTGCTGATTCCGGACTCGGCCTTTTATGAGTTTATTCCGGCTGATCAGGAAGACTCGGAAGAAACCCTGACCATGGAACAGCTGGAAACTGGCAAGGATTATGAAATTGTGTTAACCAACACCTCGGGCTTTTACCGCTATCGGATCAAAGATGTGGTGCGGGTGGTCGGTTGGTATAAAAACTGTCCCAAGATCAAATTTGTCTACCGGCTTAATCAGATGGTCAGCATTGCTGGTGAAAAGACCACAGAAGAATGCATTTCCTGGGCGGTTAAGGAATTTGCCCGGGCCACCGCCTGCGAACTGGTGGATTATTCGGTCTATGCCGATGTGGCAGTATCGCCAGGCCGTTATGTTATTTTTATTGAATTAGAAAAACCGTTGCCCAGAGAACGGTATGACGCGTATCGCCAAATCATGGAAGAAAAGTTGGGGACCGCCAATCCTTCGATTGGATCCAAGGTGAAGAGCGGCGTCTTGAGTCCCTCGGAGATTTCCTTTGTTCAGGAAGAAACCTATGCCCTCTATCGTGATCTGATGATCATGCGGGGGATATCCGCAAATCAGCTAAAACCGGTCCGGGTAATTGACACATTGGTCAAAGAGAACTTTTTCTTTGCCTTAGTGGATAAGGAGTAGCCGATGGTTAGTTTACTTATCCGGTATCTAAAAGATTATCGGCTCCAGATGATTCTGGTTTTTGTCTTTGTGCTCAGCCAGGCGGCGGCCCAGCTTTATCTGCCCACAATGATGGGGGATATTATTGAAAACGGGGTGGCTCAGGGGGATACCCCTTATATTTTGAAAAGCGGTGCGATGATGCTGGCGGTTTCACTGGTGGCGGCGGTCTGTATGGTCGCTTCCAGCTACTATTCAGCCTATGTTACCGCATCCTTTACCAGCCGGATCCGGGCTGATGTATTTGACAAGGTGAAAAGTTTTTCCCAAACCGATTTCAATCGCTTTGGGGCAGCCACCCTACTGACCCGCTCCACCACCGATGCCACCCAGATGCAGATTGTGGTCATTAATGGCTTGCGGTCACTGCTGCTGGTTCCGATCACGGGAGTTGGCGCACTGGTGATGGCGTTTCGCGAAAACGTCACGTTGACGCTGCTACTGCTGGGATCTTTTCTGATTACGACGATCATCATCGGCTTGACCACCGCCAGAAGCATGCCTTTATTTAAGATCATGCAGCAGAAAGTGGATCGGCTAAACCTGCTGATGAAAGAAAAACTCACCGGGGTGCGGGCGATTCGGGCATTTAACCGGCAGGATTATGAAACCGAGAAATTTGGTCAGGCCAACCAGGAAGGCATGCAAGCCGCCATCAAAGCAAACTATGCAGTGGCTTTTTTTGCGCCGTTGATGCAGTCGATGATGAACCTGACGATGGTGATTATTCTGTGGTTAGGCGCCGAAGAAGTTCAGCAGCAAATCGTCAGCCTGGGTGGTCTGATGGTATTTATCCAATATGTGTTAATGTTTATGTCTGCTCTGGGTCTGGTTTCGGCCTTATTAATGGCCTATCCCCAGGCGGCTGTTTCGGCAACCCGGGTTAAAGAGGTGCTGGATTGCGAATTCTCGATTCAGGACAAAGAAAATCCCGCTGCGCTGGAAAACATTACCGGCCGAATTGAATTTAAAGATGTCTCTTTTGGCTATACTGGTGCCGAAATCAATGTTCTCGACCGTTTGGATTTTGTTGCTGAACCGGGGAAAATCACCGCCATTGTTGGTGCCACCGGCTCCGGGAAAACAACTCTGGTCAATCTGATTTTGCGGCTTTATGAGGTCAGTGCTGGTGCCGTTGTAATTGATGGCATCGATATCCGGGATTGTACCCAGCATGATTTAAGAAATATCATCGCCTATGTGCCCCAGGAATCAGTGCTATTTAGTGGCACGGTGCTGGAAAATATCCGGGTAGGGAAAGATCAGGCGACTGAAGAAGAAGTGATCGAAGCCTTGTCGATTGCCCAGGCACTAGACTTTGTCAATGAACGGGAAGGTCAGCTCAGTAGCTCCATTTCTCAAGGCGGCAAGGATCTTTCCGGCGGTCAGCGACAGCGTCTTTCGATCGCCCGAGCGGCAGTCAAAAAAGCCCCGATCACGATTTTTGACGATTGCTTTTCAGCCTTGGATTTTAAAACCGACTCGCTGGTTCGAAAAGCCATTCGTGAAAAATTTGGGGATAAAACGGTGTTAATCGTTGCCCAGCGAATCAGCACCATTAAACATGCCGACCGCATTCTGGTGCTCGACAATGGCGCCATTGTCGGTCAGGGTAAACATGAGGACCTGATCCGAGATTGTCTGGTTTATCAGGAAATTCTGAAATCCCAATCCTATAGCGATGGGAAGGAGGAGTCACTGTGAAAACAAAAAAAAGAAAATACAGCTTTGGTGCCATCGGTAAGCGGCTGAGTCATTATTTAAAGGACAAAAAACATGTTATCTTTTTTGTGGCGGTGGCTTTGATTGCCAGTACCATCTTTGCGATTTTTGCACCGGTGGTTACCAAAGATGTGACCGATAGCATTGCCGACAGTATTTCAAAGAATACGGATATTGATTTTTCCTATATCGGGCAGCAACTAATTATTCTGGCCGTACTTTATATCTTAAGCGCCGGGTTTGCTTATTACGCGACCATGCTATTCAGGAAAAACTGAATAAACTGACGCTGAATGTGTTGGATCAGAGTGAACGGGGGGATCTGCTTTCCCGGGTCACCAATGATGCCACCACCCTTTCTGGAGCGTTGGAAAGCAATCTGACCCAGATCCTGGTTCAGGCCACCAGTATTATCGGGATTATTGTGATGATGCTGGTATTAAATGTTCAATTGAGCCTGATCTTCTTTGTTGCTATTCCGCTGTCTTATTTTGTAATGAAACTGATTACAAAAAAAACCCAGGTGCTGTTCAGAAGACAGCAGCAGGAACTGGGGGCCTTAAATGGACTGATTGAAGAAGTCTATGACGGTCATTTAATTATCAAGTCTTTTAATCACGAAGCAAAATCGGCCGAAAAATTTGATGGTATCAATCAGCGGTTCTTCAAATCATATTTAAGTTCGCGGTTTTATTCGGGACTCAGTGCACCGCTGATGAAGTTGATCAATAACCTGGCCTATATTGGCATTTGTGTGGCGGGGGGGATTTTTGTCATTACCGGGACCCTGACCATTGGGGGAATTCAGGCATTTTTGATCTATGCCAATAACATTGCCAGTCCCACCGCCCTGATTTCCAATAACTTAAACTTTATCCAGTCCGGTGCAGCCGCAGCCGAACGAATCTTTGAATTTCTGGATCGGGAAGAGGAACAGGCAGATGTCGGTACCGCAGTTCTGGATGTTACCAATGCTAAAGGCAGCATTGAATTTAATAATGTCGAGTTTGGCTATATTCCGGAACGGACCTTATTTCATGATGTGTCGTTAAAAGCTGAGCCGGGAGAAATCCTGGCAGTGGTGGGACCCAGTGGCGCTGGCAAGACAACCCTGGTCAATCTGCTGATGCGTTTTTATGAAATCAATCACGGCAGTATTTTATTAGAAGGTTTAAATGTCAAAGAGCTGACCCGACACAACTTGAGATCTGCTTTTGGCATGGTCCTTCAGGATACCTGGCTTTTTGATGGCACCATTGAAGAAAATATTGCTTATGGCAAAAGCGGGGCAACCCGGGAAGATGTTATCGCGGCGGCAAAAAAAGCCCAGTGTGACGAATTTATCAAAAAACTGCCCCTGGGCTATGAGACCCGGATCGGTGGCGATTTTACCACCCTGTCCGAGGGGGAATGTCAGTTGCTGGCCATTGCCCGAACGATTATTGCGGATCCCAAGGTATTAATACTGGATGAGGCAACCTCATCGGTGGATACCCGAACCGAAATTTTGATCACCCAGGCCATGGAAGCGATGATGAAGGGACGAACCACCTTTATTATCGCCCATCGGCTCTTTACCATCAAAAATGCCGATAAGATTATTTTTATGATGGAAGGCGACATTAAAGAGGTCGGCAGTCATGCCGAACTGATGAAGCTGGGTGGTTTATACGCCAATTTGTATTTAAGTGCATCAGATAATTAAAATTCAGGAGGTTAAAATGAAAGGTTGGTTATTAAGAAATCCCGGTAAAATGGAAGATCCTTCGATTGTGAAAATTATGAAGGTGGTGGAAGAGTTACATGTCGATCTGATGGTGGTTGATCCGCTGCAGATCCATGTGGTCTGTGACCATGACTTTGACGGAAAACTTTATGTGGGTGACGAAATCATGGAGGTGCCGGATTATGTGGTGGCAGCCTTTTTTACGGAAAAAAACTACCATACCTCGGCGGCGCTGCGAATGCTGGAATCATTGGGCGTGCTGTGCATCAATTCATATGATGCCATCAAAAATGTTGACGACAAGTTGTTGACCTTCCAGTTGGTGGCCGAGTCCATTGAAGCGGTTTGCTTTCCTAAAACCCTGCTCGTCACCGAATACACGGAAGCATCCTTTGTCAGTAAACTGTTTGACTATCCCGTTGTGATGAAGGTCATGCATGGCAGCAAAGGCAAGGGCGTGGTCCTGGTCAACAATGAAAAAGAACTGGACAACCTGATCAGTATGAGCACCGCCAGTGAAATCGGCGATGAAATTATTATTCAGGAGTGTATCAAAGCATCTTCTGGTCGCGATCTGCGGATGATTCTGGCCAATGGAAAGTTTGTCAAATCATTTATCCGTCAGAATGAAAAGAGCTTTCGATCCAACCTGGCCAAGGGCGGTCATATCGTCGAATATACCCCACCGGCAGAAGTGATTGAGGCCGCTGAAAAGGTGGCCCAACTGCTTAAAATCAATATGGGCAGCGTCGATTTTCTGTTTGGTGAAAATGATACCTTCTATTTATGTGAAGCCAATGCGATGCCGGGAGTGGCCTTTGACATCAAAGTAATGTTTGCGGATTTAATGAAACAGGTCAAGGACCGACCGGAACCGCTCTGGAAAAAACGTTTGAGAGAAGGTGGCCAAACATGCTAGGCTGGCTATTAGTTAATCATGAAACCCTGGCAGAACCGTCGATCCAGACGATTATTGCGCTGATTGAAAAGATGGGTGTCAACATCCGAACCGTGGACGTCAGTGAGGTCCAGGTGATGTGTGAACCGGGCGACAGCCAGCATTGTTTTATCGGTGGTGAAGCGGTAGAGGTGCCGGATTTTTCACTGTCAGCCTTTTTCGGCGGCAATAACTATCATAGTAAGGCCGTTGTTAAAATGCTGGAATCCCTGGATGTGCTTTGTGTCAACAGCTCTGAAAGCCTGAACAACACTGCTGACAAACTGTTGACTTTTCAAAAACTGGGAGCCGCCGAGCAGGGCTTTTTATTCCCTAAAACGGTGCTGATGACCCCAAAAACAAAACCCTCTTTTATTGCCAGTGAACTGGGGCTGCCCTGTGTGGTCAAGGTGATGCACGGCAGCAAGGGCAAAGGGGTGGTGCAGATCAAAACTGAGAAAGAACTGGAAAATATTCTGGATATTTACGCCGCCATGAATTTTGATGACCATATTCTGATTCAGGAGTGTATCGCTGCCTCGAAAGGCCGGGACATGCGGATTATGTTAAGCGGCGGGAAATTTTCTACCGCTTATATCCGGGACAATGGCGACAACTTTAAATCCAACCTTTCCCAGGGCGGCGATCTGCAGTTTATTACGCCACCGGCTGCGGTGGTGGAAATTGCCGAACAAGCTGCCGCGGTGCTGGATATCTACTTTGGCAGTATCGATTTTCTGTTTGGCGAAAACGACACCTATTACATCTGTGAAGCCAATTCGATGACCGGATTGACCTATTCCAAGGATGCCCTCAGTAACAGCCAGAGCAATCCGCTGTTGCTGACGCTAAAGAATATTATGGCGGAGGCCCAGAAACGAAAGCAAAAATAATGTGGAAATAACAAGCGACAGTCGGTTGAGCAATTGGGTTAGTGCCGACAATTTCTCAAAAGAATCTTATGATTGATCCGATCGTCAAAAATCAAATCCAAAATGAATTACCGAGGAGTTATGATTATGAAAACCACAAAATATTTCAGCCTTGCCTGTTTAAAGATGGCTAGTTCGATTCTGGGGGCTTATACGGCAATCCAGGATGGCTCAAAAGAGATGACCATTGAATCCAATGTGATAATGTCTGATGAGTTGGATAACCCGCCGGTAACAGATAAGATTCAAACCATTTTACTTAAATTCAGCGATGAGCTGGATCCAGCTACCATCGCTGAAGCGGTAAAGCTGTATCGCATTGATAGCGCCGGGAATCCGGTCGAAGAAGCTTGTGCGGTAAAAATCGATCTCAATGATCCCAAATCGATCCGCGTCAATAATCAGGATATCACCCGATTTGATCAGGGGGAAGAATACAAACTTGTCATCAAAAGCACCTTATCCTCAAAAAACAAAGCATCACTGGCTTGTGATTATGTCGGTTATTTTGCCACCAATATTGATTTTGATTTATCCGGCAACCCGATGTTAAATGAAGAACGAACCCAAATTATTGTTGCCAGCGATTTTCATCTGGGCGTCGATTCGGCTTTTGCCGAGCTGGAAAAAAATAAACAGGCGCTGGTGGATTTCCTGGCTCAGGTCAAAAATTCACCCAATGTCAAAGAACTGGTCATCGGCGGCGACTTGCTGGATGAATGGTTTTTACCCATGGATTATCAGATGCCGGATTCCAAAGCAGCCTTCTTTGATCAGGTGGCGGCCAACAATCAAGCCATCATCGACGGTTTCAATGCCATCATCAAAGCTGGAGAAATTAAGGTAACCTATGTACCCGGGAACCATGATTTATTGCTGACTGAGGCCGATGTGGCCCGGATTTTTCCGGGCATCAGTCAGGCCAGAGAGGCACTCCAGGGTCTGGGGACCTATGTCACCGGTCCCCATTCGGAAATTGTCATTGAGCATGGCCACAAGTATAATTTTTTCTGTACCCCCGATCCGATTTCAAACCGGACGATCACAAACGATGATACTAATATTTTGCCACCGGGTTATTTCTTTACCCGTATCGCCACCACCTGCGTGATTGAGGGTCATCCCCAGTCGGACAATGTCTTCCCGGAAATGATTCCTAACAAAGAAGACCCCAGTCAATTTAACGCCTATTTATATTATCAAACCTGGAAAGCCATTTTATCAGTGTTGCCGGTCAAAGAAAGCTTTGATGACAAGGTTTTAAAAACCAATATTGATGGATTCACTGAGAATTATTCCATTAATGACTGTATCCCGCAACAAGACAAAGAAACCGGGATCATCGATGCGACCCTATACCACAATATCCAGGATACCTGGGAGGAACGCCAGACTATCAATGGCTTAACGGTTAAAATCCCCGTCAGTGAAGCGATCACCCGGGCGGCAGTTCCGGCATTTACCGATTATCAGGCGCAAACGCAGTTTTTTGATGTGGATGCCTCCAAACGGATTGTTGTTTTTGGTCATACCCATGTGGCGGATGTCATCGCCATGACCAATCGTGACAATCAGAAAAACATTTACGCCAACAGCGGAACCTGGATTGACAACGCCCAGGGTTATCCCACCCGAACCTTTGTGGTAATCACACCGCCCAAAGCTGGTGCGGCTATTGAAACGGTCAATCTGTATCAATATTCACCGGATCAGACCATTACCCAATGGACAGAGGCCCAGGCAATTCGAATTTAAAGAAGAAATTAAAACACCCGTGAATCTGCACAGCAAATTCACGGGTGTTTTAAGATTAATTCTTTATGATGTTAAAAGAGATACGAAGGGAGAAAAAGACGTCGATGATCCACACATTCGAACCAGTTTATAATGAGTATTCAAAAATTCTGATCCTGGGGACATTTCCGTCGGTAAAATCCAGAGAACTCAGTTTTTACTATCAGCATCCTCAAAACAGATTCTGGAAAGTTATCAGTGCCCTGGCAGTCTGGCCCACGCCTGGCACCATCGAAGAACAAAAGACGATGCTGTTAGAAAATCATATCGCAGTCTGGGATGTGATCTATTCCTGTGATATCAATGGCTCAAGCGACAGCTCCATTAAAAATGTGGTGCCCAACGATATTCGATCACTTTTAAATAAGAGTGACATCGCAACTATTTATGCTAATGGCGGCAAGGCTTTTGAACTGTATAACCGCTATTGTTATCAGAAAACCAACAAGGAGATCACAAAACTGCCATCCACCAGTCCTGCCAATGCCAGCTATTCGCTGGAAAAACTGGTGGCGTGCTGGGGGCAAGAAATACGTTTGTAAATCTGGCTGGCGGGCTCATTGCAGGATGCTTATTCTTGATAAAGTTTTATTTGATTGCGGCCGTTTTCCTTGGCCTGATACAAGGCCTGGTCGGCCTTTAAGATGAAACTTTCAAGACTGTCAGGCGAGGTGACGTCACTTTTCCGATCGGTTTCATTCACTGAGCGGATAACATAGCCGATACTGACAGTGACAACCCCAAAAGCAGAGGCTTCATGCCTGATTTGCATGGCTTCGATTGATTCGCGAATGTCCTCAACTAGGGTTAAGATGTCAGTCAGACCGTTGAGTTTGATAATAGTGATAAATTCCTCGCCACCGTACCGGGTAGTCAGTCCTTCAAATGGATAGTGCGACAGACACTGGGCAACCTGTATCAGACATTGATCCCCCTGTAAATGGCCATAGGTGTCATTATAGTTCTTAAAATAATCAATATCGACCATCAGCAGCGCGAATGAGGTATCAGGATGATTCAGATAATAGCTTTCCAGCTTGCGACGGTTGGGAATCCGGGTAAGTCCATCCAGATCGATGAGATATTCCAG